>JARRKQ010000223.1:0-3421 GCA_037387885.1 Alphaproteobacteria bacterium | reverse complement strand
GACCGGCACCGGCCTCGGCCGGCCACCCAGCGCCACCGTCAACGAGACGCCGCGCGCCTTGGCATGCAGGTCCCAGAGCGCCAGATCGATCGCCGCCATCGCCAGATAGGCGGGCCCACGCCCCAGGCGGTTGAGCGCGCCCACCATGTCCCGGTAGTTCGCTTCCGGGGCGGCGGCGTTGGCGCCCTTGATCACGCCGTCAAGCAGCTCGTTCGCGGCGGCGAGCATGATCCGGCCGCCGCCGCGCAGCCCGTAGCTGAACCCGGTGCCCGTGATCCCGTCGTCATCGGTGAGATCGACCGCGAGCACGTCGATTGCACTGACCCCAGAGCCGCCGACGGGTTTGTCGAGGACGTAGCGCAGCAATTCGGCGCGCGTCTCAATGATGGTTGCGCTCATAAATCAGTGTTCTGGGGATCGGCGTCTCGGGGATATGGCGGCGCGTTGGCCGGTAACCGTCTGGCGGCGCACCGGCTCAGCCGTCCGCGACGTTCCAGGTGACGAGATGCTCCTTGGACGCCTTGCGAAGCGCCTCGGGCAAGGCCACGGATTTCTGCGTCTTCAGGCTGGCCAGCACGGCGGTGCAGTCGCTCGTCGCGACCATGTCGCCGGTCACCGCATCGAACATGCGGTGGACGAAGCGGATATACTTCTTGCCGACGGCGACGAAGCCGCTGCGGATCTCGATCAGCTGGCCGCCGCGCAGCTCGCGGAGATATTGGAAGGTCTGGCGCACGATCGCGACCCGCTGGTTCTTCTCCTTCATCGTGACCGGCGTCACGCCCACCGTCGCGAGGATGAACCAGGTCGCCTGATCGAACCGGTTCACATAGGTCTGCGAGTTCATATGCGCCTCGGGATCGTATTCCGAGGACAGGATCGCGCCCTTGAAGGTTTCCACCCAATCCGCCATTCCAACGCTGCTCCCACTCATGGCACTTCGCGGCTCGCCCAATCATAGGGCGATTCGCCGCGGAGTTGGAAGCTTTCGGCGGTACCCGTGGCGGGTCTAGTATTGGCGCGCCGCCCAGGAAACGAGGACAGATCCCCATGCCGGCCGATACCACGCTCGACGCGCCGCCGACCCAGCCGGTCGAGGCCGGCCGCCTGACCATCATCGACGCCGACGGCAGCGAGCGGCGCTTCGAGGGTACCGCCGACGGCCCGCGCGCGCGCATCCGCCTGCACGACGAGACGCTGCTGCGCAAGATCCTGATGAAGCCCGATCTCTATCTGGGCGAGGGCTATATGGATGGCACGATCACCATCGAAGACGGCTCGCTTTACGATTTCCTGGAGTTCTGCGGCATCAACCTGACCGGCCGGGCGATCGACCCCAAACTCGCGAGCGTGTTCCGCAAGTCGCAGCAAAAGAACGTCATCGGCAAGGCGCAGGCCAATGTGGCGCATCACTACGACCTGAGCAGCGCGCTCTACGATCTCTTCCTCGACGAGGACCGACAGTACTCCTGCGCCTACTACGAGACGCCGGACGACACGCTGGAAACCGCGCAGGCCAACAAGAAGCGCCATCTCGCCGCCAAACTGCTGCTCAAGCCGGGCATGCGCGTGCTCGACATCGGCTCGGGCTGGGGCGGGCTCGCGCTCCATCTCGCCGAGACGGCGGATGTCGAGGTGGTCGGCGTCACGCTTTCCAAGGAGCAGCTCGCCCTATCACAGGACCGCGCCAAAGCGGCCGGGCTCGCGGGGCAAGTGAGCTTCAAGCTGCTCGACTACCGCGAAGATGACGGGCGCTACGACCGCATCGTCTCGGTCGGCATGTTCGAGCATGTCGGCATGGGCCATTACGACGAGTTCTTCCAGAAGACGGCCGAGCTCCTGGACGACAGCGGCATTGCGCTGATCCACTCGATCGGGCGCAAGGACCCGCCCGGCATGACCAACGCCTTCCTCACCAAGTACATCTTCCCCGGCGGCTATACGCCCTCGCTCTCCGAAACCATCGCCGCGGTCGAGCGCTCGGGGCTGTGGATCACCGATATCGAGATCCTGCGCCTCCACTATGCGGAGACGCTGAAGGAATGGAACCGCCGCTTCCAGGCCAACCGCGACAAGGCAGCGGACCTCTACGACGAGCGCTTCTGCCGCATGTGGGAGTTCTATCTTCAGTCCTGCGAGGTCGGGTTCCGACGCATGGGCTGGATGAATTTCCAGCTCCAGCTCACCCGCGACGTCGACGCCGTGCCCCTGAGCCGCGGCTATATCGACGCTTACGAGGCCCAGCACCGGTAGCGCGGAAACGCATCGTCCGGTCCCCTACCTCGCGAGCTCGCACATGAACCGATAGAGGCCGATCTCGTCGATCGCGTCCGTGAGCGTGTCGGTGATCGGCCGCATCGCCTCGCGGGCATCGCTCTCGCGCAACGTCTCCACGAACAGGCAGGCCTTGATCCGGTCGTCGCCGCCACGCAGCCGCTCCTCGTCCGAGGGCGGCGGCACGATGTCGTCCGCCGCCACCCACAGCTTCGTCCGGGCGATGCCGGTCTCGGCGGCAAGCCTGTCGGGCAAATCGGTGCCGTCGATGGCAGCGGGATCGGACAATTTAGCGGTGACCGCCCAGGCGCCGCGAATCTCGCCGACCCGGCGCTCGACGCGGCACATCGTCCGGCTCATCTTCAGAAACACATCGGACATGATCGTCTGCGTGAGCGGGGTCGGGTTATCGACCCGCTCCCGGTAGGCCGGCGATACCAGGACCTCCGGCGTCTCGGTCTCGTAATAGGTGAAATATTGCTGAGGCGCCTCGACCGCCTCGTAGCGCCGCCCCCGCAGGAAACCCGGCACCCCCAGCCGCTCCGCCAAATGCTCCGACTGGTACCAGCGCTCCAGCTCCGCCTCCTGACCGGCGACGCAGTCCTGCCACAGCGCGAGAATGCCTTCCTTGGTCATGCTACCTCGGCAGGATACCCGGATGGCGATTGCGCGCTTGGTGCGGGCGGCAGGGCTCGAACCTGCACTCCCCGAAGGGAAACGGATTTTAAGTCTCTCACCGTATACCACTCGTAATTTCTTGGGGCTACGCTCAAACACCGTAATGCATTGTTATTATGCGGTTTCATTTACGTTTTTGCCCTCACCTCTCTTGCTAAGTCCTTTCTAGCGTGGTACCTGCGCGGTACCTAGAGAAAGGCGCTGCACAATGCCAACCGCAAAGCTTACCAAGGCCCATGTTGAGAGCCTACAGCCTGGCGAGAAGGACGTGATCTTGTGGGACACCGAGGTCAAAGGATTTGGCTGCAAGGTCACGCCAGCCGGGCGACGTGTCTATCTGGTCAAGTATCGGGTCGGCGGTGGCCGGCATGGTCGGGTACGCAAGCCCTCGATCGGTCTGCACGGTGAGCTCACCGTCGACCAGGCGCGTAAGACTGCGCGTGAGTGGCTCTCTGAGGCCCGGAAAGGC
>JARRKQ010000222.1:0-3452 GCA_037387885.1 Alphaproteobacteria bacterium | reverse complement strand
GCGGGCCGGAGCGCGCGCCGCCGGTTTGCACGATCCGCAGCGGAATCACGCTGCGCATGAGGACGCGTACGAGCTCAGCCTGACGTGCAGTGTTGGTCTTCTCGAATACGCGCTTGAGATGGGTGCGGGCGGTATGCGGGCTCATGCCGAGATTACCCGCCGCCTCGAAGATGCGCTCGCCCGAGACGATTCGCGCGGAAAGCCGCGCCTCGGTCGGCGTGAGTTCGTAGAGCATCCGCAGCTGGTCCTGATCGATTTCGAGCTCGATATCCGGATCGCACAGCAGGAGCACGTGGCCGGAGCCGCGGCCGTGCACCGGACCACCGGCTTCCGCCGAGGCGCGGACCATCACGAACACCGGGCGCATGTCGTCCCCGCGTCGCAGCACGACCCCGCGTTGCCTGTGGTTCTCCTCGATCGCTTCCACGAGCTTTCGCGGCAGCGCGGGGAGTCGATGGCCCTTCACGGCGTCTGTGGTTTGCGCAGGGATAGCGGCCCATTTTGGATCGATCGTGGCGAGCGTGCGCTGGGCGAGCTCGTTAAGCCGCATAACGCGGCCGGCTGGATCGACGATTACCACACCCAACGCAATGTTTTCGCCGACCACGTCGTAGCCATGTTGGATAATCCGTTGCACCTCGAGAAAACGCTGCAACGTGTTGGCATGACGGGTGTGGGCGACGACGACTCGGGCGAGTTCGCATTCGACGGGGCCGTAATCCGGCTCTCCCTCGGCGCGCGCGAGGAACAGGTGACTCAACGTGTCCTGCTCGATGTCTATGACGGCGTGCAGCGTCGGCAGCATGCCGAGCGGCTTGAGGAACTCGCGATAGAAGTCGGTTTCCTGGATCCGCTCGTTGGCAATGATCTGGCTGCCGGTCCAGACGAGACCAGGCGCCTGAAAGAACTCGCGGCGGCTGAACCACGGCGCCCTCGCCCCGTATCTCGCGTCGTAGCGCTCCACGTATGTCCGATCGAGGTTGTAGCTCTCGTCTATCACCCCGGTGTGGCCATTCCCGCCGAAATGCCCGATGAACCCGATCTTGCTGTCGGTGCGTTCGACAACCATCGACAGCACCCTGGACCATTCGAAGGCACCCACGGCCGCCCGATAGATCGCTGAGATGAGTTCGTCAAAGGTCTGGATCTCTGACCCAGGCCCCGCATCGAGGCTCATGAAATTCTCCCAGTCGGCTGAAGGAGCCTCCCTTGCCGGGTGCGCATACATTATCTCGCACCATGACGCGGGGCGCCATTATCACTTAAACGGATGATACGGCCCGAGACGACTCCTTATCCGTGCCCTGAAACAAACCCCCGTCCGTGACGACCAACGGCGCACGAGTCTGTGATCACGCTCGCGCCTCCTGTGATCGTGCTCGCTGCCAGCGTGATCGACAAAGCGAAATTCAGCGGAGGCACTGTTCAGCTCATCGGATCTTATCTCGATTCGGTTTATTTTTTGTAAAACCTGGTTTATTTTTTGTAAAACCTGTGTTTACTATTTTATAACCAACAAATACTGATGCGTATTTATTCGTAAATAATCATATAAAATATATCTCAAATAATCATATCCTCGCATTGCGAGAAATAAATCCGAAACTGGAATAAATACCAATTTGCTTCGAAATCAACCTTCGGCACTGCTGAAATAAAGCATAAAATGAAACATATAGTATCATTTATATTTTGAACCCAAGAGATGCTTGCCTTACTTCAAATGGGTTATGTGAAAGCAAAAAAGTTTCAATAATTTGTCGCAACTGGGTTGCGACGTCGCAAGGCAAACCACATAATGTCGCTGCTGGGAGTGAAGCTTACGCTTCCTTACGAACGCACGGTTCTTGAACCAATTCGGGGGAGGACCGTGGGCCTGCAACAACAAGGACCCATTCGGAAAAAGAGGAGAGGTCTATGCGGAAATTAACACTGTTAGGAGCCGCGGCGGCGTTCGCCCTTGCGGCGAATACCGCAAAAGCCGACGTCTTCGTCGCCGCTGATGTCAAGCTCGACAAGGATATTCGTGTCGTCGAGCTCATCGCGAAGGTGAAGCTCGTCGCGCTTATTGCGGTCATCCAGGCGAGGCCGCAGAAGGCGGCAGAGTCGGAGGCGCTGATCAACCAGAGCAACACGAATAACAAGGCCTGCGAGAACTGCGCCGAGAAGATCGACTCGATCGTCGACTCGCTCAACGGCAACTCGGGCATCACTTCGGTCAACCAGGCCAGCGGCAACATGAACAACCAAGGCACCGTGATCGCCTTTTCGGTCGCGAACGTGTTCACGGACGGCGACGGCGACGGCAACGGTCCGGCACGCGGTTTCGCCGAGGCCCAGGCCGCGGGCGCGCAGTTGCAGCAGTTCAACACTGTCGAGACGATAAACGTGCCGTTCCGCGACGCTATCATCAGGGGCTCGATCAACCGCAATTCGGGCGTCGTCACAGTCAACCAGGCGCCTGGCAACCTCAACAACCAGGCCAACGCGCTCTCGATCGCCGTCGCACGCACCCTGCAGGGCGTGGCGCTTTCCGAGGCGGTTCTCGGCCAGAAGAACGCCAACAACAACGTGACCGAGATGAACACGCACAAGCGGGCGGTGATCGCCGGCTCGATTAGAAACAACTCGGGCATCGTCGCGGTCAATCAGGCGGCCGGCAACATGGCGAACCAGACCAACATGGTCGCCATCGCTGCGACCGGCCATTAGAAGGGAGGACGAACTATGAAAAAACTACTGCTTTCGACGGCGCTCGCCGCCGGTATTGGCGCGTTCGCCCTCCAGCCGACGGCCGCCTTGGCCGATCATGGTGATGGTGCTTTGAACTTAACGAACCACGAGGCCTTGGCAATCGGAGCCTATGCTGTCCATGCGCTTCAGCCTTGGGGCAATCTTCAGGATGGTGGTCTTGAAGGGCGGACCCAGTTGCAGGGCAGCACCTACCCCAACGCTGACGGGGATTCACCGAGCGTAAAAGTCACGGCCTGGGTCGAGAAGGACAAGGACATTCGCATCCTTGAGCTTATCGCCAAGCTCAAGGTGGCGGTGATCCTGGTCGCCAGGGTGTTCCGCGGCAACTCGGGCGCGGAGTCGGACCTGGTGGTGGAGCAGGAGAACACATTTAACAACGTCCAAATCCCGCCGTACGACGGGGATGGACCCAATGTGACTCTCCGTGTCACCCTTCGGGACTCGGTGGTAGGCAACACCGGCATCGTGCAGATTAACCAGGACGCCGGCAACATGGCCAACCAGGGCAACATGCTGTCGGCGGCTGTGGCCGGTGCGAAGGCCACCTTCGCCGATGCCCAGGCGGCGGCCGAGCAGATCAACAGCAACAATGTCTCGTTCATCCGCGAAAACGGGTCTAACTTCACCCCGGCTGACGCCCAGAAGCGGGCCCTGATCGCCAACTCGATCAACCGCAATGCGGGCGTGGTGTTGGCCAA
>JARRKQ010000221.1:0-3487 GCA_037387885.1 Alphaproteobacteria bacterium | reverse complement strand
GCTACTCTCCGTGCCCGCCGGATAGACCGCATAGATCGGCAGGTTGAAGCTCGGCGTACCGGGCACGATATGCACCCGGCCTTCGCGCAGGTAGGGTGCGGCAAAGCGCTTGGGAAAATACCCCGAGCCGCCATTCTCCATGATGTGCCCGAAGCCGAGCGTGCCGAGCCCGACATGGAGCGCCGGCGTGTTGAATTCGGGAAACGCCTGCTGATGCTGCAGCCGGAACGCCTCGCCCCAGTCGACATAGACGTAATTCGGGTCGTAGGGCGTTGCCGCTTCGTCCGGGCTCGATATCAGCACCAGCTCCTGCTCCAAAAGCTTCTCCGCGACGATGCCGGCACGGTCCTCGGTCATAAACGCCACCGCGATGTCGAGCGCGCCTTCGGCCAGGTAGCGCATCAGCACCGAGGGCTGGCCGAGCTCGGCGACGATGGCGATCTCCGGCGCCGCCTTGCGCATCCACGGCAGCCAGCGGTAGAGCATGCGGTTCCACAAGCCCGCCTGCGCGCCCACGCGCAGGATCGCCTCGTAGGCGGGCGGCATCGCCACCTCACGGCGCGCCTGCTCCCAAATCCGCACCATGGTAGACGCATAGCGCTCGAACCGGCGCCCCTCCGGCGTCAGGGTCACGCCGCCCTTGTTGCGGACGAGCAGCTTGCGGCCGAGCTGCTGCTCGAGACTGCGGATGCGCATACTGACCGCCGCCTGGGTGATGTGCAGCCGCTCGGCCGCCCGCACGAGGCTGCGCGCCGAGATCACTTCCACGAAGGTTCGCGCCAGATCGATGTCCATCGGGTGTCCGCCCCGTCGCTGATACGTTTGGCGGCCGATAATATAAGCGAACCTTATGGTAATTAGAAAATAAATTAGCTTGTCTTAAGTCGCTGCTTCTCGCCAAAGTATCTTGTTCACTCGTATGGGGAGGAGGAGCTTGTGCAGCTCATAAAAAAGAATCCGTCGATCGTCCTCTTAGGCGCATTCGCCATATTGATCGTGATCGGCATCGCCGTCAGTTGACCACCGCTAGCTGACCGCACCCGATCACGTCGGCTGCCGGCCTCGGCGTCGATAAGTCGAGGCACGCAACAAGCAGGGAGGCCCGCAGCGCCGCACCCTGGACGCAAAGCGATCCCGCCAGGGTCGACGCGAGTTCGCCGCCAGGCTGGCAGCCCTTTTCCCTATCCAGCACGACATAGACGCCGCGGAGGCTTCCCACCTCCGCGGCGCCTTGCTTGGCGACCGTCGTGTTTGCCGTTGCATCCGGCTGATCGGGTTGGACCGATTGCACTTTTGCCGGCGGCGGCGTTGGGCGATGATACTCCCTGACCGTCGCGCGCAATGCCGCGCCCCCTAGATGCTTCGGCGATGGCCCCCATGGATTTCTTCTTCTATATCGGCAGCCTTTATTCCTACCTATCGGTGATGCGGATCGACGCGGCGGCGGCCGAGGCCGGCGTCGAGCTGCGCTGGCGGCCGTTCAGCGTCCGCAACATCATGATCGAGCAGGAGAACCTGCCCACCCGCAACGCGGCGAAGATCGGCTACATGCACCGCGACATCGTGCGCCGCGCCAAGCGCCTCGGTATTCCGATCAAATCCGGCATGCCGCATCCGGTCGACCCGGATCAGCTGGCGAACCGCGTGGCGATCGTCGCGGCGGGGCAGGGCTGGTGCCCGCAATTCACCAAGGCCATCTTCGCCGGCTGGATGCAGAACCACGACCGGCCGGGCGACCTCGACCAGCTCACGGCGCTCTTGACCGAGCTCGGCCAGGACGCCGACGCGGTGATTTCGCAGGCGGAAACGGAGGAGGCCCGCCGCGCCTACGACGCCGAAACGGATGCCGCCCGCAAATTGGGCATCTTCGGCGCGCCGAGCTTCGTGGTCGGCACCGAGCTCTTCTGGGGCGACGACCGCCTGGAGGACGCGCTGGCCTGGGCGCAGATCAGATAAGACGCACTAGGCCGCTACGGCAGAAAATCCTCCAGATTCACCTCGTCGAAGTTCTTCGGCATGGCGCGCTCGAAGCGGGCGCGCTCGTCGGGCTGATTGATCGGCGGCTTGGTTGCGTCGATCAGCCACTTGGTGCCGACCCGGTGGAAGCTGTTCTGGCCTTCGGAGATCGGCGAGATGTTGTCGAGTGGGAAGGTCCGCGTGTGTGGGATCATCACCACGTCACGCGAGGCATGGACCCGCGTCGTCATCGACCACATGATCTGGCGCATGTCCGAAGCGTCGATGTCCTCGTCGACCGCGATCGCGAGCTTGGGATGGAGATAGGGCCCCGAGAGCGCCGCCATCAGCGCCGTCTTCGCCTGGCCCTCGAACTTGGGCCTGAGCTTGATCACGATCGCCAATAGCCCCGCCTCACGCACGCTCCGCACATCGAGCAGGTCGAGCCCGCCCTCGACGTTCTTGATGTGCTCGCGCGTGGCGACCTCGATGCCGAGCCCGGTCGTCGCTTGCGTGTCGGTGACCGGAAAGCCGCAATGGATGGCGTAGTAAATCGGGTTCTTCCGCCGGGTGATGCACGTCACCTTGAAGATCTCTGACTCGCCCACCTGCGCATAAGTGCCGGGGACCTCGCCAAAGGGCCCCTCGGCCTCGACGTGATTGGGCAGCACCTCGCCCTCCAGCACGATCTCGGCCTCGGCCGGCACGCGTATGTCGATGGTCTCGCACGGCACCATGCGGACCGCCTCGCCGAGCAGGCCGCCCGCGACCGACATCTCGTCAATGCCGAACTCCGTCGTGAAGGCCGAGCCGTACCAGATCGCGGGATGCGCCCCGATGGCGACGGCCGCCGGCATCGGCTCGCCACGCGACGCGTATTTGTCGTAGATCCGCCTTGCGTGGCGCGGCACCATCAGCAACCCGGTCTTGTCCTTGCCCATGATCTGCATGCGGTGGACCGAGACGTTGGCGATGCCCGTCTCGGGGTCCTTCAGGAACACCATGCCCGAGGCAAGATAGCGCCCGCCGTCCCTGTCGGAGGTGATCATGGCGGGTATATCGCCCAGATCGACCTCGCCGTCCTTGAGGATCAGCTCTTTCACCGGCGCGTCGCCCTTGCCGACCTCGACGCTGGCGATGTGCTGGTTGACGCGCCGGCTCATCTCCTCCAGCAGATCGTCTTCGTCGATGCCGAGCCCGACCGACCATTTCTTGCGGTCGGCGAGGATCTGGCTGCAGGCCTGCCAGCCGGTGTGGCCCTCGATGTTGGTGAAGAGGCTCGACTTGCCGAGCGCGTTGTAGGCCTTCCATTCGACCGCGGCCATGTTGGTCAGCGGGTCGACCGGCTTGTCGAAGCGGATCATCTCGCCCTGCTGTTCCAGATTGCCCAGCAGGGTGCGAAGCGATTGGTCCGGCATGCCCTGGTTCCCCCCGGTAACGGGCCCGGCGAGCGGATCGCGGACCCTTTTGGCTGATTCTTTTCTACTAGTAGAAGGCGTAGATTGGATCGCGTTTGGGCTGGATCATAGTG
>JARRKQ010000220.1:0-3489 GCA_037387885.1 Alphaproteobacteria bacterium | reverse complement strand
TGATCTGGTTTGCGTACGTCATGTCCCTTACCCTTTCGCGCTCCCACGCTTGCCTTACACTGGAGATGGGTCTGGGCACCGGGATAAGAAGTGACGTACGTCACAATTTGTCGCTTTTTTTGCACGTACGGATATTCGGTCCGTCCGCATCATTGTTTTCGTTGGACTTTTTGCCAACCATGGCGCGCTTTTTTTCGTGCGCCTGGCCATGCGACCTGGCCACGTCCGCTTCTCACGCAGAGCGGACGTAACGCGCCGTCGTTCCTGACGGCAGCTTTAAGGGATAAAGCGGACACTGCGGCCGGCTGTTAGCTACGGCAGCTTGCGAATCGCAGCGAACATTTTCAGCCAAGTCGCGGGCTATTTGTATCAGAAGTCCTTGCGAGCGAAATGGTTGCCATGTCTGCCTCACAAATGTCTTGGTTTTTGGATATGAGGCTAAAAAAGCAATAAAATCAGAAAGCTTTACAGGAACACTTCCGGTGCGCGAGGCACCGGCGTAAAGTCTCCGTTGATACGGAGGAGGGAGTGACGATGGCATATTCGGTTTGGTTCCGAAAAGTCGCAACGATGCTGACGTTCGGCGGTGCATTGGTTGTCTCGGCCTGGTTGATATCTACTAATTCATGGGCACAGGACACCGGCGATCAGAGGTTGACGGCAACGGAATGGCGTGACCAGAGCAATGCCGGCACGGTCCGGATCATAACCAAGGGTGCTGGGTGCACGTGCACCGCGCTAGCCTCGGACATGGCCAAGGTGCTGAACAAGGTCGGCGAGACGCGCGTTCTGCCCATCTTGGGGGTCGGGTCCCTTCAGGGCATGGCGGACGTGCTCTACCTGAAGGGGATCGACATGAGCATCGTGCAGGCAGATGCTCTAGCTTACATCCAGCAGAACAATTTGCACCACAATATCGATGGGCGCATTCGATACATAACCAAACTGCACAGCAGTGAGGTTCATCTTATAGCGCGTCGCGACATCAATTCGCTTGCTGACCTCGAAGGTAAGGTCGTTAGCTTCGGCGAAAAGGGCTCGGGCGAGCTGATCACTGGCAGCACAATCCTCAAACTCGCTGGTGTTAAGGTGCAGGAAGTCTTCAACGACCGCGACAAGGCTCTCGATAAGGTGCGCGACGGCGAGATCGACGCCGTTTTCATCGTGACCGGGAAGCCAGCGTCCGCCGTTGCCAAGCTGTCGAAGGACAGCGGGCTGCATTTGGTGCCGCTGGAGTTTACCCTTGAATTTTCCCAGACCTATCTTCCCTCGAAGTTCACCAGCGACTATTACCCGAATCTCATTCCGGCCGGAGAGGCCGTTCCGACAGTTGCGGTCGGCGAGGTGCTAGCGGTTTATAACTGGAACTCTGACACAGACCGGTATGCCAAGCTCGAGCGGTTCGTTCATAAGTTCTTCGATAAATTCGACGAGTTCAGCAAACCGGCCCGCCACAAGAAGTGGAAGGAGGTCAATCTCACCGCGAAGGTACCGGGATGGCAACGCTTTGGTCCTGCAGAGGAGAAGCTACGTCAAATCATTCTTGCGCAAAAGCGCAAGGTTGGCAGCGGCACAGACGACAAACGCGAGCAGTTCGCCGCTTTCGTGAAGAGCATTTCGGGCGAGAACATGAGCGAACAGGAACTCGCGGAACTCTATACCAAGTTCTCGCAGTTGTTAAGAAACCAGTAATACAAGGAAAGGTGCCAGAGTATAGAGTCTAAAGCGGTTTTCTTGCCGAGTAACCCGGTGTGGGCTCATCGTATTAGGTGTGCGGCGCGGCGAAGCCATCCGCAGCCACGGGGCCGACGCGGATAATGCTCAAGGCAGGATACCGCGTTCTTGCAGTCTCTCCTTCTGCGCCTCCGGACCGACGTATTTAGCCAGATAGTCCAGAACGAGTTTCTCCTCTTCCGGTTCCAGCCTGGGCATCTCCTGTTCCTCGTACATCCAGATAAGGGTCTCTTCCCAGCTCTGGCGCGTCAGTCCTTGCTGCACGACGAGTTTCATGGAGTGGCAGGCCCCGCAAAAGGCGAGCAACTCCTCGCGGCCTGGCGCATTGGGCAGGCCGAACGTCTCATCATCCGCATAGGAGGGAAGGCTGGCCATCGCCATGCTTCCTAGCACGGCCATGGCCAGAAAAAGATTTCCTGAATTCATACGGTGTCAGCCAACCGTGACCGCCACGCGGTGCATGGAATTGTTGAGATACCCCTTTGGGTTCCAAGCGATGGCATGCGGCTGGCTTACGCCTTCGGAGTCCGTCGCTCTGGCCCAGATCTCGTAATATCCCGCCTGCGGGAACTCAACCTCTGTCTTCCAGTTTTGCCAGGCGTAGCCATTGACCGGGTCGTCCAGCTCGGCCTTCTGCCATGTCGCGCCGAAATCGATGGAGATGTGTACGTCGTCCACCTTCTTGTCACCGGCCCAGGCATGGCCACGCACTTCCAGTTTGTTGCCTGAAGGGCTGTTGGTTGCAGGACTCGTGATGAGCGACTTGACCGGCATAGCGTGAATTATGACGAAATCCTTCTTCTCGACCTTCTCGCCCGGTTTCACGGGACGATTGGGGACCCTGTAGGCGGTTCCCGTCATCTTCGGCCCATCATGAACCTGATCGCGCAGCCACACGCGTTTCAGCCATTTTTGAGAGCATGACCCCGGCCATCCGGGAATCACAAGGCGAAGCGGCGCGCCATTCATGGGATGGATTGGCTTTCCATTCTGGGCGAAGGCGATGAGATTGTGCTCGTTCATTGCCTTGTCGATCGGAACACCGCGTGAGATCGGGAGCTTGCCTTCCTTGCCGGAAAGGTGGGCGTCAGCGCCCTCGTGTGCAGTGTAGACCACATTGTCCTTCGTGCCAGCAGCCTTGAGCACATCTGCGAGGCGCACCCCGGTCCATTCCGAACAGGCCACCGCACCATAGGTCCATTGATTGCCCTTGGCCGGTGGGTTGTGGAACGCACGGCCATTGCCGCCGCATTCGATGCAGAGAGCCTCGGTCACAAGGTCGAACTTCTTTCGCAGCTCGTCAATGGTCAGCGTCATCGGCTTGTCGACAAGACCATCGATGGTGAGCTTCCAGCCCTTCGCGTCAGTGTTCTCCGGCGGGATTCCATTGTTACGAATAAAATGCCTCGATGTCGGAGTAATAGGATCGTCGAGAAGATGGGGCGGCGTCTCGGCATTCACTGGCCGGTCGTTCAGGACCGTCAGACCGTCCTTGCCCTCTATTTTATCCTGAGCGGCGAGGGCAACAGGTATGAAATTTTCCGGGATGTTACGGTGGAACGGGATGGTCGTTCCGACCATCGCCCCCATGGTGGCAAGACCGGCACCTTTCAAAAAGCCACGGCGATCTGAATAGGTTTCTCTTCCGAACAGGAGCCGGTCCGCTTCCTCCGGATTTTCCTGGTAGAGTTCGAACAGTCCAATATCAGCTGACTTCTTGAGCATTAGGTCCTCCCTGCGATTGCTACCGCGAAC
>JARRKQ010000219.1:0-5350 GCA_037387885.1 Alphaproteobacteria bacterium | reverse complement strand
GAACATGCTCTACGCCGATGTCGACGGGAATATCGGCCAGCTGATGGCGATCCGCGTGCCGGTGCGCCGCGAGACGACGCCGCGCGATATCGTCCTCGACCCCACCGATCCGCGCGACACCTGGCACGGCTTCCTCAACGTCCTCGACCTGCCCGCGAGCTACAACCCCAAGGCCGGCTTCCTCGCGTCCGCCAACAACAAGCCCGCCCCGGCCGCCGTGCCGATCGGCTATTTCTTCTCCACCGACGACCGGGTGAAGCGCATGGCGGCGCTGATGAAGGGCACGGGCAAGATCGATCTCGCCGCGCTCAGGGCCGTGCAGCGCGACGTCTATCTCATCTCCGCCGTCAAGCTGCGCGATCTGATCGCTGGCCGGATCGACGCGCTCGGCGTCGACAAGGGCCTGGCGCCCGAGGAGGTCAAGCTGCTCAAGGCCTTCCGCGATTGGGACGGCCACTACCGCACGGCCTCGCGCGGCGCCGTCGCGTTCGAGCTCGTGCATCACTACCTTTCAACGGCGCTGCGCAAGCGGCTCTACGCGCCCGAGGTCGGCGCCGTTCTCGCCGGCCAGTCGCGCAACAAGGCGTTGCTCGCCCAGGACATCGAGCGCGCCGACGACAAGGCGCTTACGGCCGATCTCAAAACGGCGCTCACGGCGGCCGCCGGCAAGTTCGACGAATTCAAGGACTGGGGCGCCTTCCACCGCCTCGTGGTCAACCACCCGCTCGGCCGGTTGCCGGTGATCGGCAGCCGCTTCCGCTTCGTCGACGCGCCGGCCGAGGGCTCGAACGACACGCTGTGGAAGACCGCGCACAGCACCACCGACGAGCGCCACCCCGCGCGCTTCGGCTCGAACGCGCGCCACATCTCCGACCTCTCCGATCCCGACGCCAACTGGTTCACGTTGCTCGGCGGCCAGGACGGCTGGTTCAACTCGGCCAACTTCACCGACCAGGTCCCGCTCTGGCTCAAGGGCGACTACGTGAAGGTCCCGTTCCGCATGGAGACGGTGCGAAAGGATTTCCCGCACAAGACGGAGCTCAAGCCGGGGAAATAATCGCCGCTTAAAGATGCCCCATCTCGAAGTCCTGACAGGAGAGGTCGAAAGCGGCGAGGCCTTCTTCGAGATAGTCGGGCAGCAGCGGCGTGCCGAGCAGATAGGCCGCCGTGTGATCGTTATGCGCCTCGCGCGCGGTCTTTAGCGCTTCGGCCCACTCGTCTTTCGTGAAGTCGCCGCGCCCGACCCAGGTGAGCGCCACCAGCTCGCACTGCTCGTCGACATTCATGTCGTCGATCGCCTCCTTCAGCTCGTCGAAGGTCGCGTCGTCGGCATAGGATTCGAGCACTTGGCGAAATTGATCGTCAGCGGCGTTCGATCCGTAGTCGGGCTCGACGACGTCCTCCTTGACGTCGAACTCGCGCGCTTTGACGACGATGTAGCAGACCTTGTCGGTGTCGATCTCAGGCATGGGTCTCCTCCGCCCGCTGGCTTTTCCACCTCAGAAAAATCATGACGCAAATGGCGTTGCGAGGAATGCCCCTTGCCGGCGGTGGACTTGCGTCCCGCGCGGCTCTAGATAGCGATGGGGAGGGCGTCCATGGCCGATCCGGAAAAGCAGACCGCGCTCGTCGTCGGCGCGGGCGACAGTTTGGGCGGCGCGATCGCCCGGCGCTTCGCGCGCGAGGGCTACGTGCTCGCCGTTACCCGCCGCAATCCGGAAAAGCTCGCCGATCTCGTCGCGCTGATCGAGGCCGAAGGCGGCGAGGTCCATCCCTTCGGCTCCGATGCGCGCCGCGCGGAGGCGGTCGCCGAGCTCATCGAGACCGTCGAGCGCGACATCGGCCCGATCGAGGTCGCGTCCCCATCACCGAGACGACCACGCGGGTCTACTACAAGGTCTGGGAGCTAGCCTGCAAATCGGCCTTCCTGATCGGCCGCGAGGTCGCCAAACGCATGGTCGCGCGTGGCCGCGGCACCATCCTCTTCACCGGCGCCACGGCGAGCGTGCGCGGGGCGGCGGGCTTCTCGGCATTTGCCGGCGGCATGCACGGCAAGCGTGCGCTCGCCCAGTCGATGGCGCGCGAGCTCGGGCCGCAGAACATCCATGTCGCGCATGTCATCATCGACGGGCCGATCGACACGCCCTTCACCCGCGAGCGTTTCCCCGACCTCATCGCCGAGCGCCCGCCGGACGGCATTCTCCTGCCCGACGATATCGCGGAGAATTACTGGCATCTCCATCGCCAGAAGCGCAGCGCCTGGACCCACGAACTCGACGTTCGCCCCTTCCTCGAGCCGTGGTAAGCTGAGCCAGAGAGAGCGGCCTCGTCCTTCGCCCTTCGACAAGCTCAGGGTGAAGACTCAGGATGAGGCCTTTCATATGAACCTTGCGGCACAATGGTAGCTGCATGGATCATCCCTCATCCTTAGCTTGTCGAAGGACGAGGGATGATTCATGCGGCGGACCGCTCGAGTACCGAACGCGCATGGCCAAGACCCTCGAATTCTTCTTCGACTACGGCAGCCCGACCTCCTATCTCGCCCATGTCCAGCTCGCCGGCATCGCCGAGCGGACCGGGGCCGAGATCGTGCGCCGGCCGATGCTGTTGGGCGGCGTCTTCAAGGCGACGGGCAACCAGACCCCGGTCGCGATCCCGGCCAAGGGCGCCTATATGCGGAACGACATGACGCGCATGGCCAGGCATCTTGGCGTGCCCTTCACCATGAACCCTTACTTCATCATCAACACACTACCGTTGATGCGCGGCGCCGTGGCGGCGCTGGAAGACGGCAATTTCGAGGCCTATGACGCGGCGATGTGGCAGGCGAGGTGGGTCGACGGCGAGAACATGGGCGAGGTCGAGGCGATCGGAAAGGTGCTGACGGGCGCCGGGCTCGATCCGGCCGCCTTCGCCGCACGCATCCAGGAACAATCGGTCAAGGACGGCCTGATCGTGGGCACCGAGGAGGCGGTCGAACGCGGCGCTTTCGGCGCGCCCACCTGCTTCGTCGGCGACGAGATGTTTTTCGGCTCCGACCGGATGGACTATGTCGAACGCGCCCTGGCCGAATAAGCGCTGGACGCTCACCCGCGAGCAGATCGCCTCGGGCGAGGTGCGCCGCCGCATCGTCGCCAGCGGCTATCCGTTTCCGATCCTGAGCGAGGAAGCGCTCCAAGCGAAGCTCGAGGAGACCCTCGAGGCGCGCGACGGCGCCGACGTCTGGGTCTTCGGCTACGGCTCGCTGATGTGGAACCCGGCCTTCTACTACGCCGAGCGGCGCGTCGGCCTCGTCCACGGCTTTCACCGGCGGTTTTGTCTGTGGACCCATGCCGGCCGCGGCACGCCCGAGAATCCCGGCCTCACCCTGGCGCTCGACCGCGGCGGCTCGTGCCACGGCGTCGCTTTCCGCATCGACGAGGATCAGGCGGAAACCGAGCTCGGCATCGTCTTCAAGCGCGAGATGGTGAGCGGCGCCTACGCCCCGCGCTGGGTCAAGGTGCGCACGCCCGAGGGCATCATCCGCGCCGTCACCTTCGTCATCAATCACGCGCACGACCGCTATACCGGCCTGCTGCCGGAGAACAAGGTGGTCGAGGTGATTGCGAGCGCGGCGGGCCCGCTGGGGGCGTGCGCGGAATATCTCCACAACACGGTCGAGCATCTGGGCGAGCTCGGCATCGTCGACCGCGCGCTCTTTCGCCTGCATGACCAGGTGCTCGAACGAAACGGCGGCTGAGCGGACACCTCTGACCTGCGCGTAATCGTCAACGTCCACTTGACTTGCGCGCATGGCTGACGGAGCCTTGCGCCAAAGCGGTGGTCGGGCGCGTTAGCGCGCGAACCGCTGCGCATGCGATCAGGAGGACGCGATGGCGACCGAGAAGGCCACCACGAGCGCTGGCGCCCAGGCCAAACCCGAAGGCACGTCAGGCGACAGCAAGCATCCCTGGCTCAAATCCTATCCGCCCGACATCAAATGGGATGCCGAGATCCCCGAGCGTCGCCTCTATGCGCTGATGGACCATGCGGTCGAGCGCTACGCCAAGAACCAGGCGATCGACTTCCTCGGCAAGACCATGAGCTATGCCGATGTCGGCGACCATGTCGACCGCATGGCCAAGGGCCTGCAGCAGATGGGCGTGCGCGCCGGCGTCAAGGTCGGGCTCTTCCTTCCCAACACGCCCTATTCGGTGATCGGCTTTTTCGCCATCCTGAAGGCCGGCGGCACGGTGGTGAACTACAACCCCCTCTACGCCGAGCGCGAGCTGCTCTACCAGATCGACAATTCGGAAACCGACTTCTTCGTCACGCTCGATCTGAAGGTGCTCTACGACAAGATACCGGCGTTGCTGAAGCAATCGCGCCTCAAGAAGGTCATCATCTGCCGCATGCAGGACATCCTGCCGTTCCCGAAGAACCTTCTGTTCCCGATCGCCAAGGCGAAGGAGATCGCCAAGATTCCGCGCGACGACAGCCACGTCCGCTACAACGACCTGATCAAGAACGACGGCCGCGTCGACGAGGTGCGCGTCGATCCGGTCAAGGACATCGCGGTGCTGCAATACACCGGCGGCACCACCGGCGTGCCCAAGGGCGCGATGCTGACCCACGCCAACCTCTACGCCAACGCGCTGCAGTGCGACATGTGGTTCCCGGCGGCCGAGGGCCAGCCCGACCGGGTGATCGGCGTGCTGCCGCTCTTCCACGTCTTCGCGATGACCATCGTCATGACCAGCAGCGTCTATCGCGGCTCGGCCATGATCCTCTTGCCGCGCTTCGAGATCGTGCAGATGCTGGAGACGATCCAGCGCGCCAAGCCGACGATCATGCCCGGCGTGCCGACGCTCTTCACCGCGGTCAACAACTATCCCAAGCTCGACCAATACGATCTATCGTCGCTCGCCTATTGCCTGTCGGGCGGCGCGGCGCTGCCGGTCGAGGTCAAGCAGACCTTCGAGAAGCTGACCGGCTGCACGCTCGTCGAGGGCTACGGGCTGTCGGAGACCTCGCCCGTGGCCACCGCCAATCCCTTCACCGGCGTCAACAAGTCGGGCTCGATCGGCCTGCCCATGCCGGCCACCACGATCACCATCGTCTCGATCGATACCGGCAAGCCCGTGCCGACCGGTGAGACCGGCGAGGTCTGCATCACCGGCCCGCAGGTGATGGCCGGCTACTGGAACAATCCCGACGCGACGAAGGACGCGATCGTCGACGGCCGCTTCCGCTCCGGCGACATCGGCTACCTGGACGAGGACGGCTACACCTTCATCGTCGACCGCCTGAAGGAGATGATCCTCGCCGGCGGCTACAACGTCTATCCGCGCAACGTCGAGGAGGCGATCTA
>JARRKQ010000218.1:0-3496 GCA_037387885.1 Alphaproteobacteria bacterium | reverse complement strand
GGATCGGCGATCTCGCCGACTATGCCGAAAAGGTAGGCAACCGACTAAGGCTACTGATGGCACGTTGAATTATCGCTTGGTAGAGCTCGGGGGGACGCCGGACCATGGAAATCATCGCACAATACGGTACTGTCTTCATTGTCATTGCGGTAATTTTCGGCGTCTACATGACCTGGGGCATCGGTGCGAACGATGTGGCCAACGTCATGGGCACCTCGGTTGGGTCCGGTGCGGTCACGGTAACTGCGGCCATCATCATTGCTGGGATCTTCGAGTTCTGCGGTGCCGCTTTGGCCGGCGGACGTGTCACGGCCACAATTCGGAAAGGAATCATTGACCCCACACCCATCACCAACAACCCGGAGATACTCGTCTTCGGCATGTTGGCGGCTCTATTGGCCGCTGCAATATGGCTCATGCTTGCGTCGACGCGCGGATGGCCGGTTTCCACCACTCACTCGATCGTAGGAGCGGTGGTCGGCTTCGCCATCGCGGGCATCGGGATCGATGCGGTGAAATGGGATAAGATCGGACAGATCATCGCGAGCTGGGTGATTTCGCCGCTTCTGGGCGGAGTTATTGCCTTCATTCTAATGATCTCCATTCGCCGTTTGATCTTGAACACCGACAACCCTTTCGCGAGCGCCAAGCGTTGGGGACCGGTCTACGTGTTTCTGGTGGGTTTCATTATTTCGCTGGTGACGATGTTCAAGGGACTCTCGCATTTGCATCTCGACCTGAGCATACCCGTGAGTTTTCTGTTGGCGGCGGTTGTCGGCCTAATCATTGCGGTCATTGGATGGGTCCTGATTAACCGTGTCAAAGCCGACAAAGAGGCTGAGGGAGAATATCATTTCGCCAGTGTCGAGAAGGTTTTCGTTCCGATGATGCTCTTCACGGCGTGCGCCATGGCCTTCGCACACGGCTCCAACGATGTCGCCAATGGCGTCGGGCCCTTGGCGGCCGTCTATGGTTTGGTTCAGTCGGGTGGCGAGGTGGCGCAGAAATCGGCTTTGCCGCTTTGGATATTGATGCTTGGCGGTGCCGGCATCGTGGTGGGCTTGGCAACTTTTGGCTATCGGGTGATGCGCACGATAGGAAGCAGGATCACCGAGCTGACTCCGACGCGTGGCTTCAGCGCCACCATGGCAGCGGCCGCCACCGTGGTGCTCGCTTCGCGCACCGGTATGCCTGTCTCCACCACGCATATCGCGGTTGGCGCGGTGATGGGCGTGGGACTGGCTCGGGGAATTGGCGCTATCGATCTCCGCGTCATTGGGGGCATAGTGGTGTCGTGGATCGTGACCTTGCCCGTTGGAGGCGTCCTGGCGGCCCTGTTCTTCTTCACCCTCAAGGGAATCTTTACGTGAGGCGATGCGGCGCCTTCGACCAATTGCCATGACCGGGAATCGCCGGAGACGACCGCCACGCTCAAGAGGGCGCTCGTATGATCGCCCTCAGCGCTAATCTATCGTGAGAGAGTTCGCAAATTCCAGCAGCGGTTCGCTGGGATACTCAAACGGAATCATTTCGCCACCGCTGCGTATAAAAATCGCCAGTCTATTCGGATTAGCGCTGAACATGATATGGTGAGCGCGTATGTCTCCAGCATCAGTCCAGACCGCACCCGTTCTCGATAATGGTGTATGGGAGACGATAAAGGGCGTTTCCTTACCGGCGTCTAACGCCTTACGAAATCTTTTCACGTCTTTCTTGGTATAGCCATCCAGACGGCCCGTTCGCCGCATTCTGTTCCACAGCAACTCCCGGTTCAGATCCGGATTGTTTTGCAGTTCGATCACGTCTCCAATCACTAGCTTACGCCTGGGCGGCCCCCCATGGCAGGCGACGAAGTTCCTCGACCTCGCCACAGATGCCAACATTTCAAAGCATTCGGCCAGCCGATTAGCGTATTTCTTGCCCCTGAGGGCGCGAGCGTGGTGCCAAAGCAACCGGGCCTGAGGCACTCCTCCCTTGCCGACCTCTCCGTCGAAGCTTTCATGGTTGCCACGCAGGAAGAAGACGTTCTTTGGGAACCGACTCTTCAATTTGAAAAGTAGGTCGAGAGTGAGCAACGAACTGTCCATTTCCTCGAGCTCACCATCTCCTTCACGATGAACGGTATCACCCAAGAAAAGCAGACACGTATCCCCCCTCTCCAGTCCGTCAAGGCAGCCCTCGAGGCTCAAAATCTTGAGAAGGTTATCAATTTGAGCATGGATATCGCCGACAACAATTGGCGCCAGCGCCTCAGGAAGGTCGAGTAGGCCGCCGGGTCGACCTTGCGAGTCCTTCGGACGATAAGCTTCGTCAGCCAGAATGGCATGGACCTGCTCAACGGTGGTCATTGCCGCGTTGGGCTCGAGCGATTCGATCGGACCGCCGAAAATTCTCCGCAGATGGCTAAGGTTCGCCAACCGGCGCGCCACGAGCCAGTCGACACCCGCGCTCTCCGGAACGGAAGAAACGTACGTCGTGCTTTCACCGTCTAGAGGCTTGATGATGATTTCCCCGTCGTCATTTGCCAGCACCACATGTCGTCGCGTGACGCTTTTCGGGAAGTTGAAGATCGTACTGACTGTCGGATTGGCGCGCCCGATCAAGATCGTTTGGCCCCTTTCGAGGCGAACAAAACCGGCAACGCTGGAGAAGTAGTGGTCCGGGTCGACCAGGATCCAGTCCTTCGTGTCGGCGTCAGCGCCAGATGCGACTGGAATCTCGGGATACAGGCGCAGAGACTGCTTACCCAGGGTGAGTTCGATCCCCTTCCGCTCGGACGCGATCCTGATTGGCCGCGTGACGAGCTTCTGCTCGGGCGTTGGCGTGACTTTGAGGATTTTGCCGTCACTGGCTATGAGATCGCGAAACGTGTTCAGCATGACCCCCCTCATGCGGGACGTGTTTTGGCGTCCTCCTAGCTTCTCTCATGGTCCAGCAATTCGATATATTTGGGTATTCCCTCTATCGAATCCCTGACATAGATCAAGATTCCGGATCTCTGGAAGTACACGGCAATTTCGAAAAACACCGCGACTTGGTTCTCTACTTGCTCAAGGGTGACGTCGGCATCGACCGGATGGGACTGGCGGTGCGATCGATCTTTTCGCCACTGAAGTATTTCTTGCGCCGGAGGTAGTAAGAACTCAAACACGTACCGTGCTCGCCAATTAGGCGCGAACATGCGCGTTTTTTGCGGTGGCAGCCGAATCCGATCATAGTCCAGCTCAAGGGGCTCCGATGCCTCGACCCATTCCTTGTCAAAGACCGTCAGCGCCTCGTTATGGCCGACGAAAGGAAATCCTAGATGCACCTCCCGCGGTCGGAAGGTTAAAGATTGCGCGCGCCACCAATATTTCAACGTTAAATCTATATAGCCTTCCTCCGGCCATCCGCCAATCTTGTTGATCAACCGCGTCTTGCCGCAACCGGGCGGACCAGTCACTAGCAACTGTCGGTATTTCAGGTCGGCTGGGAACGGAACCTCCTTGATGTATTG
>JARRKQ010000217.1:0-3519 GCA_037387885.1 Alphaproteobacteria bacterium | reverse complement strand
GGCCCTGTTCGTAGAGGTCGTTCAGCGCGACGTAGATCGCCGCGGACGGGATGTTGCCAACGTCAGCAAAATTGGTGTAGATGCGCTCAATAAGCTTTTCCCATAGTTCCCGATGTTCGGGACTCGCGCATCGGACAAATTCGTCGCCGCGGAAATAGCCGAAATTGGCGGCGGCCGGTACGACGTGGTCGACCTGATCGATGGTCAGAGCCAAAGCGTCAAGCGTGCGCTCGACGATCTCGACAAAATAGACGCGCCCTTGCTGGCGCAATCGCGCGAAGTCATGATTCCAATGGTGTAGTCCGCACGCAAAGGTCTCGGCGTTGAGCGGAAGCGAACTGCCGCCCGCCTCGCGATGGAACGCGCTGCACGTATCGCCTTCGGTACCGGTCAAGGTGTAGGGGACGCCGTCTGCGCCGGCGTTCGCGTCTGTGGCACTCAGGACCAGCGCGCCAGCGCCGTCACCCAACGCCGCGCGCAACAGCATGTCGTGGCGCTCGATATGGCAGTGCGCATAGTTCTCCGAGCGGCCGGTAGTGGATGGGAGTTCGACGCCGATCAGCAGCGCATTGACGAACAGACCAGACCGCAGACCACCGACCGCCAGCGTGATCGCCTGCTGGATGCCGGTACACGCTCCCCACAAGTCATAGGTCGCGCATCCATCGTTGCCGAGCGCCAGGCGAACTTCTTTGGCCAGCCCGGCGCGCAAGAACGGCGGCGTGCTGGTTGTAGTAATGATCAGGTCGATTTCGCCGGGATCGATCCCTGCGCGCTCCAGCGCGATGCGTGCCGCCTTCGCCGACATCGCCGGGCTGTCCTCAAGCAGTCGGCCGCTATCCTTTTCTAGCGCGTAGTGGCGATAACGGATGCCCGCAAACTTCTCGATGATCCGGCAGCATTTGGACACGTCGTTCCCGGGGATCCGGCCAAGATAAGACTCGATCTCCATGGTCGGAATCTTCTCGCCCGGAAGATAGGCGCCCACGCCCCTGACTGTCACGTAACGTCCTGCCATCAGCACGACCTCACCCTCGCCTAACCGCCTTTGGTGGTGGTGGAGGACAGATTCACATGAAGGTGTGGCAACACAAACCGATGCGGATTGCCAGTATGGGCAAGTTCGGAGGAAGCCCTAGGGCGACCTTGGCAAGGGCGCTTCGGGAACTTCAGGACAAAGCCTTCGTGGAGCTCACTAAACGCGGACAGTTTTATGGCCGAATGGCCAGCGAGTGCGCGGTAGCCATTTCACAAGTCGCTAATTGGCCAGACGAGGCAGTTATGTCCGCTATTGGCTATAAGCGGACATTCTCGATGCTGACCGACACGTCCGCTTTGCGCCGAAAAGCGGACATCGCTGGCGCCGTGGCCGACGTCCGCTTATGACCCTTTGCGGACATTGGCGGGTCTGTAGAGCGACCTCCACCAGTGCGCTATGCTCATGCTGCGGATCCCATAAGGGGGCAAGTGCGCATGGCAAAGGGGGAAGTCACTCGCAGACTTACCACGATTGTTGCCGCGGACGTCGCCGGCTTCTCACGTTTGATGGGCGCTGACGAAGAAGGCACCCTGGACGCGTTGCGCGCGCATCGAAGTCAACTAATCGATCCCAAAATCGCTGAACACGGAGGTCGGATCGCAAACACCGCCGGCGATAGTCTGCTAATCGAGTTCTCAAGCGTTGTCGAAGCCTTGCGGTGCGCCGCCGGCGTTCAGCGGGGCATGCGGCAACGAAACGCCGAAATCGCGGATGATCGGCGTATCGAATTTCGCATCGGTATCAATGTCGGTGATGTCCTATCCCAAGGCGAGGATCTCTTGGGTGACGGGGTCAACGTCGCGGCTCGCTTAGAGGAACTGGCCCGCCCTGGCGAAGTCTGGATCTCCGGCACCGCTTACGACCAGGTGAAGTCGAAGACTGACTTCGACTTGGAGGCCCTCGGCAAACTGGAGCTGAAAAACATTTCAGAGCCGGTAATGGCCTATCGCGTCCGTCCGGACGATGAAGGCATAGTGTTGCCTGAACTCCGCACGGTGGGAGAAGACCTGCCGCTGCCCCAAGTGCCGTCTATCGTTATCCTTCCTTTTAAGAATCTGAGTGGCGATCCGAAGCAAGATCACCTGGCCGAAGGTTTTCGTCTCGATATTCAAGCGGCGCTTATCAAGGTTCCGGAACTCTTCCTTATCGCAACCGGGACGGCCAACAATTATCGAACCAGCAATGTCGACGCCGAGCAGGCTGGTCGCGAAATGGGGGTTCGCTTCGTCCTCGAAGGGGGAATTCGCAAGTCCGGTGAGAGCATCCGTCTCAATGTTGAACTGACTGACAGCATTGCCCGCCAGGTTATTTGGGCCGAACGTTACGATCGCACACTCGACGATGTCCTCACGGTTTCAGACGAAGTCGCAATCGAATTAATCGATGCCGTCGGGCTCAAGCTGGTCATTGGAGAAGAATCGCGGGTCTTTCAGAACACCTTGAAGAGCTTCGAGGTTAAGGAGCTTTTGTACCAAGGCTTGAACCTCGCCTGGTCGATGACCAAAGACGGCAATGCCGCGGCGCGAAATCTTTTCGAGGAGGTCGCCCGGTTGCAGCCAGACTCGCCGGTTGGTCCGACCCAAATTGCATACTCTCATTGGATGGACGTCTTTGTCGGTTGGTCGGACGCGAAGGATGAATCCCTGCGGCAAGCGATGGAGTGGGCGCAGAAGGCCCTGAAGTTCGAAGTCACGAACGGTTTGGCCCATGTGGTTGTGGCCTACGATCATCTGATGAACAGGCACCACGACGACGCCCTCGCGACAAGCTACCTGTCGGTCGAACGCCGCCCAAACTGTCCAGCGGCCAACGGCTTTCTAGCAAATGTCCTGCTCTATAGCGGACAGCCGGCCGACTCCGTCGAGACGATAAAGAAGGCGCTTCGCCTTTCACCGATCTACCCACCTTGGTTCATAAACGTGCTGGCCGCCGCATATCGTGACAACGGTGACATCGAACGATCAATTTTAACCGCCAAGAAATCGATCGATCTGAACCCGGGAAATATCGACGCGCGAATGATTCTGTGCGCCGCATACATGCGAGGAGATAGGCCAGATCAGGCCAAAATGTTGGCGCGGGAAGTCATCTCGATTGATCCCAACTTTTCGATTGCCGGCTACATTGGAAACCTTCCTTATAGAGATCGGGACACTCTGAGTCGGTTGAGCCTGAACCTCCGCGAGGCCGGACTGCCTGATTGATTGGTGAGATACGCTCAATTTGGGCGAGCTATATGAGAAATCTCTAAACGTCCGCTTCTGGCTATTAGCGGACACTAACCGTGCGGATTTCCATGTCCGCTTTCCGCCCAAGAGCGGACATCGCTGCCATCAGGGGCGACTTCAGCTTCTGACCCATATGTATGGACCGGCTGCATTTCGCAAGTGAGCGGGCATGGTGTGGTGGAAGTCGCAAATATGTATCCGGCCTGTTTGATCGGCTCGCGGGCCGTGGCCTTGATGGGGGTACGCTCGCAC
>JARRKQ010000216.1:0-3585 GCA_037387885.1 Alphaproteobacteria bacterium | reverse complement strand
CCATACGGAGAATAGATAGCTCCGTTCTCAGTCCACAAATCGGCGCAAGCCTCGGCATCTCCACGACTGAAAGCCTCAAGCCAAACGGCATTCAACGCTTCTAGCTCATCTTGAATGGACATTGTGATGCCTCCCCCAGGTGGCTTGGCCTAAACGGTCGGCACCATGATCTCTTTAATCCATTCTCTGGTCAAACTACGCGATCCAAAACTTCCATCTAGAGCGTAGAGCAGACCTCCTGGCAGGTCGCTGAGAAGGGGCGAAGGTAACCAGAAGCGGCTGTACACCTCATACGCTTGTCCTTTTTGTGCCAGTATACTTCGAAACGAGGCGCGGCTAGACTCTTACCAACGTCATGATGAGAGGTGGGCTGGAAATGGCATACTACGATTTGGGAACGTATTCGCGAAAAGTCTCGACGAGTTCCGATGACGCGCAACTCTGGTTCGACCGCGGCCTTGTCTGGACGTATTCCTACAACCACGAAGAGGCTATCGAATGCTTCCAGAAGGCACTGGAGCACGACTCTGACTGTGCAATGGCCCATTGGGGCGTCGGCTACGCAAGCGGCCCGAATTACAATTTTGAGTGGTGGATGATGGACCCAGACACCAAGGCCAACGCCCTCGGCGCCGCCTATGACAGCACTCAGGCCGCCCTTGCGCTGGTCGGCAAAGTCACCCCGCCCGAGCGCGCCCTGATCGAAGCCTTGGCAGCCCGCTATCCGCAGCGCGAGCCGATCGAAAAGCAGGAACCTTGGAACGATGACTTCGCCGCCGCGATGAAGAAGGCTTACGAAGCCCATCCTGACGACATGGAGGTCGCTACCGTCTATGCCGAAGCGATCCTCAATCAGACTCCGTGGAAGATGTGGGACATCCGGAGCAACACGGTCGCTGAGGGCGCCGGCACGGTCGAGGCGCAGAAGGTGCTGGAGAGGTACGTCGATACACCCGAGGGCCGCGTCCACCCCGGCATCCTACACCTTTATGTCCATCTCATGGAAATGTCGCCAACCCCGGAAAAGGCCCTCATGGCTAGCGACTGCCTGCGCGAACTGGTGCCCGATGCCGGCCACCTGATCCACATGCCGACCCATATCGACATCCAGTGCGGCGAATACCATGACGCGCTGCACTGGAACCAGAAGGGGATCGAGGCCGACCTGAAGTTTGCTGAGCGTCAGGGGCGGATGAATTTCTATACCGCCTACCGTGTCCACAATTACCATTTCGCCATCTATGGCGCGATGTTCCTCGGCCAGTACGAACCGGCCATGGCTGCAGCGGAAGAGATGATCGGTGAGATTCCGGTGGAGTTGCTGAAGCTGGAGAGCCCGCCCATGGCCGATTTCCTGGAAAGCTATATCTCCATGAAGACTCATGTGCAGATTCGCTTCGGCCGCTGGCGCGATATTATCGACGAGCCGTTGCCCGAAGATCAGGACCTTTACAGCCACACCACCGCCTCACTGCACTACGCCAAAGCCGTGGCCCACGCCGCGTTGGGTGAAGTGGAGGAGTCGGAAGCGGAACGGGCGAAATTCATGGTGGCGCGCACCAAGGTGCCCGACAGCCGCTACCTCCACAATGTCCGCTGCATCGATCTACTCGACGTGGCCGAACAAATGCTGGACGGCGAACTGGAGTACCGGAAGGGGAACTATGACACCGCCTTTGCACATCTCCATAAGGCGAAAGAGTTGGAGGACGCGCTGCCCTATGACGAGCCCTGGGGCTGGATCCAGCCCGTCCGCCACGCGCTCGGCGCCCTGACGCTGGAACAGGCCCGAGTCGAGGAGGCCGAACGGGCCTATCGCGAGGATCTCGGCCTCGCCGGCGACCTCCCCCGCGCTTGCATCCATCCGGACAATATTTGGAGTCTCAAGGGCCTCGACGAATGCCTCCATCGCCGCGGAACCGGCCATACGGCTGAGGCGAAGATGATCCGCCAGCGCCTCGAACTGGCCGCAGCCCGCTCCGACCTGCCAGTAGGAGCCTCCTGCCACTGCGCCCAGGCGGCGATGCAGGCAGTGGCGGCAGAATAGGCGCGCGGTCCGCCGGCCGGGCATCGCCCACGCAGATTTCGCTGCCTCCCCTATCGTAGGTTAGGGGTCGCTATTGGTGCCGCCTCACTTGTTTGTTCTCTCTCTCAGGCCGAACCAGCTGATTGGGCATTGTGACGTGATATGTCAGTCCGCATTGGGTCACAACTGGTCCTAACCAGACGGCTGTGCGAAAGTCCGCATTGCGATCCAGATGCGTACCTCGCTGCCCTCAGCGGGCTCCGACAGACGCGAGACGGGAACCCGGGGCGTCTTATAGGTAGGGAGCGAGAATCGAGTCTTGCCGTCGGCAATAGCCGCACATGGGGCCACATCTGGCGTTGCGCGGTGGACTGTTGATACTCGTCGCAGGAAACTCGCCCGCCTTCGAATTTCCGTTACAGTGGCATAGCGTCCCTCCAGGAAAATCCGCTGGGGGGCAGACTATGAGAATGAAACTCCTGGTTTTTGTCTTTTCGTTCTGCCTGGTCGCAGGGCCATACCAGGCGCAGGCAGGTGCAGGGTGGTGGTTGCGCAGCGACGAACAAAATGAGGGCCAGAGCCTGGCGATCATATATGGGGGAACATTCGCGATCGCCATGACACTCGGAGCAGCCTATTTTTTGATTCGTGGTGAGGACGACGACACCGAGCTTACCAGCCTCATCACGATGATTGATGGCCAAAGATTCCAACTTATTCCTTATTCCAGCGAGGCTGGCGGTCATGGCATGGATCTAGAATTTCACCTGAGCGACGACGCCATGATCGGATTCCATGCGAGATACGGGTCAGTGGATGGAGGAGACTCAGGCGACAATAGCTACTTCGGTGGCGTTCTCTATCGCTTGAGCTTCTGACTAGTTTTCCGACGCCCAAAGCCTGGTCGCCGAGTGGAAGCCGAACCGCTCAGAGGGCGAGATAAAAGGGCATGCTGCGAACTGAGGTTACGTCTCAGTTGGGTCGTTAGTGGACGGAACCGGCAACGTGCCGGAATGTCCGCATTGCGAGCCAGAATCGGACCTTGCCGCCTAGCCGTCGAACAGATACTGGCCATCAACGACCATCGTGCCGCCGGGCGGCTGCTTCATACGCTGGTGTCCCCGGTTCTTCGTCGCTTCGGATGCGCGGCAGGTCGTCTGAGAGCACGAACCAGGGAAGTTGGTTTTCGATACCGACGTGTCGCTGGGGTCGCGCATTGGCGGCGTCATCCAAGGTGCCGACGCTTACGCAGTATTCATCGGTTTCCGGGTAACGCACGAACAAAGACGAGCCGCAGTCGCTGCAAAAGCCGCGATCCACCCTCGGCGAGGATCGATAGAACTTTGGCTCACCTCGCGTGATGCGCAGCGCCGCAAGCGGAAAAGTCACTGCCGCCCAGGCCGGACTACCCGACCAGCGCTGACACATGCTACAGTGACAGTATCCCGAACTTTTCGGAGGTTCGCTCGCTTTGTAACGCACGGCGCCACACAGGCAGCCGCCTGTGATTGGCGTGGTCAAATCCGTCATGATGTCCTCCGTGAGTGATTGACAGAATA
>JARRKQ010000215.1:0-3595 GCA_037387885.1 Alphaproteobacteria bacterium | reverse complement strand
GTCATCAAGCCGCGCTGCCACGCCACTATGTGGCGCGCCAAAAGCTGTGTCTGCGCGCCACCACCGACTACTGGGTCAATGCCCGGGATGGCCAGCCGTTCTTTCTGCTCAACCAGGCCGTCGATCCCGGGATGCTCCAGGTGTTGGAGCACGAGATTGTGCCGCGCCTGGAGCGGGAGGTTCCCAACCAGCCTACGCCCGAGCAACTGGAGGCCGACGCGAAGTTGCATCGTTTCACCGTGATCTTTGACCGCGAGGGCTATAGTCCGCAGTTTCTGCGGACGATGAAAGACAAACGCATTGCCTGTCTGACGTACCACAAATACCCCGGGGAGGATTGGCCGCAGGAAGAGTTCTTTCCCTGCCCGGTGCAGCTCGCATCGGGCGCCTATGTAGAGATGCACCTGGCCGAGCGAGGCACCTTCCTGGGCGGTAAGGTCTGGGTACGTGAAATCCGCAAACGCACCGAAAGCGGCCATCAGACCTCGCTGTTGTCGAGCGATTACCGTTCGCACCTGGGGCCGGTAGCGGCGTCCATGTTCGCTCGATGGTCGCAGGAAAACTTCTTCCGATACATGCGTGAACACTACGGATTAGACCGTTTGGTCGACTATTCTACCGAGGAGATTCCTGATACCACAAAGGTGGTGAACCCGCAGTATCGCCGGCTCGATGGGCAGGTGCGCAACAAACAAGCTCATCTCACCCGAAAGCTTGCAGCCTTCTCGGCGATGAATCTCAAAGGCGAGATCGAACCCAAAAAAGTGGCGGCGTTCGAGCAGAAGAAAGCCGAGCTCCAGGAGCAGATCGAGGGCTTGACCCAAGACCTCGATGAGCTCAAGAGCCAGCGCAAAGCGCTCAAACACCACATCACGATCGCCGAGCTACCCGAGGAGGAACGCTTCAAGCAACTGAGCACACAAAGTAAACTCCTGATCGACACCATCAAGATGGTGGCTTACCGTGCCGAAACCGACATGGCGCAGATGGCACGGGAGACGATGCGCCGAGAAGACGATGCTCGCAGTTTACTCAGAGGTGAGCTCAAACTGGATTTGAGCTGACTTCGCCCGAGCAATTGTGATTGTCCCGAGGCGAGATACCTTAGCGGCCGGATTCCCGACGATCCTCACGCGGCCTTGACCTCAGATTTCATACACGCCTCGTATTCCGCCAGCAGCATGGGTTTGCCGGTGCGGATGTAGTTGACGAGGCTTGCCTTCAGGAAGCGGTGGAAGGAAATGTTCCTCAGCTGGCAGGTCATGGCGACAGATTGTATGCAGGCGTAGGCCCTGACGCCCTCGGGCGACATGCTCCCGCCGGACATTTTGCGCTTCACGACGCCCTTCTTGATGATGTACTCGCCGTAGTTGTTATGGTGTGACGCGCCGTCATGGTTGACGAAGGTCAGGATATGCTCTTTCTGGCGGCGCACTTTCTTGATGACCTCCTTGAGGACGTCGTTGGGGTTGTTCCATTTCAGCAGCTCGTCGAGTCTTCGCTGCAGAGCCTTCAGGCGGCGGCGGAATGCCATCTCCTCGAGCCCGGCGCGCGCGGCCTGTAGTTTTTCGGCGTCCCTGATGATCTTTCGCAGCTTGAGGTAGAACGTCAAGATGGAGCGGTATTGGGGGTAGGCGTCAATGAATGCGCGGATCTTGCGAAAGATGTGCGCCATGCAGGTCTGGCGGTCACAGACGATCTTTGTATAGGCGTGCCAGCCGTCCACGATCAATATGCCGTAGAACACGACGCCCAGGATCTGCTCCACGACCGGGCTTCCGCGGGTCTTGTCGGCCCAGTAGTAGGCGCTACGCTCATTGGCGAATATCCACAGCCACCACAGCTTCCCCCTGATCCGCCAGCCGGTCTCGTCCGCCCAGATTCTGGCCCCTTGCCTGACGTCTTGGAGGATTTCATCATAGACCGGCTGCAGTATGGCGCTTAAGCGAATCATCATCTTCGAAATACCCGCCGTGGACAGCTTGAGTGCCCGGAAAGAGCGGACAAGGTCCTGGATCCTCGGCAAGGACAACGCACTCATGACCCATAAATAGGCCATTTCTATGGTGGCGTTCAGGCCGATATCCGAGCCCGGAAGTGCCCTTTCCGTCTTTGAAGAGACCATCTTCTTGCACTTCGGACACCACTTCGACTGCGTGATTTCTTCCGATACGGTCGTCTTCTCCGCGGGCGGCGCAATATCTTCTACGATGCGCCCGGGGCGCTTCGTGCCTTGCCTGTCCTGCAAGTCAGTCCCGCAACACGGGCAGGCATCCAGGGGGATGTCGTTGGTCTCATCCGGTACCACGTTGGATTTCCTGCCGTTACCACAACCGGGCCTTTTCTTGCACTTTCTCTTGCGGCGGTTGTTGGGTGGTTTCGGGTTGCCGTCCTTGTCCCATTCTGGCTTCTTGGAGCTCGGCTCGTTGACCTGTTTGTTGATGTCGCGGATCTTTCGCTCGTTGCTCTGCTCGTCGTGTTCGCGCTGGAGTGTGGCGAGCTGTTCGCTCAGCTCGGCGATTCTCTTGTCCTTTTGCTCAAGCCGCAGGCGGGCGGCCTCGCGCTCCTCGATGATGAGCTCGATCAGCCGGGCCTTGGAGAGCTTTTCCAGCCGGGCCCTGCCGGGTACGACTCGCCGGTTGCGTTGCTTGCGAAGGGCACACACCTCCTTATGCCTGCTCGGAGACTTCCGCTGACAGCATCGCCGCCAGTACAGCGACCCGTTCGGCTCTGGGCAGCGCGGCATAGTTCTTCCCCCACCGCTCGGCCTTGCGCTTGATGCGCTGGCGGTCGGTGAAGTTCTTGCCCGCGTAGCTCGCCCAGTGCACACGGTCAACGACGAAGTTGAACCACAACTTCTCGGTGCGCACGCCCGCCTGGTTCATCACCTGCAGCTCGAGGGTATTCCACCCCCTCAGGAGCTGCCCATACAACGCCGAGCGGTAGCCCGACACGATGACGGCACACGGCAGGGTCTTGAGCAATTCCAGCAGCTCGACGTGGTCGCGTTCCTCGTAGTCATAGCGGTACCGCCGCCCGGAGGTCCGCGTGCGCATCAGGTAAGGGGGGTCACTGTAGACCAGCTCGGCGCCCCCAAAGTCATAGCGCCTCAAGAACTCGTGCGCGCACCCGTTGACCAGACGCACCGGATAGCCACAATCGAATCTCCAAAGCGCCCGCGGATCGATGTCGATGCCGATATTCTCCAGCGCCGGTGGCTTTCTCTTCATGATCGCCCCGCCGCCCAGGTGAGTCTCTATGTAGGTGTCATGCGGCGGCATCATGGCGATGAGGGGCTGGCACAGCCCCGTCGTGGCCTTCGAACCAAAATAGTTGCCCACTCTTGCCTACCCGTTCCGTGCGTCTGAACGCCACCATAGCTCAGCGTCACTATAGTGTCAAGGGCAGCTTGAACGGGGTTTGCGCCGTTCGATTTGGTGGGACTTCGCGGACGATTGTCAGTCTCGAAGGGGCAGAATAGCTACACTTCAACTTGCAACCAGTTTGAGCTCACAACCTGCCAATGCGCACGGGATCCCCCGTCAGTACTGCTTGCCAGTAAAGGACTCGGAATAATCCGGAACCCGGAATTATG
>JARRKQ010000214.1:0-3629 GCA_037387885.1 Alphaproteobacteria bacterium | reverse complement strand
TTCAGGGTCTGGATCTCGGGTCAGGTGCGCCGGGTCACCAAGACGATCCGCCGCGAAATGCGCCGCCGCGCCGCCGTCGAACCGGTCATCGGCCATATGAAGGCCGAGCACCGCATGGAACGCAATTACCTCAAGGGTCGCGACGGCGATCGCGCCAACGCCGTCCTCACCGCCGCAGGCTACAACTTCAGCCTCCTACTCAGGTGGTTCGAAGCTCTTTTGCGCGCCCTCATTCAGCTGCTCCTCAGAGCCGTCCTCATCGCTCAGCCAGCCTGAAAAACCATCGGAACGGAATCTTCACAGACGACTTTGTAACCCCGAGCGGACGTTAGGCCCGAGCGATGGATTTGATCTTGGCGCGGCGCTTGCCGGATCGCTGGGCGATCTCGTTGTCCTGGTCCTCTATCGCGATGCGAGCCAAGTCCTGGAGATCGTCACCGAAGGACTGATCAAGCAGTTCCTTCGCTACCCGTCGGTTGGACGTCATCGTCCCGTCTTCATAGGCAACGTTGAACATCATACATCCAGCAGCCTTACCTTTGGTTTTCTTACGAGCCATTGCTCTGTTTCCTTCTACGGCTGGGTAAGGATCAGGCCACTTGTATGTGGATGTCGTTGCCGTATCTTCCGGCGATAAGAGCCTTCGCGTGGCTGATCAATTTCTGACTTTCCATGCCGCAAATGGTGAAGGTGAGCTTTCCTTCACTTTGGGCATGGGTCACGAAATTGTGTAGGCCATAGGTGATCAAAAAATTCTGTTCGTTGCTCACGGTGATTCCTTGGTGTTTTCTGCGTTAACAATAGGCGCTTCCAGGCATTGCCGAGCGCCTCATTGGCTGTGGTCATAATTGCCGAGAAGCCGGGTCAGCGTTGGAGCTGGGGCTCAGTCTTTAGACGACGGCGCTAAAGCGCGGTCACTCGGCCGTAGGTGATAACGGGTCCGCTCCGTCGCAATCGCTGAAGGCCGCTTCGCCGAGAGCAGCGAACGGCCCCCGACGAGAGTCGAAGGCTGTGCCTTACGTGATTACTCGACTACGGACAAGTTCTCGGCGGATGATTTACCGTTCCGCCCGGGCTGAAGCTCATAGGAGACTTTCTGCCCTTCGGTCAGCGAACTCAATCCGGCCCGCTCGACGGCCGAAATGTGGACGAAAGCATCTTTTGAACCATCATCCGGCTCGATGAAGCCGAAGCCCTTCTGCGTATTGAAAAACTTTACAGTACCGGTAGTCATAGACATTTCCTCTGACATAAGCACCCGTTCCACACCTCACACCATATGACGGCGCGGCCGATTCAACGTCCACATTGTCAGGGGATATCTAAGCTGATCGGCGTACCGGTCGTTTAGGCAGCACCAAACGAATGCAACACGTATAACGGTTAAGTAGAGCAAATTCCTGAAAAGTCAATGAACCGCGAGGTACACCGGGAAGAGGGTGCGTTAAAATGTCGGCTTATCACCCGAAACCAGTCGTCGGAATGCACGGGGCAGAACGTCTCAAAGTGGCAAATTCACAGGGTAGTTCGTCGCGCTGGCGATGCGTGCTACATTTCTAAGCTATTGAATAGATTAAAAATAATGAGACACTGAATTGTTTCTGACGCGCTAGTATTAAAGTGTTAATATAATTTCTAATTCCGCTTCTTGCAGTAGACCAATTGTCGAGGCAGCTGAATATTTTTCAGGGAGAAGAAGTGGGATTTCCCCTTTTCACGAAACGAGGAAGTTGTCATGCCACAAATGCTATGGCTCAAGCCCGGACTATTGGGCGCTCTTATCGGCGCCATCGCCCTTGCGGTCGTTGGTTTTACACAGCTCGGATGGGTATCTGCGGATACGGCAGAGTCGATGGCTACGAAGCGTGCGGATGCTGCTGTGGTGAAGGCGCTGGTCCCCATCTGTATCTCGCGAGCACAAATGGATCCCGAGACGGGCCCAAAGCTTCAGGAACTTGGCGCGGTTAATTCAAAGTGGGACCGCAGATCCTTCGTCGAGAAAGCCGGTTGGGCGAAGATGCCCGGCGAAGAGATCTCCAACAAAGATCTGGCGGATGCTTGCGCGCAGGCGTTGAAGGATCTAACTCCTGCGTAATTGGTCGTGCCGAATTAGGACAGGACTTAACAACCGCCCGCAGGATTCCGCTTTCCTGCGGGTTTTTCTTTTTCCCAGAGAATCCATGCCAGCAGGAAACAGAAGAATCCAACAAGCATATTGACTGCTGCCGATATCCAATTTCGCGCTGTCAGCCATCGTTACCTCAGTTGTTACCTTTTTTATCAATCAGAACTCATAGGCCCATTTTCGATGGCCGATGGACATGATCGTCCAGGGCTGGTCGATGAGCTTGTTCCAGGCCTCGCAGCAGAGGGCGACGATTTGGTCGTAGGATTGGAAGACCCTATTTATTTGAGACGCGAGTTTCTTGGTGGTGTGCCAGCCCGCCTGGTCGAGGAAGAGGACGGCATGGGCGCCCGGCGCCACCTGAGATGAAATCTCTTCCAAATGCCAATGCATGGCCTGGGTGTTGCAGCGGGGCGCCGATCAGCGTCGCCCATGGTCGTTCTCCTTTGTAACTATCTGTTCTGAGGCCGAGAGTATCGAACCTCGCTCAGCCCCTGGAGAACAGTCGGCCGCGATCTCCCCATGTCATTGGCTAGCCTGGATTTCTCACAGGGACGGGTGCATCGGCCCGTGGAATCTGAGAAAATTCTTTTGCAACAAAGGATTACTCAGGTTCCGGAGACGAGCCGATGCAAACAGAGTGTATCCCAGGGCAGCTCGAGTTTGAAGGCCTCGGCAAGCGTCGTGTCGTGGCCGGGTTTGACGGCGGCGCGATTACGTCGGATGCCGGCGGGCTGCTGCTGCGCGAGACTGACCGGGCTGTTGGACTGCTCGAGCGGATTGCCGCTTGCTTTGACGACGGCCGGTCGCCGGATCAATTGGTCCATTCGCTGCGCACCCTGGTGGGCCAACGCGTGGTCGGCCTTGCCTTGGGCTACGAGGACGTCAACGACCACGACCAATTGCGCCATGATCCGGTTCTGGGGCTCTTGGCGGAGCGGCTCGAGCCCAAGCGCGCGGACTGTGCCGCGCTGGCAGGCAAGTCCACGCTGAACCGGCTGGAGCAGTCACCGGCCTCCGGCGATCCGCGCTATCACAAGATCGCCCATGATCCGACGGCTCTGGCCAATCTCTTCGTCGACCTGTTTGTCGAGGCGCACGATCGCCCGCCCCATCGTATCATCCTCGATCTGGACGCCACCGACGACCCGCTGCACGGCCATCAGGAGGGGCGCTTTTTCCACGGCTACTATGGCTGCTATTGCTATTTGCCGCTTTACGTCTTCTGCGGTCGCCACCTGTTGGCCGCCAAACTACGCCCCTCCAACATCGATGCCTCGGCGGGGGCAGTGGAGGAAGTGGCGCGGATCGTCGCTGGCATCCGCCGGCGCTGGCCCAGGGTGAAGATCCTGCTGCGCGCCGACGCCGCCTTCGCCCGCGATCGTCTCATGACCTGGTGCGAGACCAACCGGGTCGACTACGTGTTCGGCCTGGCGCGCAACGAGCGCTTGGTCGAGAGGATCGCCGACGAACTCGCCGAGGCACGCTGGCAATCGCTGGGCAG
>JARRKQ010000213.1:0-3629 GCA_037387885.1 Alphaproteobacteria bacterium | reverse complement strand
GCTAAGAGCCATTTTCTGACGTCCGACCATATTGGAGCATTGGGATTTGCTGCCCTTTGCCGATCGTGCCATCCGCTGTCGATCCGGCTCTGCTCTACCTCCTAACCCAAGCTCGCGAACTCATCGCATTGTTCCCACACTCATGTGCTGGTAGCAGTAATCGCGCGCCACAATCGTGGCGTCCGATCGTGCACCTGGAAAATGCGAATAGAAGCTCAGAAAGGTATGCGAGATGAAAGACACGGAAGAGATCGGGTTCGGCACGCAGATCCGCAAATCCCCATATTTTGAGGCGACATTGCGGTGGGGTGCACGCAAATTCTCAGTCTACAATCATATGTACATCCCACGCGAATTTGGCGACCCGGTCCAGAACTACTGGAACCTGGTGAACGACGCGATCCTGTGCGACGTGGCGGTAGAACGGCAGGTCGAGATCACCGGCCCAGACGCAGCGATTTTCGCGCAACTTCTGAGCCCACGGGACCTGTCCCGGATGCAGGTCGGTCAGTGCAAATATGTGCTGCTCACGAATGCCGAAGGCGGCATTCTCAACGACCCGATCTTGCTGCGCCTTGGTGAGACCCATTTTTGGTTCTCGCTGGCCGACAGCGATGTACTCTTCTGGGCCCAGGGGGTGGCCGTCAATGCTGGGCTGGATGTGACGATCCGCGAGCCCGACGTCTCGCCCCTGCAAGTGCAGGGGCCGAAATCAGGCCAGGTCATGCAGGCGCTGTTTGGCGACGGGCTCGCGGACTTGCGCTATTTTTGGCTTCGGGAGCTCGAACTTGACGGGATCCCGCTGGTTATCTCCCGCACTGGTTGGTCTAGCGAACTGGGCTACGAAATTTATTTGCGCGACGGTGCGCGCGGGAATGAATTGTGGGACCGCATCATGGCGGCGGGAGCCCCCTATGGCCTGGCGCCCGGCCACACCTCGTCGATCCGGCGGATCGAAGGCGCAATGCTGTCCTATCATGCGGACATGGACATCGGCACCAACCCTTACGAGCTCGGCCTGGAGCGACTGGTCGACCTGGACATGGAAGCGAATTTTATCGGCAAGGACGCCTTGAGGCGCATCCGATCAGAGGGCGTGGCCCGAAAGCAGGTTGGCTTGCGGATTGAGGGCAATCCCTTGCCCGGCCCGAACACCAGCTTCTGGCCGCTTCGCAAGGATGGAGAGACCATCGGCAAGGTTACCTCGGCGGTCCATTCGCCGCGCCTGAAGCATAACATTGCCCTGGCAATGGCGGCAGTCGAGCACGCGGCCCTCGGAACGCAACTCGAAGTGCAGACCCCGACCGAAACGCTGGCTGCCAGGATCGTCGAAAAACCATTCCTCGACCCGAGAAAGACGATTGCGACCAGCGCCCGGGGCGCTTAGGCCGGATCCTTTGAAGGCGTCCACTGAAACCGGGCAAGACTGAGAAGCTGCCCTTCGAGCTCAGTCTTCACTGCGTAGATTTCACCTCCCACCCCAGCTAGTCTCTTGATCCTGGGAGAGACGCCGTGGAACGCAGGCTTGCCGCTATTCTGGCTGCCGATGTAGTCGGCTACACGGCCCTCATGGGGGCCGACGAAGCGGGCACGCTGGAGCGGCTGTCTCGCCTACGCCAGGACTTCCTAGAGCTATTGATTGCCGAGCATCATGGCCGTGTGGTCAAGCTGATGGGCGATGGGATTCTGGTTGAGTTTGCCAGCGTGGTAGACGCGGTGGCCTGCGCGCTGGCCTGGCAGGCGGGCGTGGCCGGGCGCGATGGGGCCCTCAAGTTCCGCATCGGAATCAACCTGGGCGACGTGATCGTCGAGGGCGAGGACATCCACGGCGACGGCGTGAACGTCGCATCCCGCCTTGAGGGTCTGGCCGAGCCCGGCGCGATCTGCCTCTCCGGCGACGCCTTTCGGCAAGCCAAGGGAAAGGTCGAGGCCAGCTTCGAGGACCTGGGCGAGCAAACACTCAAGAACGTCGCCGAACCTGTGAGGGTGTACCAGTGGGTGTCGGACATGCCGGCAGCCAAGAGGGCCCGGCGGCGTAGCGCGCCCGCCAAGCGTGCCCTGCCGTTGCCTGTTTTGGCCGGGGGGTTTGCATTGGTCGTCATTATGGTGGGGCTATTGCTTTGGCAAGGTCCCTGGCCACTACGGGAGGAACCGGCTTCCGAGGCCGAAATGGCCTTTCCTCTGCCGGACCGGCCCTCTATCGCGGTCCTGCCCTTCAACAACATGTCGAACGACCCCAATCAGGACTACTTCGCTGACGGCATGACCGAGGATTTGATTACCGACCTCTCCAAGATATCTGGCCTCTTCGTCATCGCCCGAAACTCTAGCTTTGCCTATAAAGAAACGTCACTCGACATAGCGCAGGTCGCGAAAGAGCTTGGCGTCCGGTATGTGCTGGAAGGAAGCGTCCGCCGTGCGGGCGGTCAGGTCCGCATAAATGCTCAGCTGATAGACGCGGCCACTGGCGGCCACGTGTGGGCGGAGCGCTATGACGGCACACTGGAGGATGTCTTCGACCTACAGGACCAAGTCACCCGGCAGATCGTAATCGCTTTATCCGTCAGCCTGACGTCGAATGAGCAGCTCAACCAGGGAAAAGCGACAACCCGCGACCCGGAGGCCTATGACGCCTATCTACGCGGCTGGGCGCACTACCGGCGAAATACGCACGACGACTACGCGAAGGCGCGGCAGTACTTCCAGAAAGCGCTTCAGATCGATCCCTACTACAGCGCGGCCTTAGCTGCGATGGCAGCTACTTATTGGGAAAGCTATTACAGGGATTGGTATACGGCCATGGGACTCGACCGCGTCTCGACCCGGGACCGCGCGGAGGACTACCTCGAACTTGCGTTGGTAAATCCGACGCCTCTTGCGGTGCAGGTGTCCGCAAAGATGATGGTATGGCGAGGCGAATTCGACGAGGCAATCGCCGAAGCGCGAAAGGCGATTGCCTTGGATCCCAACAATGCCAATAGCCGTATCACCCTCGCCGAAATATTGCTCTGGAGTGGTCGCCCTCGAGAAGCCCTCGAATTGGTTGACTGGGCTCGGCGAATCGATCCTCACAACGAGGCTTATCACGCCTACGTGGAGGGACTCGCGGAGTTCGCGCTTGAAGACTTACAGTCGGCTGCTGCTTCGTTCGAGCGGGCGCTTGATCTCAACCCCGCGTTTCGCGTTCCTGCCGTGCCATTGGCTGTAACGTTTGCACAAATGGGCCAAGCTGACAGGGCGCGGGATGTTATCCGGCTCTATTGCGAGGAGGCCGATTGCCATGCGGCAGCCGCGGTATCTGCGCGGTTTCCTTTCCGACGGGAAAACGACCAGGAACGTTTCGTGGAAGGTTTGGTGCGGGCCGGTTTGTCGGGATAAGCGGGATCGCAAGAACCAACGTCAAACTCATGAGCCTGGGTTTACCCGACTTTCTTCGACAAAGCGTTTCACTCAAGAACGTCTGGAAAGGCTCATGAAGAGCCGTCGGCAGAGCATCGCCCGAAGGACCGCTTTTGTGATCCGGAATGAGGTCGTCCGCCGGGGCCCCGGCCAATGACCGATCATGGCCGGCTCCTGCCGTTTGCGACTCAGGCTATCGAAGGCGGGCGGGAAAACATCGAGCTGGCCAG
>JARRKQ010000212.1:0-3639 GCA_037387885.1 Alphaproteobacteria bacterium | reverse complement strand
CGGGCAACGCCACAGAGTTACTAAAGGATGGGCAAATTGTGACGGTGAATGGGTCGGCCGGCACTATATACGTCAATGTCTGACCTCGCGGCCAAAAAATCGCTATTAACGAAACATCGCCAACCGGCGTGGCTATGCCGGAAGAAGCAGAGCAGTATCAACGCACATGGGAGTGGATAGGATCTGAGGCTTTTCGAGATCATCGCCCGCGCTTGCCGGCGTCCACATATTACATATTAGAGGAGGCAAATGATGAACTTTGAAATCTTCACCACTTCACGCATAGCCGGGCTGCTGATGCTATTGAGCATCGCTTTCATTCTGGTCGGTTCTGGGCGCCATCAAGGGCAGCTCGGCGTTCAGCCAGCGGCGTAGCGGCTCGTAGAACTCCGGCGCCTCGCCGGTACGCGCTGCCACCTCGACCGCCCAGGTCGTGACCGAGGCCTGAAAGCTGCCCTCGACGGCGCCCAGAACCGACCAGAATGCAAGTAGCACCAGGGCGATGACCGACAGACCGGGGTCGCCGGCCCGAATCAGCAGCAGGGTGAACAGAGCAAAGCCGGCAAGTTGGGCCATCGGGTAGGGCACCGCGAAACGGGCGATGGTGCGCAGCCCTGATGCGTCCTCGCTCGCCGGACCGACGCCGCTGAACGCAGCCGACATACCCCCTAGCCTGCCCTGCGCGGCGATGAGCGCTACGGCCGCAAGCATGAAAGCGATGCTCAATAGCATCAGCAGTCCGGCTATGCGTGAAGTGGTGAAGACTTCAAAGTTCATCATTTGCCTCCTCTAATATGTAATATGTGGACGCCGGCAAGCGCGGGTGATGATCTCGAAAAGCCTCAGATCCCATCCACTCTCATGTGCATTGATACTGCTCTGCTTCTTCCGGCATAGCCACGCCGGTTGGCGATGTTTCGTTAACAGCGGTTTTTTGGCCGCGAGGTCAGACATTGACGTATATAGTGCCGGCCGACCCATTCACCGTCACAATTTGCCCATCCTTTAGTAACTCTGTGGCGTTGCCCGTTGCCACAACGGCCGGGACGCGATACTCGCGGGCAATTATGGCCGGGTGGGAGAGCATGGCGCCGGTATCTGTTACCAGGGCTCCAATACTAGGAAACAGCACAGACCAGACCGGAGAAGTGGTTGGACATACTAAGACGTCGCCAGGTTGCAGTTTGTGGAACTCGCCCTCATGCATGATCACCCGCACCGGTCCAGTGTATTCGCCTTGTGAGACGGCCGTTCCGCTCATCACTGGTCCGGACTGCTTGGTGTGGCCAGTCTCCTCGTCTAAATCGAAGTACCACATCATAGCTTCCATGGCCAGCCTGGCCTCGGATGGCAGGAAGTCCAGGGAAGGTGGGTTAGCAGGTTCCGGGCCATAGAAGGGCGGACCGGGGTGCGCCTCCGCCCAGGCTCGCTCTCCCTGCCGTTTTCTGATAAGCGCTCGGGCGTCACCGCCGTTGGAGAAGGCCGAGCGGGCCTCATTGATCTCCAGGAAAAATACGTCGGCACGCCGCTCGATGACGCCTAGATCGACCAGACGATCGCCCACTCTCAACAGAGCATAGCGTATCAGGGCAAGGGGTGCGCTGACGCAGAGGACTTCGCTATCCTCTCGCACCGGGTAAGCATCGCGTGCTCGTTCCAGGAGGCGTTCGAAGCGGGCTAAATCCCCCGGCCGTCCTCCGAGCACCGTGCGAGCGCTGGCCTCCGCTACAGATCGTCTCTGGGCCAACTCATCCGCTATTGAATCGGGATCATAGCCTTGTGATAGCTGGCCCCGGATCAAATCTAATACCAGAGATGGTGTTTCCAGGAGCGTCGGATCGCCGACCTCGTAGCGCAGCGCCCGACGGCCGTACTCAAGCATATAGTCTTCAAAGGCGGCCGCGAACTCAGCATCGACTTCGGAAAGATGTCCAGTGCGGACACGGGAAGCGTCTTCTATCAAAGTGCGGACGGCCGGATTGGCCTGGGCCATTTGCGCCAGTTCATTTAAGCGTCGCGCCGGCTCGGTGGATTTGAACGACGTTCCATTGACCAGCTCGAAGGACTGCTGCTCGTCCCACCCCAGAAGCTCCTCACAGGTCGAGACGAATTCATACAGAATAATCGCTTCTGAGACATGATGGGGGCCTCGAATCTCCATCGCTCTTCTAAAGAGCCTTTCTGCCTCGTCAAGATGGTCGGCAAGTTCTCGGTCGGAAAGACGCTCGAGATCCACATCTTGCAGCTCGACGATGCGCGTGGCCAGCTCGTCTTGCCACTCAGCATACCAGCGCTGCATGAAAAAACCGGCCTTGTCGCTGCGGATTGCTTTCACAGATTGTTGAATCCTCTTGCGGATACCCGGCACGAGGCGGACAAGCAGCCACATCATCCAGGATGGCAACGCTGGTCCTTCTTTTCCGCCAAACGGAATCATCCGGAGATATTCCCACCCCCCAATGTTTTTAACATCGACACCCTCAATCAATAAGCCGAAGGCATCGAACATCTGCATGGCGGCGGCGCGCACGTACTTCCCGAACACCGAGCGATTCATTGGGGTCGTTGGCTGTGGTTGGTGGCTGGCGTTGCGAGTCCAGTAGCCGGGCGGGATATCCACAGGGATGGGGATCATTTCTACCGGTTGTGAACTCGCTTCCGGCAGCGTCGTTATCGGCCGTGCTTGCAAAAGATAGAGCTGCTCATCGGTAATGGCCCATTCGATATCCTGGGGAGTGCCGAAATGTTCCTCCACTCGTCGGGCCATCTCGGCAATGATGCAGGCCTGTTCGGTGGAAATAGCCTCTTCCGGTGCTTGTTGACAGTGGGCATCCCCGTCGCGAACCACCCATTCGTCAGGAGACGCTTCGCCGGATACGAGACGTTCACCCAGACCGCGAACGGCGTTGATAACCACTTCGTCCCTCATCCCGCTTACCGGATTGGCCGTGAAGGCCACGCCTGACGCGTCCGCCGGTACCATCTTTTGTATCAGGACAGCCATGGGACTTACCTCTAGTCTTTGACGTTTGCGGTAAGCGACAACATGCTCGTTGAAAACCGAAGCCCAACAACGGCGCACCGCCGTTTCCAGTTCTTCCTTATCTTTGACATTCAGGACGGTCTCATACTGTCCGGCAAAGGAAGCGCCGGGGAGGTCTTCGGCCACGGACGAGGAGCGCACGGCCAAGGAGCCATTGCCCAGAAGTGTGATGCCAACATGGAGGGCATCAAGGATCTCGGCCGGGATCATCCCTCCAAAGACGATTTCTGGTTCAGGCGAGCTGGCTGGAGCGATGTGATTCTCCGCCAGGAAAGTGGCAAAAGCATCGGTGGTGAGAACAAAACCATCAGGAACGGGGAATCCAGCCCGTAGCATCTGGGCTTCATTGGCCGCCTTGGCTCCGGAGTGATTAACGTATTCTGCAGATAAATCGCTTAGTGCAAGCAAATACTGCATCTCAACATTGACTCTCGATGTCATGGTAACACCTCTACTTTCTTTTTCCTGGCAAACCATCCCCGTCCAATTTGGTACAGGGCTAGGCTTAACCTGTCAAGACAACGCCATGTCAGGCGGCCGCTGCAGGTTCCGGCACGAAGTCGCTTATCTCATCGCGGCGGGCGATGTTGATGCCC
>JARRKQ010000211.1:0-4987 GCA_037387885.1 Alphaproteobacteria bacterium | reverse complement strand
CGTCCCTGGCCTGATCGACAACCATGGGCACATCATGGAAGAAGGCCCAATCTGGCAACAGGAATTGCGGCTGGACGGAATCGAGTCCCGTGCCGAAACGCTGCAAAAGATCCGCGCACATGCAGAGACGTTGGGGACGGGCGAATGGGTCTTCACGCTCGGCGGATGGTCCCTCGATCAATTCACCGACGATCAAAGCGATTTCACGCGCGAAGAACTCGATGGGGTTGCGCCGGACAATCCCGTGCTGCTGCAGGTCACGCGCGAACACACCTATCTGAACAGCCTGGCCGTCGAAGCCGCCGGCCTGGACCACATGGATGCAAGCTGGATCCTGCGCGATGCAGCCGGGCGGCCCACCGGGGTGATCGGAGCCGACGGCATAAATATTGTCTCTCAATCGCGTCCCGCGCCGCCGCCTGAGATCTTCGAAGCCAGCTCTCTTGCAATGATCGGGGATATGAACCGGGCAGGCCTGACGACCATCGGGGGACCATGCCCGCGGGATTACATCGACCGCTTTCGGCAATGGGGCGAAGAGGGCCGTCTCAACCTACGCTTCTTTTGTTTTCTTCCCACCGCTCCCTCGAACAACCCCGAAGAGGTCGATGAGCTGCTTCCACAGATCGCGGAAATGAAACCCTTTCAAGGGAACAATTGGGTGGATCTGACCGCCTATGGAGAAACCGTCTACAGACCGTTGCACGACAGCATGCTCGCGCCCACGACCAATCCTTCCGCAGAAGAACTTTATCAGTGGCGCCGGATTGCGACTGAAGTGGCGCGTGCGGGACTGCCGTTGCATGTGCACGCGACCATCGAGAACACGATTACGACATTTCTCGATCAGATCGAGGCGGTAAACCGGGAATATCCCATCAGAAACTTGCGTTGGGCCTTGGCTCATGTCGATCAAGTAAATGCTTCGCATCTGGAGCGTATGAAAAATCTCGGCATGTATTTGGCGGTCCATGCCAGACCGACTGTGATGGGAGGGATTTACTACCGTGCCCATGGCGAACGCGTCTTTGACTCGCCGCCTCTCGCATTGATCCAGCAAAGCGGAATCGTCTGGGGCCTTGGAACCGATGCCTTCGAGGTCAACCAGTACAGACCGTTTACGACCTTGTGGTGGGCAGTCACCGGAAAAATGGTCGGAGGCGCGCCGGTCCTAAAGCAAACCATCAGCCGCGAGGACGCCCTGATCGCGCATACGCGCCAAAACGCGTTCCTGGTCTTTCAGGAGAACAATCTGGGCTCGATACAGCCGGGGAAACTGGCCGATCTCGTGGTCCTCGACCGCGACTATCTCACCATTCCCGCCGACGAGATCAAGGATATCCAGCCCGTGATGACCATGGTGGGAGGACGGATCGCATTCGACGATAGATAACGCCATTGGCGGGCACCCCCTAATTTCTCACCCAAAGAGATTGGTTTATAATTTGATTCCGGCGCGGCGCACGCCTCCCCCCTCCATTGGGAAAGCATAAATCATGCGGCGCCATCGCAATATCGAACCAACTGTTTGAGCACGGAACATAAGGAGGGCTTGTCAAAATTGCTCGCAATAGGAGGTTCACAAAATGCGTCTCTCTGCACCTATTTATTACTTAAAGCGCAAAGCCAAACTTCTATCTCGCGAAGAAAACATTCCTCTGCACAAAGCACTCGACCAAATTGCGGCACAAGAGGGCTTCCGTGGATGGGCCATGCTCGTTGCGAAAGCTACGTCTACTTCGCTTGCGAGCAAGTTTTATTCTCGACTGACGCCTGGAGACTTGGTGCTCGTGGGAGCGCGCCCCGGCCATGGCAAAACTCTATTGAGCCTGTAGTTGGCAGTGGAAAACATGAGGTCTGGCAATCCGGGCAAGTTTTTCACACTGGAGTGCACGAAGACAGAAGTGATGAACGGTTTCCAGCTCATTGGGGCGGACCGATCGGATTTCGAAAGTTTATTCGAAGTCGACAATTCCGACGGGATCAGCGCCGACTACATTGTAAGGAAGCTGACCACCGCACCTCGCGGGACCTTGGCGGTTATAGACTATCTGCAGCTACTTGATCAAAAGCGTGAGAACCCGGAACTGATGGTTCAGCTTCGAACGCTGCAATTTTTTGCGCGCCATAAAGGGCACATCTTTGTCTTTATCTCTCAAATTCATCACTCGTACGATCCCGAGGAAAAGTCATGTCCGGATCTCAAAGATGTGCGATTGCCGAATCCATTGGATCTGAGACTTTTTAGCAAAGCTTGTTTTCTGAACAACGGTGAAATTCGGTTTTGCGCGACAGCTAGTCGAAGACTTAATTGATGGACGCCGCTCCAGCTTGAACTTTAGTCAGTTTCGCGCCGCTTGCTTTTCCTGATCCGCTAGATCGCGGAGCTTGGAGAGCATCATCGAGCGTTCGCCGCAAAACACCTGGGCGTCTCCGCAGGCATCCACAACTTCGTGAAATGCGGCTAGGGCGTCTACGGCCGAATCGGTTTCCCGAACCAGGCCGTCCGGATACTGTTTGTCGAAACCTTCAATGCGATACTTCATAAAATATAATACCACGAAAATTCCGTGGTCGCGCTTCCATTTTTCGAGGGGAAGAAACAGGCAAAAGGCCGGATTTCTCTACCTGTTGAACCGCAGATATAGCCTCGGGCGCCGTTTGCACGATCTGGGTTACTTTGTAAGCATGTGCGCGGCAGCCGCCTTCCGAATTCGAGTTGATTTTGAACAGACAGAAAAATGCAGCACCCTAATTCGGCAACCATAGCTCTGAGGTTGGCGGCCCTCTTCTTCGCCGCACTCATGACGCTCTCGTGCACCGAGCGCGACGAGCTCCCTCTCACTTTGCTGGTGGGAGAGCTGAGCGTCAGCCGCCTTCCCTATGTGATCGCCTATGATCAAGGGCTGTTCGAGAAATACGGTCTCGATGTCGAGTTGAGAATTCGCGAGCCCGGACCAGGCGGCGCGATCGTTCGGCACACGGACATCGCCACCAGGGTCTTGCGGAGCCTCGGCATCGTCGACGTCCCTCCGAACGATGTCGTGACCAACGGTATAGGTCCCGTATTCGTGCAAGCGGCGCAAAATGCGCGAATTAATCCATATAGTGTCGCCATTGCGTCTACAGATTGCGTTCTTCGTGCCCACGTCATCGGACGGATGGGGCTCACAAGCCTGGACCAACTTAAGGGAGGCCGGATCGGCGTTTCTTCTGTTGGCGCGACATCGGGAACGCATGCGCTCGTTTTGGCGCAACGCATGGGATGGGATCCGGTTGACGACATATCCATCCTGGAGGGCGCCGACGACGACATCGAATTGCTGCGTAACAACGCCTTGGACGCGATCATCGGATACGAAACTGCCTATGTTCGAGCCTTGGCGGAAGGCTTTCCGATACTGGCCGACACGCGCGAGTGGAACGAAATCCTGGCAGGAAACAGTTCAAGGGTGAGAAGGGGCTGGCTCAACGACGAGACCAACCGCGAAGCGGCCAGACGGTTTACCAAGGCATTGGTTGAAGCGATTGCAATGATGAAACAGCAACCCGATATCGCGATGCAGGTTCTGGAAGAGTGGTATGGATTCGAGGACCGCGAACTTGGTTCTGCCCCCCCGCAAGAAAGGGCCCGGCGCTTAGCCGTCGTCTTTTTCCTTCTTGCCGCGGCCGAAATCCGGAGCCTCGATATCCTGTCCCGCTTCGATGATCGAACGGCGGATCGCACGGGTGCGGGTGAAGAACTTTTGCAGCTCCTCGCCGTCGCCCCAGCGGATCGCGCGTTGAAGCGCGCTCAGATCCTCGTTGAACCGCCCAAGCATCTCGAGCACGGCTTCGCGATTGTTGAGAAACACATCGCGCCACATGGTGGGATCGGACGCCGCAATACGGGTGAAATCGCGAAAGCCGCCGGCGGAAAATTTGATGACTTCGCTTTCCGTGACCGTTTCCAAATCCGCTGCCGTTCCGACGATATTGTAGGCAATGAGGTGCGGCACATGACTGGTGATCGCGAGCACGAGGTCGTGGTGGCCCGGGTCCATGATCTCGACCATGCTGCCGAGCCGCTCCCAAAACGCTTTCAGTTTTTCGACCGCATCCGCATCGGTTCCGGCCGGCGGCGTCAAAATGCACCAGCGGCCTTCGAAGAGCTCCGCAAATCCGGCTCCGGGTCCCGATTGCTCGGTGCCCGCAACCGGATGACCGGGAATAAAGTGAACGCCTTCCGGCACATGCGGCCCGACATCGCGGACCACCGCCATTTTCACCGAGCCGACATCGGTGAGGATGGCGCCCGCGGCCAAATGCGGACCGATCACAGGCGCAATTTCGGCAAAGGACCCGACGGGCGAGGCGAGCACGACCAGGTCCGCATTCTCGACGCAAGCTTTCAGATCCTCGTGCAGCGTATCGGCAAAGCCGGCTTCGCGCGCTTCCGTGCGCGTTTCCTCGCGCCGCGCATAGCCGGATATCTCTCCCGCCAGACCGTGTTTTCGCGCGCCATGCGCCATCGAAGACCCGATCAGGCCGATACCGACCAATGCGATCTTCTTGAACGTCGGCGTGGGACTTACGGCGGTCATTTCGCGGACATGAATTGGCTTAAGGCTTCGAACACCGCCACATTGGCCTCTTCGGTTCCAATTGTCAGACGCAAACAATCGGGCAGGTTGTAAGCGTCCAATTTACGCAAGACCAGGCCGCGCGAGGTCAAGAATCGATCCGCCTCCGCCGCGGTCTTCCCAGGCGTCTTGGGAAAACGAATCAAGACGAAATTGCCTGCACTTTCCGTCACGCTTAAACCCAGCGTGCGGAGTTTGTTGGTCAGCCAGTCGCGCCAGGTTTCGTTATGGCGAACGGAGCGATCGACATGAGCGCGGTCGTGCAACGCGGCGACAGCCGCGCGCTGCGCAGCGATATTGACGTTGAAGGGAAGACGAACGCGGTTGAGCGTATCGGCGACATGTTGCGGAAAATAGCCCCAACC
>JARRKQ010000210.1:0-3660 GCA_037387885.1 Alphaproteobacteria bacterium | reverse complement strand
TGGTTGAAGGCGATCGAGGTTAACACTATCGCCCCACTTTTGATGGCGCAGGCCTTCATTGATCACGTGCTCAGGGGCAACCAGAAAATTGTTGCTACCGTGAGCAGTAAAGTAGGAAGCATTGATGACAATACGTCGGGAGGTGGTTATGCCTACCGATCTTCAAAGTCCGCGGTTAACCAGGTGATGAAAAGCCTGTCGATAGATCTGAAACCTAAAGGAATAAAAACAGTCTCACTACATCCGGGGTGGGTAAAAACAGACATGGGTGGACCTAATGCTCTCATCGATACCGAAGAAAGCGTTGCTGGCATGAGAAATGTGATTAGCCATCTCACCCCAGAGCAGTCGGGTCAGTTTATCAATTACAATGGAACGCCAATTCCCTGGTAATAATCGACGCGGGGTAGTGCGAGACCGGAGCCCGGTCAGTCGTAGAGCACCATGCAGCGCACCTCGATGCTCCAGCGATCCGGCGCATCGGGCGGCGAGGCTGGATCGTCGAAGGCACTGTGGAAGCTGAAGGTGCATGGCGCGTCCGCGGCCGATCCGTCGGACGAGGCGCCCTCCGATCGCGCCAGCGTTCCCGCCGAATCCCACTGCTTTATCAAGAGGGCTTCCTCGCGGGTCATCTTCGGATAGTAGTACCAGCGATGCGCGGGGCTGTACCTGGCGAAGTAATTTTCGCCGATGCGGTCCTGGTAGCGAATCTCGAAAACGACAAGGTCGCTCGGCTCGACGCTGCGGCCATCGCACAGCGCCAGCGGATGAACGGCGACCGGCGCATGTGCAATGCTGCGCCACACGTTGATCATGGCGAACCGCCCGCCGCTCAGTGCGCGCTTGGCGTCCGCGGCATCGATGAGCGAGTCCCCCGACGGCAGGATCGACAACAAGGTATCGTTGCCGCTCGGCGGTCGGGTGAGGTCGCGAAGGCGTGCAGGCGCGCTGGTCAGGGTGTAGTCCCCGTGCACCAAGTGGATCGGCTCTTGAACCGGCTGGCCGCCGGTGATGCGCTTCCGCGATCGTTGGCCAGTCGCGGAGCGGATGTTGTGATCGAAGGCGTGAGCCCGTCCGCCTGTGTGCTGCATCACGAGCGCCGTGCACTGCCCATAGTAGCGCCGCACGATTTGCTCGTGATCGAAGAAATCAATCCTCTCGTCCTCGATCGGCGCATCGAGAAGTTCGAAGCCGTTGGCGTCGCAGGTTGGGCGCGCCTCGCTGCGAAGCGCCCGTGCGTTGGAAACCGAGAGCTCGACCGCCTCCAAGGTCATGCCGACAGTGCCCGAATCGCAGCCGTCAGCATCGCGTATCGTATATACCGCGCCATTGCGATAGAGCGACGGCTGAACGCTCCCGTCCAGATAGTTGAACGATCCGGTGGTGCTTTCGTGGGCAAGGGCCTGTTTGGCGGTATGGCTCATCGCGGGGGACCTGCCACCTGACCTAACCCAGGTTGTACGACGTATCCTGCCATATCAGGCAGCAGGACCCACCGCATGACCTCACCCCCTCAGGCAACAATAATTTGATGGCGATCCAACGCGCACACGCGCGCCTGAATGTTGCCCCGATTGGATCCACTAACCCTTCCTAATAAATCGGCTTCCGCGACCAAGATCTCCGCCTGATCGCTCGACCGCCGTCTCGGGATGATCAAGACCCTTTCTGGAAGGCGTCTAATGCTAGGCTAGCAATCCCTCTGATGTAATCCTGATCTTCGCCGCTCTTCCACTCGATGGCGATGTTCTCAATCGCCCAGTCCGGCTTGAGTTCGTATGCCTTGCAAATACGCGCTCGCGCCTCCTCCAGGCGGCCAATTTCCGCCAGGCACCCTGCCGTATAAACTTGAATTTCGTAGGAGGGCAAGCGGATTGCCTGAAAGGACCTAACTGCCTCTTCGTGTCGCCGCGCCGTCATGAAGGCCATGCCCAGAATCTCGTAGTACCAGGGCGGGAAAAGTGGATTGGCGCGCATCGCGCGCCGTATTGTTTCTATCGCGTCATCGGTCTGTCCCATGAAAACAAGGCAGCAGGCTCTTAGAGTGCTCAAATCGGGATCGTCGGGCTTCAGCTGTAGGGCGCGATCAAAAGTATCCAAGGCACCGTCAAAGTCTCGCTGAAATAGGAGAACAAACGCCCTCCAACCCACGCACTCGCTGTCCGCGCTGTCGTACTGCACGCCAAGCTCGGTTTCCTTGGCTGCCGCGTCCAGATCGTGCGAGGCGTGCGTTCGCCACCAGGTGCGCACGAGCATGCAACCCAAATTAGCATGGGCGCGAGCGAATGTGGGATCGAGCTTCACTGCGCGTTCGAACTCCGCTATGGCCTGTGGCAAGTTGTCGTCGCGCCATTCGTTTAAGAGCTCCTTGCCACGCAGGAAGTGGTCGTAGGCGTCCAAGCTCTCGGTCGGCTTGCGCCGCGATGCTTTCACAATATCGGATTCCAAATGCCCCGGCACGGCGGCTGAGATGCTTCGCGTCACCTCGTCCTGGACCGTGAAAATATCCTCGAGGTCGCGGTCATATCGCTCAGCCCAGACATGGCTTCCCGTCACGGCCTCGATCAGCTGTGCGGTGATCCGGACGCGATTGCCAGCCTTGCGCACACTACCTTCGACCACGTAGCGTACGCCGAGCTTGCGTCCCACTTCGGCAATATCGACGGCTTGCCCCTTGAAGGCGAATGACGAATTCCGCGCCATTACGAACAGGCCGCGGTTTCGTGCCAATTCAGTGATAATGTCCTCGGTGATCCCGTCCGAAAAGTACTCCTGATCTGGATCGCCCGACATGTTCGTGAACGGTAGCACCGCTACGGAGGGCTTGCCGGGCAACGGAGGTGCCTTGGCTTTGGGCTGGGGCGCTAATGTAGTGAAATAGCCAGCGGCGACCCTGTAGACCCGGACGGGTTCGGCCACATTTTTGAGGTCTTGGTCGCCCAAATCCTCAAATTCCACATTGAACTTGCCACGGACCTGACGGTAGGCGTCACCGGAAAGGCATATGCCGCCCGGTTCCGCCATGGCTTCCAGGCGAGCTGCGACGTTGACCCCATCGCCATAGATATCTTTGCCTTCAACAATGATATCGCCCAGGTTTATGCCGATCCGCAGCTGAATGCGTTCAATATCGGGCCGGTTGCAGTCGTGCTGCGTTAATTCGCTCTGAACTCCACGGGCGCAATGCACGGCTTCGACAACGCTGACAAATTCGGCGAGCAATCCGTCGCCCATGAGCTTCACGATCCGCCCTTTGTCCGCGGTGATTCTCGGCTGCACTAGCTCTTTGCGGAGATGCTTAAGGCGCTCCAGAGTACCTGCCTCATCTGCACCCATGAGGCGGGTGTAGCCGACGACGTCGGCGGCCAGAATTGCGGCTAGTCTGCGTTCCAAGCTATGTCTCCCTCACCCCGGAGACTATCGGCGAAGGACCGGAGAATCTACGCTATTGGATCGGCGGGCGAATAACGATTTCTGGCCATTGGCGGAAGTTCTGAAGGGCTGGCTAGAGTGTCCACTTTTTCGCGCGCCCGCCCGCCTGAGCAACTGTGAGCTAAAAAGATAACCCTGCCTCAGGATTCTTTATTTAATTAGTCCCGAGCACCGTCCTTAGCCTAGCAATGACGTGCGATGATCCGCTCCCAAAACTTATTTTGAAAC
>JARRKQ010000209.1:0-3705 GCA_037387885.1 Alphaproteobacteria bacterium | reverse complement strand
GCGGACGCCAATCACCGTGTTTCGTGGCTACCTAGAAGCCTTGCAGGACGTTGCGGCGGGTCACTCGGAATGGCGCAAGCCGGTATCCCATATGGACCAGCAGGCCCGTCACATGCAGGCCCTGGTTGATGACCTCTTGTTGCTGTCTCGCCTCGAGATGGGCGACCGGCCGCGGTCCGAGGACCTGGTGCCGGTGCCGGACATGTTGGTGGATATCGTGGCCGAGGCACGAACACTCAGCGGTCCACGAAGGCACGACTTTTATCTCCGAGTGGATCCGGAAGTTTGTCTCAAGGGCGAGGAAGCCGACCTCTATAGCGCCTTTTCGAACCTAATCTTCAATGCAGTTCGGCACACCCCACCGGGTACGCAAGTGAGAATTGACTGGCAGGAGAACGCGGATGGAGCGAGATTCTCTGTTCAGGATTTCGGGCCAGGCATATCGGCCCAGCACTTGCCGCGACTGACCGAGCGCTTCTACCTCGTTGAATCTGGCCGATCGCGCCGGACTGGCGGAACTGGCCTCGGACTAGCGATCGTCAAACAAGTCCTCGATCGTTATTCCGCAGAGCTCAGCATCAACAGCACACCAGGCCAGGGCAGCACGTTCAGTTGTCAGTTTCCTGAGGTTTTGGTGGAAAAGCGACTGGTTCCCGTGCTTTCGAAAGCCGGTTGATGCCCTACCTCTCGATAGACATGACACCACCTCAAGGGCACGAAATTACAGAAACTTTTCGGAACCATGACAAAACCATAACAATCACGTCGCAGTCTCCGAATTGAAAATTGAGATATCTCATTTTCGTGTGGCGTGTGCGGTACCCGTAGGCGTGCGCCGAACAAGGGGGATGACATGCAAAGAACTACCAAACTCAACGTTGGGATCGCTGTTGTCGCGCTCGCCGTCAGCATGAGCGTCTCGGCAGAGGCACGTGAACTGATTCAGAACAAAGGCTCAGATACCCTCGTAAACGTTGCCCAAGCTTGGGCCGAGGCATACCAGACGGTCGATCCCGACGTCGCCGTTGCGGTTACCGGTGGTGGGTCCGGAACCGGAATTGCAGCCATGATCAACGGGACGGTAGACATCGCCAACGCCAGCCGGGCGATGAAACAGAAGGAGTTGGAGCAAGCCAAGGCCCAAGGCCAGAATCCAGTCCAACATGTTGTCGGTTATGATGCTCTTGCGGTTTTCCTGCACAAAGATAATCCAGCTAAATTTCTTACGATCCCTCAGTTGGCGGAGATCTACGGCGAGGAGGGGACGACCGAGAAGTGGAGCGATATCGGAATCGAGATCCCGGGCTGCAAGGACCAAGAGATTGTCCTCGTTAGCCGCCAAAACAACTCCGGGACCTATGCCTATTTTCGGGAAACGGTTCTCGGTAAAGCGCGCGACTACCGCATGGGGACTCGCGACATGCACGGTTCCAAGGATGTCGTCGACCTCGTGGAGAAGACGCCCTGTGCCATCGGGTATAGCGGCCTCGCCTATGCGACGGATGAAGTCAAGATGGCTTGTATTTCAAAGGACGGCAGCGACGAATGCGTGATGCCAAGCGTGCAATCCGCTTCGGATGGCAGCTATCCGATCGCCCGGCCGTTGTTCATGTACACCAATGGCGAGCCGACCGGCGAGATCAAGAAGTACATGGACTTTATCCTTAGCGACGAGGGTCAATGCATCATACTTAAGAAGGGATATGCCCCGGCACGCGAAGTCGTCTGCGATTGAGGCATTTCGCCAATTCCGCAGTACTCAGCGCGGCGGCCGGTCCCAGATGCCTTAAGCTCCCTCAACCCGGTTACCTCCCGCGCGCAGTGCCAACCTATTGCTGCGCGCGGGAATTATGCAACGGCGGAGCGTTTACCCATGCCACTCTATGAAGAGCGACTATCCAAGGACATGGCCCAAATCCGGGAAGAAGTCGCTATTCTGGCCCTGTCGGTGGAGAAAGGGTTAGAGAAATCCATCGAGGCCGCACTGACCGGGAATAGAACACTCGCCAATCAGACAATTCTTGGGGACCACCCCATCAATCGCAGGACCCGCGACATCAATCGACTCTGCCACAAGTTCATGGCGATCCACCAGCCATGTGCTGGCCATCTACGTGTGATTTCCTCAATTCTCAGACTGGTGAACGAGCTTGAGCGCATTGGCGATTATGCCGCGACGATCGCGCGTGAAGGGCTGCAGCTTCCTCACTTGCCGATCGGCTTGCTGAAACGGGAGGTGGAGGAAATGGCGGAGCAGGCGAAGACCTGCCTGCACAAGTCGATGAGGTCCTTCAATGAGAGAGACGCCGAACTGGCTCGGGAGACGAAAGCGATCGCGGCACAAGGCAAAGGTCGTGGAGATATGGTCTTCGAGGATTTGATCGAAGAAGGCAAAACACCGCATGAGCAAGTCCGCTACCTGTTTGACATATTGATCCTCATTGGCCGCCTGAAGCGTGTATGCGATAGATGCAAAAATATCTGTGAGGAAACGCTCTTCACAGTGACGGGGGAAACTAAGCCCCCGAAAGTCTACAAGATCCTTTTCCTTGATGAGGAGAACAACTGCCAAAGTCAGGTCGCGCAAGCGTTTGCCCGCAAGACGTTCCCTAACAGCGGTGAGTATGACAGCGCCGGCCTGCGCAATGGCATAGATTTGAAACCCGGCCTTTTTGCATTCATGGAAACGCACGGCTTGGTACCCGTTCCGCCCGAGTCGACGGTGCTCGATCCTGACGTACATAAGCTCGCCAAGTACGACGTCGTAGTAAGCCTTCAGGGGCCGATCAGCTCTTATCTTCCAAGTCAGCCGTTCCGCACGGTGTTCCTAGAATGGGACGTCGGCATGCCGCCGGAAGGACTGAAGGAGGCCGAGACCGACGAACGCTATACCGAAATGTATCGTGAGATCACCGCCAGGGTTCGGGACCTGATTGAGACCTTGCGCGGCGAGGGAGCCGATTGAGATGGCCAACGCGGCAAAAGGCGCCGCGCGCACAGCGGAGATCGCGGCGAGCGATCTCGGTACGACTGCCGTCGCAGAGGCTAAAGGCGGCCGGGAAGATTTCGACCGGCGTAACGCCGACTGGTATGTCGACAAAATAGTACAGATCCTCGTCTTCATAGGGGGAATATCGGCAATAGTTTTTGTCATCGGCATTTTCGTCTTTGTCACTAAAGAAGGTTTTGATTTTCTCTCGGGTCCTTTTGACTTCTTCGAGTTCTTCGGATCGCCGCGCTGGAAACCGACCTCCGAATACAAGACCACCTATGGCATCCTAGCCCTGATCGCCGGGACGGCAAGCGTCACGGGGCTCGCAATGTTGGTTGCGATACCGTTCTCCTTAGGCGCCGCAATCTTCATCGCCGAATTCGCCCGGGGCAAGACCCGCGAGACATTGAAGGTATTGGTCGAGCTTCTCGCTGCGATTCCTTCGGTCGTGTGGGGATTTATTGGCCTCACGATCATGAATCCGCTGATCATCGAGATATTCGACGTGCCGGTCGGACTCAACATCCTGAATGCCGGCGTGATCCTCGGGCTCATGGCCGCCCCCATCATGACGTCGATCTCCGAGGACGCCCTGAAAGCGGTCCCGGACCGTTATCGGGAGGCCGCTGAGGCGATGGGAGCAAACCGCTGGCAGGTGATATCAAGGGTGGTCTTGCCGGCGGCCAAGAACGGCTTGCTCGGCGCGGTTCTTC
>JARRKQ010000208.1:0-3730 GCA_037387885.1 Alphaproteobacteria bacterium | reverse complement strand
GAGAAAGCGATTGAACTCAATCCGAGTGCATTCTTCGCCTATCACGGCCTCGGCATGGTGCTGGCATTGGCTGGCAGAATGGAAGAGGCGCTGGATATTTCGATCCGAGGCGAACGGGTGAGCCCGAGGGACCCGTTGCTATGGGCGAGCATCGTTGTCCGGGCTCTAGCATGCATCCTTCTCCAACGTTACGACGAGGCGATTGAGCATTCCGACCGCACGCGTCAGTTTCCAACGCCCGCGGGCTATTGGCCGTTCGCCACCAAGGCCGCCGCCCTGGCGCACCTGGGGCGTCAGGATGAGGCGCGAGACCAGATTCAGCTGGCCCTCAAGGAAAAACCAGATCTAACCGTGCGTTACATCGAGCGCACCCTGCCGACCAAGCATGAGGGAGGATTGGATCTCTACCTGGAAGGGTTGCGTGAGGCCGGACTTCCCGACTGATCCCGCGTGCGGTGAGTCACCTTTATCTGTCAGACCATAACCGGTATGGCAAACCACCCGATAATCCTGTACGACCTGGCAAGTGCCGAGAGGCGACCGGTAAGTCCGTACGCGTGGAGAATCCGTGAATCCCTCCACCTGCTTGGCGTTCCTTTTGAGGCGCGTCTACTGAAACTCGGCGAAATCCGCAGTCAGACTCCGGGCGAACATGACACTGTCCCGGTTATCGTTGACGGCGGCACCACCGTCGGTGATAGCTGGGAAATAGCGCGATATCTTTCGGCACGGCACGATTCCGGGAACCTGCTGTTCGGCGGAACCGGCGGGTTTGCGCTGGCTGAGTTCATCACCTGCTGGGTCGATGCCACCCTGATGGCACGGGTCAATCGCATGATCATCAGGGATGTGCACGACGACTTGGCGGAAAGTGATCGTCTCGAGTTTCGGGCCGACAGGGAAAAACGATTGGGATCGACCCTGGAACAGATGCAGTCCACACGCGAGTCGGAAAGACCGGAGCTTCAGGCTCTGCTATACCCCGCTCGCCGATTGATCAAGCGAACACCTTTCCTCGGCGGCGGGCATCCTACCTACGCCGATTGCGTTCTTCACAGCATGTTTGTCTGGGCCCGTGCTGTTTCGAGGTTCGAACTGCTACGTGAGGAAGACAGGCTGCAGGAGTGGATCCAACGAATGGATATGTGGCTAGGGTCTGCCTTGAAGTTCACTGTTTGAACAGTTCCGGTCGGCACTGCGGCAGGAGAGTTCAATCCCACCAAGATCCATCAAATCGACACCTATCCAGTAGCACAATTCCGCTTTCGGCCAAACGGAAGCCGTAGCTATCAACAAACGTGAGTTACGCGGAAGCTAACGGAATACATCCACTTCAAGGCGCGTTCGCAAGGATTTGGCTGAAACAACTCGAGGGAAGATCAATGCTGAATTGCGTGTCTTCCTACACCGGTAACGCGGCTTTACCGATTCCCTCCAGCAGACGCTCGAAATCCTCGTCTCTCAAATAAGGATACACACGCCGCCAAAAATCTCGCCAAGCAGAAGGCACCTTCGCTGTTGGCAATATGGGTCTGTCCTTGCGCAAGCGTCTGAATTCCTGGACTGCCGAATGGGCCGCATCTTCGTATTCTGCCTGGGCACAGGCAGCCGCGAGCGTACTGGCCCTCTGAACCTGATAACCTGTCATACGTGATAGGGCGCCGGCCGATTGCCCATAGTTTGCTTCAAGGTATTCGATTAGCCCCACCGCCAACAAACAGCTGTTAGGAGCGAGCGGATTTCGACGCAGCGAATCGGTGAAACAGGCGACACTTTCCTCGATCCGACCCAAGGCCATCAGGCTATATCCACGATTACACAGGTTATGGTATTCGCTGGGATTGAGTTCCATGCCCCGGGCCGCGTGAAAGTCGGCTCGCTCATATTGTCCGTCCAGCATGAGGGCGCAGGTCAATGCGTAGTGACCCCTGCTGTCGGCTTCATTCGCCGCGACGGCCAACAGAGCAAGTTCGGTATGGCGCTTGAGGCTCTCGGCGTAGTCTTCCGCCAGAAGGAGATCGCATTCGTAGCCAAAACACATGGACAAACCAGCGTACGAAGGTGCGGATTCAGGTTCCAACTCCAAGGCTCGACGAAAACTGTCCCTGGCCTTGTCCAGATTAGGCCTGCCACCCAGCTCGAGGCAACGGTTTCCGCGAAGCCGCCAGTCGTATGCCGTGAGTTCGCTGTCCCCGAGATGCCGGCGACGCTCGTATTGCACTTCCTTGATTTGAAGCGACAAGTTGGCGGCTACGGCATTGGCAACTTGCGCTTCGATATCCAGAATGTCGTTTAGCACCCGGTCGTAGCGTTCCGACCACAACACCATTCCGCTGGAACCATCGACCAACTCAGCGATGAGCCTGATCTTGTCGTGGTCTGTCCGTAGGCTGCCTTGCAGCACATACTGCACACCCAACGTATTTGCCACTGACGACGGATCACTGCCCTGCCCACTCAGAGCACCACAGGAGCTGCGTCCGGAAACAAACAGATCATCGCAGCGGGTCAGGTTGTGCTGAATGTCCGCAGCGAAACCGTGGCCAACGTAATCCCGATCCGCCGGGCCGATCGTCGCGAAGGGCATGATGGCGATAGAGGCACCGTCTATGGCAGGCGGACCGGTTTTTTCGAGATTGCGAAGGACAGAGGCCGTCCGGACGCGCCCTCTGAGTGGCGGCAGGATGCCGAAATCTGACTTTCTCGCCGACAGTTCGCGAATGAGCCCCGGTTTGTTCCTTACTTCGAGCTTGCGATAAACGGCTGCAAGATGATTACGTACAGTTGAAGGAGCTATATTCAGGCTGCTGGCGATCTGCTTGTAGGTTTCACCGGCAGCATATCGCTCTGCCACCATGACTTCGCGCTCGGATAGCCGCACTTTGCCCTCTACTGCCCAGAGTTGATGAACGGTTGAATTTGGTGCATTTCAACATAGTAAATAATGCATTTGCACTATGGTATGCAAGACCGCCTTGTTCGATGATTCCCGGATTGATGAACACTGCGGAGCGGCCGATATGCCATATTCATATGCCTGTAAAGATTGCGAGGGAATGGAATCCTGTCCAGGGAAAGTCATTGCCGAGACCGAAGAGGAAGTATGGAAGCTGATGGAACTGCATGCCGTGATCGCTCACGGCGAAGATCCGGGTTCGTGGGACGATGAAACGAGAGCGCACCTCAAGACACTCATCAAGGACCAGGAGGAGCCAACGGGAAAGACCTTCATGGAGATGGCCAACGAGGCGATGGCAAAGGCTCGTGCGATCAGTGCTAAAGAGGCACTGAAAGAACTTGAGCACAACCCCGACGCACTGTTAGTGGACGTTCGGGATGAATCCGAGATCCAGGCCACCGGTATGGGAATTGGCGCCGTCAATGCACCCGGCAGGTCGTTGGCTTGGAAGGCGGATCTGGAGTTCGACGAGCAGTATCGTGACCCGGAATTGCAGGATCGTGGGAGGCGGATCATTACCACCTGCGGGTCTTCTCCATGCTATCGAGGAGCCAAAGCCGCGAATCTCCTCAGAACCATGGGCTTCACAGATGTTTCCTATGTGGAGGGCGGTATGAAAGCGTTATTGGCGGCTGGTCTGGCAACCGGATAACCATCGCCGGAAAACCCAATCGGCCTGGCGCCATGAAGATGCATTTGGCATGCTGGAACGCATGACGATCGAAGGCTCTCAGTTGTGAATGAGGTCGGCTGTCGCAATCAAGATAGTTG
>JARRKQ010000207.1:0-3752 GCA_037387885.1 Alphaproteobacteria bacterium | reverse complement strand
TGCGAGCGTACCCCCATCAAGGCCACGGCCCGCGAGCCGATCAAACAGGCCGGATACATATTTGCGACTTCCACCACACCATGCCCGCTCACTTGCGAAATGCAGCCGGTCCATACATTGGGTCAGGAGCTGACGTCAACCATGGCGACTGCGAAGTCCACTTTTGGGTGGAAGGCGGACATGCCGACTAGCTTCGAGAATATCTGCTGATAGCCATAAGCGGACGTATCACCAGCATCAAGAGAGACAATTGCGGACTAGCTTAATTCCGCAAGCTGCGCCTCGGCCGCCTTCAGGTCTGGCGTATCGCCACCTTCTGTAAACCAGTCATGTAAGGGCACAAGTATGTCACGCGCCTCCTGCAATTTCGTCCGCTTGCGCAACAGGTATGACAGGTTGGTGGCGGTGCGCAGCTGCAATCCCTTGGCGCCCTGGACCTGCGCGACCTGTAATGCACTCCGATACCAATTTTCTGCACCATTATCCCGACCAGGCGCCTTCTCCCGACAAACGCCCCGCAGCCGATGGAGCTCCGGCTCCCACCAGCGCTCGCCTGACCTCTCCATAAGCGCGAAAGCGTTCTTGAGTGCAAGCTCGGCCAAGTCCCACTGTTCGGCCGCAATGAAGGCATCCGCGGCGAGCCCCATGTAGAGAGTGCCGGCATAGTCCTGGCGCGCGCGCTCAAGGTCTGTGAGGGCTGTTTGAACCATGGAGGTGCCCTCTTTGGGGCAGTCGAGATACGTCAAACTCCAGCCTTTGAACAACTTGCCGATCGTCAGCCGCAGCGGAAAGGCTTGAGCCTCGGAAAGCTCGATCAGTTCGTCAGCTGCGGCTGCAACTGCCTCAGGCTCGCGGCGTAAGGCCACTGGAGCGGCGCCTCCATAGCACAGTGCGTAGGCGAGAGAAGCCGCATGGTTGATCTCACGCGCGTGAGCGATCGCGCTCTTGCCGCTCTCGAGGGCATGTTGTGGAAACCCTGTCAGCCACTCAAGGCAGGCTCGGCATGTCAATAATGTGACCTTGGTATCGTGGGCATACTGTACGGCGACTGCGTGTAGTCGGCCCTCTTCATAGTGCGCCAGACCTTCATCGATATGAGATCGCGCAAGTTCGAAATCTGCGCGGAATAGATCGATCCAGGCGATCGTCCGGTGCCCGACGGCCATGGCGGCTGGATCGTCCTCGGCCGCTGCATACTCCAGAAGTTCTTCTCCGAATGCTCGCGCCCTTCCATACTCACCGCGGGCTGCACTATCGAGCCACTGACCGTAAATTACCGGGAGCAGCTGGCGTGTATCTCCGAGCAGCTCGCAGAGCTCGCGGGCTCGCTGATAGTGCGTTGCAGCTTCCGGTGCGCCGTATCCTTTGGTTGCTACTAGTGGCACCCCGATCGTGACCTGCATCGCCAGTTCCTGCCGGGCAAGCGCTTCGCTCTTGGGCAGAGCGGAGATCAGATCGAGCCCCCTTTTGCAGTGGGCTATGGCCTCGAGATTGGCCGAGCGCTTCAAGGCCAGTTCTCCGGCACGTTGCCAATAATCGATCGCCGGCTCACGAAGATCGGCTTCTGTGTAGTGGTGGGCCAGGATTTCAGGGTGTGCTTCGCGCGTTTCGGGAAACCGCTCCTCGAGCGCCATCGCGATCTGAAGGTGTAGTTCCTGACGCCGGCTTCGGAGCATCGCTTCATAAGCTGCATCCTGAAGCAAGGCATGCTTGAAGAAATATGTTGCCTCGGGATTCGTTCCCCGGCGGAAAAGCAATTCTGACTGAACCAACTGATCGAGCGCCGCATGGAGCTCACCTTCGGGTAGTGTCGAAACGGCTGCCAGTAGCCGGTATGGAAACTCGCGCCCTATCGCAGCACCCAGTTGAGCCACGTCCTTTACCTGAGCCAGGCGATCGAGCCGCGCCATGAGCGAATCTTGCAGCGTGCTGGGGATCGCCAAATGCGGCAGTGCGCCCGAGAGCTCGTAGCGATCACCTGCATCACGCAGCAAACCCGACCCGAGTATTGTCTTTGTCAGCTCCTCGACGAACAGCGGCACACCATCGGTTTTAGCAAGGAGTTGGCTGAGTATCTCCGGAGGCAGTGGCTTACCAGGCGCCAAACTTTCCACCATGGTTTCGCATTGGCTTCGGCTCATGCGGTTGAGGGTGAGAGAAGTGACGTGGCTATGGCGGTGCCACGGAGGCGCGAAATCCGGCCGGAAGGTAATGACGATGAGAACCCTGGCTCGCTCGATCGCTTGGAGCATACGCTCCAGTGCTTCTACAGTGGTGGGATCGACCCAGTGAGCATCCTCAACAATCATTAAAACCGGCTGCCGCGTAGCTAAACCAAGGAGCTGATCGGCCAGAATCGCAAGGGTCATTTCCTTCTGGCGCTGCGGGGTCAACTCAAGCGGTGCGTACTGGTTAGCCACGGGGACTGAAAGGAGCGCCGCGATGAGCGCCACCGTCTCGGTCGGTGTATCGGTGGACAATGCGAGCAGCCGCTCAATCTTCTTTAACTTTGCTTCGGCCACATCCTCTGGTTCGAATCCTGCGGCACGCTCCAACTGGCCGATGAATGGATAGAGGGCCGTACTCGAATAGTGGGCTGAGCATTGATATTGCAGGCGCGTGTGGTTCTCGTCGGCGATGCGGTCGCGAAGCATCTGGACGATTCGAGACTTGCCGATCCCGGCTTCACCTGAGAGCAGAACAACCTGGCCTTCGCCGCTCTTGGCCTGTTCCCAGCGTTCTACCAACAGAGCTGTTTCATGCTCACGGCCGATAAATGGGGTCAGCGTACGGGCATGTATCGCTTCAAAACGGCTTTCAATGGTCTTGTCGCTATCAACCCGCCATAGTTCAACTGGTTCGACAATTCCCTTCAGGCGCCGGTGGCCAAGATCGGTGAATTCAAAAAGACCGCGCGCAAGTTGGCGCGTGCTTTTGCTGACCACCACCGTGCCCGGCTCGGCAAGCGTCTGAAGCCGTGCTGCCAGATTCGGCGTCTCGCCTGAGATCGCCCGCGTCTCCGACACACCTTCACCAACCAGATCGCCGGCCACGACCAGGCCAGTGGCGATGCCGATGCGCGTTTGGAGCCCGGGGGCATCTTGGTGTTGGAGCTTTTCCAATTCCTCGACGATCTTCAGGCTTGCTCGGATTGCCCGTTCCGCGTCGTCCTCATGCGCGCGCGGATAGCCGAAGTATACAAGCACACCGTCACCGAGAAATTTCGCGAGGTAGCCATCGAAACGCGCTACCACGGCGGCGCAAGTCTCCTGATAAAGCCGCATGATGTCCCGGAAGTCTTCCGGATCGAGGCGTTCGGACAAAGCAGTCGAGCCGACGAGGTCACAGAACATCACAGTGAGATGACGGCGCTCGGCCTCTGCCGACTGTGGGGCAGTAGCCGTTGGCGTTGCATCAGCGATCGGAACATCATTTTCAGCAATCGCCGCGATGGCGCGTAGAAGGGTTTTGCGGTGGCCCATCGCCGCAACGCCCAACTCTTTCAGGTCGTCCTCCGAAAGGTCAACCAGGTGCGACATGTCGAGCTGATTCGCCTCGAAAGCGTCGGCATACCGACCGAGGTCTAACCCTTCCAACCATTGACGAATGGTGCCCGTCATTGAAGCCTCCCGACGCGTAGACTTTACCAATTTACGGGAAGCGCGACAGGAATGCGGTCACGCGAATGTCAATGTCCGCTTGGGGTCATAAGCGGACATTGACCCTGGCATCAGCAATGTCCGCTTTTGGGC
>JARRKQ010000206.1:0-4026 GCA_037387885.1 Alphaproteobacteria bacterium | reverse complement strand
CTAGGGACGAGGAGAGCAAATGACTGTTTCCCTCACCTACGCCCTGGCCGCCTATCGAAACGCGGCGAACGCGCTCGGCAATCAAGGCTCTGAACCCGCCAAGGAGGGCGGAGACGATTTCTCGAACCTGGTAAAGGACGCGATCGGCACCGCGACCAACACGATGGCGCGCGGTGAGCAGCTGTCCGCGCAGTCGGTTGCCGGCAAGGCGGAGCTGACCGACGTGGTGACGGCGGTCACGTCTGCCGAGCTTAATGATGTACTCGATGTAGCGCGCGACGCGATCTTTGTAACGCTGAAAGTCGGCGCGCCGATCATGGCGGTCGCGTTGCTGGTTGGTCTGATCGTCTCGCTGTAGCAGGCGTTGACCCAGATCCAGGAAATGACCCTGGCCTTCGTGCCGAAGATCCTGGTGATCTTCGTCTCGATCCTGCTGTTCCTGCCCTTCATGCTGAGCACGTTGACCGGCTTTGCCGAACGAATGGCCGACCGTATCGTTAGTCTCGGCTAGCCTCGGGCGGCATCGATGCTCGACCAGCTGATACCGGGCAACCTCTACGCATTCTTCCTTGTCTTCGCGCGGGTCGGTGCCGTCATCATGCTTCTGCCGGGGTTCGGCGAGGCCTATGTCAGCGCCCGCATTCGATTGATATTCGCGCTCGTCCTCTCGCTCGTGCTGCTGCCGATCGTGGCGAAGTATCTGCCCGCCATGCCGGCCTCGCCGATCGAACTCGTCATCCATTTCGGGATCGAGGTGCTGGTCGGGGTATTCATTGGCGGTGCGGTGCGGATCCTCATCTCGGCGCTGCAGATGGCCGGTACCGTGGTCGCCTATCAATCAAGCTTGGCCAACGCGCTGGTATATGACCCGGCGTCCGCCCAGCAGAGCGCCCTCTCCAGCACCTTTCTCGCAACCACCGGCGCGATGCTGATATTCGTGACCAACCTCCATCATCTGATGCTTGGCGGTATCGTGGAGAGCTATCAGCTCTTTGCGGTCGGGAAATCCTTGCCGGTGGCCGGCATGTCGGAGACGGCGGCGCGATTGCTCGGGCGGGCCTTCGTTCTGGCCATGCAGATCGCTGCCCCCTTCATCATCGTGGGCCTGCTGTTCATGCTCGGCGTCGGTCTCGTGAACCGGCTGATGCCGCAGGTCCAGATCTTCTTCGTCGCCATGCCGATGCAGATCGTGATCGGCTTCTTCGTCCTCATGCTGACCGTCTCGGCGGCCATGATGTGGTTCATCGGTATCTTCGAGACCGAGCTCCGCACCCTGTTCACGGGGGGCTAGCCGGTGGCGGAAGAAACCGAAGACGCACAAAAAACAGAGGAACCAACACCGAGACGGTTGGAGGAGGCGAGGCGAAAGGGCCAAGTCGCCTCCTCCCGCGAAGTCAATCACTGGTTCATCATTCTGGCCGGCGCGATTTCCTTCATGGCGCTCGCGCCGGGCATGGGCAAAGGCGTCGTTTCCGCCTTGTCGCCCTTCGTTACGCAGCCGGATTTGTTCGTCGCCAGTCCCAACAGCCTCGGTGCGGCGCTCAAGGGCATGCTTGGCGACGTCCTGCTGGCGGTGCTGCCGATCATTGCGCTAACCGTCGTCGCCGCGATCCTCGCCGGCGTCGTTCAGTCCGGACTGGTCTTCTCCACCGAGCGCATCAAGCCCGAGCTTTCGAAGATCTCCATTGCGAAGGGCATGAAGCGCCTGTTCTCGATGAAGTCGATCGCCGAGTTCGTGAAGAGCGTCTTGAAGCTCATCATCGTGGGCAGCGTGGTCGCGATGCTTTTCATCCCGATCTTCGACGATCTGCCCAGCATCACGACCATGTCGACCATCGATGCGATGGCGCTCTTACAGTCGCTTGCGGTCAGGCTTTTCATCGGCGTGTTGGCGGTGATGACCGTGATTGCGGTGATCGACTTCCTCTATCAGCGCTTCGAACATATGAAATCGCTGCGGATGAGCCGCCAGGAAATCAAGGACGAGCTCAAGCAAACCGAGGGCGATCCGCAAGTACGGGCGCGGCTGCGCCAGATCCGGACCGAGCGCGCGCGCCGTCGCATGATGGCGGCCGTACCCGATGCCGACGTGGTCATCACCAACCCGACGCACTTCGCCGTGGCGCTCAAATACGATCCGGCGGCGATGACGGCGCCGCGCGTCATTGCCAAGGGCGCGGACCTCGTCGCCGAGCGGATTCGCGACTTGGCGCGCGAAAACGATATCCCGTTGGTCGAGAATCCGCCGCTCGCGCGGGCGCTCTATTCAAGTGTCGAACTGGAGCAGGAAATCCCGACCGAACACTATAAGGCCGTCGCCGAGATCATTAGCTATGTGTTCCGCCTGAAAGGCAGGGCAATGCCCAATTGAACATTTAGCACTTGGCAAATAAATCAAAGACTGCGACAAATAAATCATTCAAGAGTACATTGATCCCGGTAGTGATGTTAGAGGGCCCCGTCACGAATTCTCAGCCTCCGCTTGTGGAGCCGCCGCGGGAGAAGTCGGACTTCGCCAGACGTCGGCGGTCCAGCCGCACAATGCTGACCGTCTATACGGCGGCTGTGTTTGCCTTTGCGGCAGCGGCCGGGTTCTCGCTTATCCACTACAACATCGCCGGCGTCTCCGCATTTTGGCAGGCGGTCATCGTCGTTGCCCTGACCGGCGGCGTATCCGTGGCCGCCCTGATCCTGGTCGTGCGGACCCGCGGCGTGGAGGACAAGGTTCTCGATGTAATCCTCGGCGCCTACGAATCGCTCCGGGCGCCACGCATCATCATCGGCCCCGACGGCAAGGCGGTCTACGCGAACGCGGCCTTCATGCAGATGTTCGGCGGTACCGTCCGGACCACGCTCGAGGCGATGCGCCAGCAGCTGTCCGACAATCCCGAGGCCTTGCGTGAGATCGCGACCTTGCAGGCTCTGGCGGCGGAAGGTACGCCGGGCCACGCCGAGATCCAGATCCCCGATCCATCCGGGCGCCGCGAGTGGCGCAGCATCGAGGCCTCGCCGCTCAGCGGCTTTCCGCATTACGTCGTTCTGCGGATCGAGGACACGACGACGCGCCGGGAGATGGAGCAGATCATCCGCGAGGAGCAGGAGAAGCTCGTCGATTTCCTGGAGAACGCGCCGATCGGCTTCTATTCGGTCGATGGCGACGGGCGCTTCATCTTCGCCAACCATACGCTCGCAAAATGGCTCGGCACGACGCCGGAAGCGATCCTCTCAGGCCGCGAGAAGCTGCAGGACTTCATCGTCAGCGACACGAAGAACGCCGATTTCCCCTATGACCCATTTGGCGGCGACGGCACGCAGCGCGCCGGCGAAGTGACCTTGTGCGGCGCCCATGGACGCACGCTGCAGGCGCATGTCAGCCAGAGCGTCGTGCCGAGCGAGCTTGGCGGTTTGCGCACCCGTTCGGTCGTGCGCGATCTGACACCCGAGCGCGAGATGGCGGCGGCGCTGGAGCGATCCGAGCTCCAGTTCAAACGTCTCTTCGAGGATGCGCCGGTCGGCATCGCCCTGCTCGATCTCGACGGCAAGATCAACCAGAGCAACCGCGCCTTCCTGCGGCAGTTCTCGACGCGTGTTGGCGGGGACCTGCGGGGCAAGGACCTGGCATCGCTTGTCGCCAATGAAGGTCGCAGCGAGCTGATCGCCAGCTTCAATCAGGTGGCCGCGGGCGAGCAGCGCGACACACCCTTCGATGTGACCCCGGCCGGACAGACCGAAGTATCGGTTTCGGTGTTTCTCAATCGGGTGGAGGATCAGGCGGGCCGCATTGCCGGCGTCATCGCGCACTGCCTCGATACGACCGACCAACGAAAGCTGGAAGTCCAGTTTGCCCAGTCGCAGAAGATGCGCAAGCTCCGCCAATACATCGGTAACGTTCAGCACCTTGGATTTCAGCGTCTGCTGCCGCGAGAAGGCGAGCAGCTGGCGAACGAGGTTCGCCGCCCGGTTCGCGTTCTGCTTGATCTGCATGATATCGGCGAAGGACTGCTCGCCCGGCTTGTGGCGCAGCAG
>JARRKQ010000205.1:0-3776 GCA_037387885.1 Alphaproteobacteria bacterium | reverse complement strand
TCAATCGGCCAGAAAGCCCCGATTGAGCTGGCAAAAGCCTCAGGGCAAGCATGCCTGCCCTGAGGCAAGCAAGCCGAGATTTTCTCGGACCCGGCGGTCCAACGTTGGGGGCAAGTTCAATGTCCGAGAGATCTAACTCAACACCCGGGTCCGGTTAAGGGGGGCAGGTCAAGTGTCGCCAATGTCCGCTTCTGGCTACAAGCGGACATCCGTGACGTGATTGCCCACGTCCGCTTTCCACCCAAAAGCGGACATCGCCGGCGCTTTGGTCGATGTCCGCCACTGACTCACAGCTGTCTTTCCGGCCAGAACCACCTATGCCCGAGTGCAAGCCATCGCAGACATTGCCGTAGGAAACTGGGAATATCGCAGCCTAGCGCCTGCAAAACACCGCTAGTCGTCCCAATTTGGCAACTGCTTCTGGAATCACCTTGGCGGTCACGGCGGCGACGCTCATACGCAAGCAGCTTCGGTAGCCACCTGCGGAGGTGAAGAGGCGGCCCGGGGTCAGAGTGATGCCGTTGGACAAGGCATGCCTATAGAGCGTTGCCGAATCATAGTCCCCTGGCATCTCGACCCAGAGATAGTATCCACCCACCGGTGCACTGCACGTTGTGCCAGCGGGAAAATGCTCCAGAACGGCGTCGCGCAGAGTCTGAATGCGTTGCGCGTAGTGCCTGGCCGCCAGCTGTGTGACGCGCCGAAATCGATTGCCCTTGAGATAGTCAACCATCGCCAATTGCAGGATCGTTGGAGAGCTTATATTCAGCAGGATCTTCTGCCAGAGAACCTCCTCCGCGTAGCGACCCGGCGCCAACCATCCCAGGCGAAAGGCGGGCGAAAGCACTTTGGAGAATGAGCCGCAATAGATGACGTTTCCCGCGGTGTCGTAAGCTTTGGCGGGGCGTGGCCGTGGGTACTCGAGGCCCAACGCCCCGAAGACGTCGTCTTCGATAAGTGGGATTTCATACCGCGCCAACGTCTCCACAGCCGCTTGTTTGTCCGAATCGGACATGCAAAAGCCCAGCGGGTTTTGATGGGTCGGCGTGAGGATACAGGCCTGAATTTCACCGCGGCGCGCCGCGGCTTCGAGGGCATCGATGTCCACCCCCTTTTCCTGGTGCGTTGGGAGCTCTAGCGCTCGGAGTCCTTGATCCTACAATGCCGTAAAGAGACCCCAGTAGACGGGGGATTCCACGGCCACGACGTCATTTGCGCGCGTGGTCGCCCGCAACGCGAGCGTCAGGGCCTCCTGGGCGCCGTTGGAGATGAGGATGCCATCGGAGGATTCCGGACGGCCCGCTTGAGCCATAATCTGCACCACGGCTTCGCGCAGTGACACTGATCCGCGCTGAGCCTCGTAGCGTGCGAGCTTGTCAGCGTGTATGCGGGCAGCACGAGAAGTGCTCCGTGCCAATTCGGCGATCGGAAACAGGTCGGCACTCGGCACGCTTGCTCCGAAGTGGACCATTTCCGGCTTGCCAATCTCCTCGAGTATCTCCATCGCGAGTCTTGAAACGGACACTTCCTCCGGGCTCTGTTTCGGCCGCGAGGGAGGTACGATCCGGTCAACTTCGACTGGTCGTTTGACATAAAACCCCGATCTCGGCCGTGGCTCGATCAAGCCGCGCTCCTCAAGACGCGCATAGGCCTCCATGACAGTGGCTGTGCTCACGTTTTGTCGCCGGCAGGTCTCCCTGATCGAAGGCAATCGGGTCCCGATCGGGTAGGTACCCTTTGTGATGGCATCTTCGAGTTCGCTCGCCAACGCCTCATACCGATAGGTCATCGTCGATCATCTGTAGCTATTCATTTGGCAGGTGATCATATCTGTTCGAGTGTCTCACCGCTATATGCCCGTACATTGCTACAAACTGCGGGGTAATCGCCTCCTTTATCGATTGTCACCATTTCATCTGTTATGTTCGATATAGAGCATTTCTGTATCTGTTATGGATTGGGATGCGCGCTCATGTTCGAGGGGTTCATTCCAGAAACAGGCACTCCCGGGAATGGGAGCATTGAAAGGATGAGACGATGAGCACCCAACCAAACACTGAACGCTATGCCCGGTGCGTCGCGACGTCCAAGCGCGTGCGATGGGATATCGACGCGGACGTCCTCCGCAGCCGATCGTTTGGCCGGTACGAGAAGTATCTCCCGGACGGCCTTTCGCTGGTCTCGGAGTTCGACACACTATCCGACGAGGAAAAGCGGTTCGTGAGCCAAATCCAGGGGCGTACCTACGCGAACATCTTCGGTCTGGTGGAACGCTTCATCAACGCCAAGGTGCTGGAAGTCAGCCGCGAGTATTGGCTCGGCGACCAGGTCGCGCTCGAGGCGTTGGTCCGGTTTAGCGACGAGGAACTGAAGCATCAGGCTCTCTTCCGTCGCATCGACCGGATGATCGGTGACACGTTGCCGGAGGGCTATCGCTTCGACGTCGATCCTGACGCGGTGGCCGGCGCGGTGCTCGGCAAGAGCACATGGGCGGTGCTAGCGCTAACGCTCGACATCGAGCTGTTCACGCAGCTCCACTATCGCCAAAGCATCGAGCCGGATGATGCGCTCTCTGAGCTGTTCAAGGACGTCTTCCTCTATCACTGGAAGGAGGAAAGCCAGCACGCGATCATCGACGAGCTCGAATGGGTACGCCACGACGCGCGTCTGACGGCAGACGAGCGCGACCGCGCGGTCGACGAGTTTATCGAGCTTGTCGCGGCTGTGGATGGCATTCTCCAGTCGCAGGCGTCTGCCGACGCGACCTACTTCGCGGAGACCTGCGGCCGCCCTATCGGGGAGGAGGAAGCGCGCGCAATCGAAGCCGCATTCCTCAAGGCCTACCGCTGGCAGTACGTCCATTCGGGCGCACAACATCCGCGCTTCGTCGAGGTACTCACCGGCCTGATAAACAAGCCACAGGGCCGGCGTATCCAGGCCGCCCTCGAAACGCTGCACTGATTACGTTTTCGGCGCCTCGTTCCAACAGACATACATGGAGAGAAACGATGACCACGACAACGATCCAGCCCAATATCGTCAATGGCATCAACGTCGATGACCTCAAGGCATTGGTCGAGGCAAGCCATGACGAAGCCAACGCCAAGTCCAACTGGCGCGTCACGACCGCCTGGCAAGGCCAAGCGAGGGTCCACGCTGAGGTCGAAGGGTTCACCATCGGTGGCAAGGAGGTCGAGCGACGGTTTGCCTTCGACATTGACGAACCCGAGCAGCTTGGCGGTAGCAATGCTTTCGCCAACCCGCAGGAACACCTGATCGCGGCACTGAACGCCTGCATGACGGTGGGCTATGCCGCCCAGTGCGCGGTACGTGGGATCAACCTCGAGAGTCTTGAGATCGAAACGGAGGGCGAGATCGACCTGCGCGGCTTCCTGGGCATCGATCCCGATGTGGCCAACGGCTATGAGAGCCTTAGTTACACCGTTCGGATCAAGGGGGATGGCACACCTGAACAGTTCGCTCAGGTGCACGATGCCGTGATGGCGACCTCGCCGAACTTTTACAACATCGCGAATGCGGTGACCTTGAACCCGAAGCTGTTGGTCGAATGAGTCACCGAGAAGGATCGCGGTGGGGCCAGTCGGGCCTTGCCGCGATCTGCCTCGCGAACTGCAAAGCAACAAGCACGGATCCGCGGCGCCAACGATGTCTCAAAGGCCACATTCGCTCGGCGCCCGAAGTCCAGTTAGATCGGACTGCAGCCCTCCGGCCAATTAGGCTGAGAGTCAGCTCCTGGCTATTTGCGGACATCCTTC
>JARRKQ010000204.1:0-3799 GCA_037387885.1 Alphaproteobacteria bacterium | reverse complement strand
GGGCGCGGGCGCGCTTATGTAGGTCGCAGACGCGCTTATGTTGGTCGCAGTCGCTCGGCGAGACCCGTATCGTAGCTGACGCCCTCGGCGGTGAGGATGACGCCGACCGGCCCGCCGGGACGGGCAAGCCCCTTGCGCTGAAGCGCCGTCCAGACCGCGGGATTGGCAAAGCCGCTCACGTCGCGGGCCGCGACGACGATGTCAGCGACATGGACATGATCGCCATGCGGCTGGGGCAGGCTTTGCAGCGCGACGTCGCCCGTCTCCTCGTCGCGCGCGCCGCTGCGCGGATCATTGGCGATGAGCTGGGCCAGCGCCAATGTGCGCAGCTGGAGCTTGTTGAGCTTGAGCGGGTTTCGTCGGGGCGGCATGGGCGGGTGGTCCACGTCGGCGGCAAACGGGGCGTGAGGTGCCGCCTAGTCTGCCGCCCGCGGGGCCTGCGAGAAAGAAAAATATATTTTCGCCGGACGCGCCTTTCGGCGCGGAGACCTCAGTGGAAGATCCGGACCGGCCAGCGGATGGCCCGGTCGATCACCTCGAACGAGATGCTGTCGCCATCGCCCGACCCGTCCGGCTGGGTGACGAACCCATGGATGCCGACAATGAAGGCGATGCACAGATATCCCAGTCCCGCAACTACGAGAATACGCCGCATGGATGTTCTCCAAAGACGAGAGGTCGGCCGACGGCCGGATGACGGAGTATAGGTCCGACATGTTAAACCGCGATTAGCGGCGGCTCACATTGCGGTGATCGGGGAGGTGATCGGGATGTTGATGGACGGCGGTTGCAGGGACAGCCGGTCGCACACCTCTCGCCTTTCGCGGCCGGTCGCGCTACACAGCGCATCATGATCGGAGCGCAGTCATTTCTGGGGGCCGCGGCGACGCGCGGGTTCGCGTTCTATACCGGCGTGCCGTGCTCGTTCCTGACGCCGGTGATCAACGCGGTCATCTCCGACCGCACAATCACGTATGTAGGCGCGGCCAATGAGGGCGAGGCCGTGGCGATCGCCGCCGGCGCCTGGCTGGCCGGGCGCAAGACCGTGGTGATGTGCCAGAATTCGGGCCTCGGCAATACGGTCAATCCGCTCACCTCGCTCAACTTCCCCTTCCGGATCCCGACGCTGATGATCGTGACCTGGCGCGGCCAGCCGGGGCTGAAAGACGAGCCCCAGCATGAGTTGATGGGCCAGGTCACGGGCGCGCTGCTGAAGACCATGCGCATCCCCTACGGCGTCTTCCCCGACACCGAGGAGGCCGTCGCCGGCGCGCTCGACGAAGCCGACGCGCGCATGACCAAGACCGGGCTGCCGTTTGCCTTCATCATGGAGAAGGGCGCGGTGCGCGACGACGGCCTCGACCAGACGCCGCTTTCCCCGCCGCCGGCCGGCACGCATCACGACCTCCTGACCGGCGAGCCGCCGCCGGCGCGGGCCGCGGCGCTGGAGCATTTCCTCACCTTCGTGCCGAAAAACGCCGGGGTGATCGCGACGACCGGAAAAAGCGGGCGCGAGCTCTTCACCCTCGACGACCGCGAGGCGCATCTCTACCAGGTCGGCTCGATGGGCTGCGCCTCGGCGATGGGGCTCGGCGTCGCGCTCAACACCGACCGGCCCGTGGCCGTGCTCGACGGCGACGGGGCGGCGCTCATGCATATGGGCAATCTCGCCACCATCGGCGCGCAGGGGCCGAAGAACCTCGTCCACATCCTGCTCGACAACGGCGTGCACGATTCGACCGGCGGCCAGGCCACCGTTTCGCCGGTCGTCGGCTTCGCCCAGGCGGCGCTCGCCTGCGGCTACCAGGCCGCCTGGTCGTGCGACGACCTGGTGGGCTTCGAGCACGCGCTGCAGGCCGGCTTCGCCCATGACGGGCCGGTGTTGATCCACCTGCGCATCGCCCCCGGCTCGATGAAGGATCTCGGGCGGCCAACCGTGAAGCCGCCGGAGGTCGCCGAACGGTTCAAGTCGTTTCTGGCAGATGGCTGACCGCATGGAGAGTTCACGGACGATCGGAGCAGCGCGGCGGGTTGCGCTTGCCTTCCTCCTCATTACGGGATGGGCGGGATGGCTGGGCCTCTCCTCGACCGCCATCGCGCAAACCGCGCCGAGCCCGGAGGAGATCGCCGCCTATGGCGGCCTGCACGCGGCCGCGGCCAAGGGCGACGTGCCCCTGATCGAGCGCTGGATCCGGGCCGGCGCGAACTTGAACTCACGCGACAGCAGCCGGCGCACGCCGCTCATGGTCGCCGTCTACGGCCGGCATACGGCAGCCGCAGAGGCGTTGATCAAGGCGGGCGCGGACGTGAACGCCTTCGACAATGCGCGCTACGACGCGCTGACCATCGCCGCCGTGGCCAATGACGTGGCGATGCTGAAGCTGTTGCTGGCCTCCGGCGCCAATCCACAGGCGATCACCAGCCCCTATGACGGCACCGCGCTGATCGCGGCCGCGCATCTGGGCCATGTCGAGGTGGTCAAGGCGCTGATCGCGGCCAAGGCGCCGCTCGACCATATCAACAATCTCGGCTGGACCGCGCTGATCGAGGCGATCATCCTCGGCGACGGCGGCAAGCGCCACACCGCGGTGGTAAAGGCGCTGATCGCCGCGGGCGCCAACCTCAATATTCCCGACAAGAACGGCACGCGCCCGCTGAAGCTTGCGCGCAGCCGCGGCCATGCCGAGATCGCAAAGTTGCTGGAGGCCGCCGGCGCGCGACCTTAATGCAACACCGGGTTGGCATATTCGCCACGGCCCTCTCCCCGCCATGGCCTTTGCCGTTAAATATGGTTAACGAATCGGTCCTGCCGGCGGGGGGCAAATCCAACGCGCATAAGCGCATGTGCAGCAGGAGAGTGGGCGATGACCTATCCGGAATGGTGGCAACGGTTTCTGGCGGCGCTGATCGACGGTGTGATCTTCATCATCATTGCCTTGATCATCAACGCGATCTTCGTGGCGATCGGCGGGTACTATCTGCTGATCCTGGCTGCCGTCGTGAACACCGCGCTGTTCGTGGCCTACAAGGTAATCTTCGAAGGCGGGCCGCTGCAGGCCACGCCCGGCAAGATGTGCTTCGGCATCAAGCTGGTGAACGACCAGGGCGCCCGCGTGAGCCAGCAGCAGGCCTTCATGCGCACCTGGCCGTGGTGGCTCAACCTGCTGACGCTCTTGAGCGCGATCGCGCCGGCGCTGGGCACCATTCTGTCGCTTCTGGTGCTGATCGCGGTGATCGTGATCTTCGCGACCTTCTTCATGGATCCGGTGGGGCGCTGCATCCACGACCAGACCGCGCAATGTCACGTCATCAAGGCGGGCAAGGGCATGTTCGCCTGAGCCAACGCACCCGTGCGTCCAGGAGGGAGATCCGCACGTAAATAGGCACGAGCCGTGCCGTCCTGATACCGCCGGGATCTCAGCCGATGGCTGGGCCCGGCGGTTTTTTCTCGGGCGGCGAAGAACCTGCGCGAAATTCGTCCCGAACCGTTACTTCTTGATAGACAATCACCCACAAGACCTAGTAGGGTCATCCGACGATCTGTCAATATCGAGGGTTGGAGTTCCATGCTTCGTCGGATCATCGCGGCGGTCCTGATCCTGGGTTTTGCCGGCGCCCTTGGCGCCTGCAACACGATCGAAGGGATCGGAAAGGACATCACGGCCGCCGGCCGCGCGCTCAACAAAGCGGCGCAATAACACCAAAACGGGCGTGACCACCCGGCCACAGGCAGCGCTTCGCGCGCCGCCCGTCGGCAAAGGGCGCGGTGGGATGTCGCTCCAATTTGCGTAAAACTTCC
>JARRKQ010000203.1:0-3802 GCA_037387885.1 Alphaproteobacteria bacterium | reverse complement strand
CCCTTTTACACGAAGGCCGCATGCTTTACGACGCCGGCTCCGCCGATCGAGAGATAGACGGTCAGGACGTCGCCCCACAGGGGATTGTTGCCCAGCACCTCCCGGCTCGCATCGGCTGGCTGCAGCAGGTTCCATGGGTTGCGGTCGTGGTCCAGAATGACTTCCTGATAAAGCTCGCGCAGATCTTCGAACACTAGGAAGATGTCTCCTCGACCCCCGCAACGCCAATCCACATCTGAAGTGCGTCTTATCCGACCGGCGTGCTCACCGATCGCACCTGATGCGGGGGCCAGTTCAGCGTACCAAGAGGAATTTTGCCACTCGGCATCGGCTTACGCGGCGGCTCTTTTGGTCCCGGTACTCGTATGGGCGACCGTCTCGCCGCTGATCACTTTCGGCGGATTGGGCAAAAACTGGGACAGGTTCTTCTGCACCCACTTCGTTGCCGCCTGCACTGATACGTCTGCCCCGGGTTTATCCTTGAAGACGCTTATGCTCGCCATCGTACCGTCTCCGGTCTTGATCGCGTAATATTCTTGAAATCCGGGAATCTTGCTGATGACTGGAAGAAATTCCATTCGAACCTTGGCGGCTGCCTCATCCGGTGATTTCACGCCATCATAGAGTCTGATTGCAACGTACATGGGTAGCTCCTATTGCGGTTCCAATTTGATGCCAAGCGCGAAAATCCTGGTCTTCGATAATGACGCCCTTTGGAAGGGTACTTGCCATTTGGTGGATTGCTTGGCCGCGGCAATCATTTGCCACTCATAAATATATGATGTGCGCTCAGATATTTTTCAATATTCAAGCTGAGATTTTATTTTGTGATTATTTACAATGTCGAAATATGCGATAATATAATACATAATATCATTTCCGCTGTTTCAGACAATAGAGAATTATTTATTTGGAGTATAACTCAGGAATTTCCGCGAGTCCGGGCTCTCACGCAATACCGCAAACATGAGCGAAAGCATGGAAAGGTGAGGCACGGCGCATTCGGAATGGGGTTATTCTCTGCGAGTACTTTGTTCCGCTACGATCCCCAGCTCAGTCCAGGTGAGGCCGACACTCTCGGCCGTTTCACTCGTCACTGTTTCAAAGTTTCGCCGCGACCGCGCCGCAGTTCGTCAAGTGGCAAGTACGGGATGACACCGCCTACGCTCTTGTCGAGGATGACCTTGTCGGTCTGCGATAGAACTTTCTGCAAAGTTTCGAGATACATGCGGCGCCGGGTCACTTCCGGGTTCTGACGATAGGCCTCGAAGACCGAGATGAATCGCTGGGCCTCGCCATCAGCCTCGTTCACCAGTTTCTCCTTATAGGCCTGCGCCTCCTGGATCGTGCGCTGGGCCTCGCCACGGGCGCGCGGCAGGATGTCGTTGCGATAGGCGTCGGCTTCGTTGCGCAGGCGGTCGCGGTCCTGGAGCGACCTTTGCACGTCGTCGAAGGCGTCGATCACCGGCGGTGGTGGCTGCACGTCCTGCAGCTTGAGTTCGGTGATCTCGATACCGGCCTCGTATTGCGTCAGGATATCCTGAAGCAGACGCTTGGTCTTGGCCTCGACGTCGCCACGCGCTTCGGTGAGTGCCGGTTGCAGATCGGTTTGGCCGATGACCTCGCGCATGGCGCTTTCGGCGGCGATCTTAACCGTCGATTCCGGGTCGCGAATTCTGAAGAGATACCTGCCGGCGTCAGAGATCTTCCACTGCACGGTAAATTTGATATCGATGATGTTCTGGTCGCCGGTCAGCATCAGGCTCTCTTTTTCGACATTTCGCGTGGAGGTGCTCTCCCTCCCGGACACGCGGAGAAAGCCGATGTCGATCGAGTTGATGGCCTCGACGCTCGGCCGTCTCACCTCTTCGATCGGGTAGGGCCAGTGCCAGTTCAGGCCGGGCGAGGTGGTGTTCACCCACTTGCCGAAGCGCAGCACGACGCCCTGCTGGTCCGGCTGTACCCGGTAGAAACCGCTGGCGCCCCACAGTGCCAGCAGGATGAGGCCGATCAGAATGGGGCCTTTGCCGCCGCCGCCAGGCATGAGGCGACGGATGCGCTCCTGGCCCTTGCGGATGAAGTCCTCCAGGTCCGGCGGCCGACCGGGCCCGCCGCCGCGTCCCCAGGGGCCTCCGCCTGAGCCATCACCCCAGGGGCCTCCGCCTGAGTCACCACCGTTACCACCTTGCGATTGCCAGGGCATTCACCAGGTTCCTCTGTCGGTGACCTCAAATTGAGGTTCCTTTGCTACGACTGCTGAATGCCTAAATCAGGCAACTCAAACTTCCATACTCGGGCAATATAGCGATATCTTTTTTATGGTCCGCATAGCTCGAAACTTAATCGCCAAACAGGCGCGATAAGGCAACGAGCACCGCTATGGCAAGCGCAATCCAAACCAGCCATTTCTGAGCCATCGAGTTCGGCTTTTGATCCCCAATGCTGTTATCCGGCAGAGATTTGCCCTTCGGCGAAACGTGTTTGGGCAAGCGGTCCAATAGGCGAACGGCTAGTGACCGCGAATTCGACCCCGTCCAATCCCCTTCGGGGAGTGCGGAAATTGCCGCCGCCAAAGCACTTGTTGCAGCCTCCTCGGTCAATTCAGACAGGCGAGCGGCCTCTCTCCATGGGTCGAAGCCAAGCCGCACCAGCGCCGAGAGGACGGTGAGTTGCATTCCGTTTTTCTGTTCACCAACCAGTGCGAAGAGAAAGTCATTGAATTCTGAATGAATGAGCGAATATTCGGGACGCAGAGCCATTTCACTCGTGTTTCAACCTACGAACTGAGGTGTTCGTATTTGGGTCCTAATCAATTGGCAGGCGCGCCGCAACTGCCTTACGACGCTTGGAGGCTGGTTTCTTGGCGGCGGCTTTTGCAGCCGCCGCTCCGTCCGCGGCTCTGCGGTCGGCGGCTTCTTTGGCAAGCCGCAATGCTCGCAGGCGCACGGTCTTCTCTTGTTCGGCTTCTCGCCGTCGTGCGTAGTCGGCTCTGGCTCGGTCCTCTTCTTGTTTCCGAGATAGGTGGATTGCAGCTTTTGAAGATGCATTGCTCATAATTGTGCTCCAGAATTCTCAAGGCCTGATGGGTTGGCCGACGCTGCTGGCGCTAAGAGCGGCGTTGGCCTCGCCTATTACCTAAACCGATCTTTTTCGCGATCCTCGATCGGGTCTCTGCATAGCTCGGGGCGACCAGCGGGTAATCCGGCTTGAGATCGAAGAGCTCCCTGTAAGCATCAGGCGATAGTTCGTGAGCGTTTCGCAGGTGGCGCCTGATCATCTTCTGCTCCTGTCCGCAGACCAAACACACAATGTGGTCCTTCTTGACCGAGCGACGCACGGACACGGCCGGGATCGGTTTCTCAGATGCGGGCTTCCCTTCGGTGATCCCTTTGAGGCTCGCCCCAACCATCGTGATGATGTTGAGCAAGTCGGGAACGTTCACCGAATTGTTCTTGACATAAGCGGAAACTATTTCGGCAGTGCCTTCGGTAAAGTGTTTAGGATCAAGGCTATCTATCATTTGGGCACCCAGTTAAGCCCTCTCATACGCACCCGGTGCAACACCCGCTGCGCAAGCATCAAACCGGATCTAATTCAATCTGACCCGAGCAGTTAGAATTGGGCTGCCAGCTTCTCCACGCACGCCTTCGCAACGTTGCGATCGGGCTCGCTTGTGCCCGGCATCGTCGCCCAGCCAGCTTTCTTGAGCATGTCGCTGCGCTTATAGCTGCTGGCGTCCTTCAGCTGGGCGAGCGTCTCCGCCACTTGCGGGTCCTGGCTGGACTGCTGGATGCAGATCGGC
>JARRKQ010000202.1:0-3806 GCA_037387885.1 Alphaproteobacteria bacterium | reverse complement strand
ATCGCATCCAGGGTTTGAATGACCTCCTCACGGGAGGCGTCAGTCTCTTCACTTGACGTCACACTTTCACCCAACAAATCGAGACTAGCACTAATCCCCTTTTGATTCAGGGTGCGTGCTGCTTCGATGGCATTATCTATGGTCTCTCCGGCTACGAACCGTGACGCAACCTTGCGTGCAAATCCGTTCCGCTTCGCAAACGTGAAGATGCTACGTCGCTCACTGAGCCAGAGGAAGAGGCTTCGAAGCATGAGTGTTGTCTTTCGTCAATTCTCGGGATAGAAGCGCTGGCCTTCATGTACCAAACGCACGAGGCTCGGTGCGGGCGCAAACCGATCGCCATACTTGGCAGCCAATTCCTCCAGGATAGCAACCGCATTGGATCCTCCAACTGCGTCGAGGTATCGCAGTGGTCCGCCTCGGAACGGCGGAAATCCTATGCCAAATATCGCGCCGAGATCACCGTCTCGCGCTGACCTTACGACGTGCTCGTCGAGCGCGCGCACGGCCTCGTTCAACATCGCGTAAACCAAACGCAGCGTTATGTCCTCATTCACAACTGTTGATTCCGATGCAACGCCAATGATCTCGGAGGTAGTTGCGTCAGTCTTCTTCGTCTTCCGTTTACCAACCGCATAGCTGTAAAAGCCCCGCCCGCTCTTCTTACCCAATCGACCTTGTTCGGTCATGCGTCCCAGGCCATCCATCGGCCTCATTCGATCGCCGAAGGCGTCATGAAGCACCGATGAGGCCCTCAAGGCCACGTCGAGTCCGATCTCATCGAGCAAAGTGATCGGACCAACAGGGAACCCAAAGGCGGTCATCGTATTGTCGATGGTCTCCACAGACACCCCTTCTTTGAACAGCCTTCCCGCCTCATTCAAATAGGGGGCCAAGATCCTGTTGACCCAAAAGCCGGGATTGTCTCGCACGACAATGACGGTCTTGCCGAGGGCACGGCCGAACGTGACCGCGCGTACCGTAACCTCGGGCGCCGTCTGCGTCGTAACGATCACCTCCACAAGCGGCATCTTGTCCACAGGCGAGAAGAAATGCATGCCCACCACTCGTTCGGGACTCTTTACGGCTTCGGCAATGCGCGAGATCGGGATAGTACTCGTGTTAGATGCAATCACGCAATCGCTCTGAACCTCTGCCTCGATTGCACTGAACACCTTGCGCTTCAGGTCAAGATCTTCGAATACAGCCTCGATGACCATATCAGCCCGGCCGAACCCTGCCCAGTCATCCCCACCGGACAACAAATCCTTAAGGCGTTGGAACTCATACTTGGAGATACGCCTGCGCTCGAGTCGCCGTCTTAAACCGGATCGCGCGTTCTCAAGCCCGTGCGCAACCATCTCCATCGTTAAGTCGCGGAGGCGGACGTCGGCATTGGCGTGCGCTGCCGCAACACCGGCGATTGCAGAACCCATGAATCCAGCTCCTACAACGGCGATGTTTCGTACCGGAGCCTCTGCGGTAACTTCACCTGCTACACCGGGGTCCTTCTTCAGCGCAGTCGTTGCAAAGAATATCCGGACCAAGTTCCTCGAGACTTCGTCAACGGCGAGCTCCGCAAAGTGCGCAGCCTCGCTGTCGAGGCCCGCCGACAGCCCGTACTTCAGGCCGTGATCGACCGCCTCAAGAGCAGCAAGCGGAGCCGGATAGTGGCCGCCCGTTTTCTTGCGCACGTTCTTGGCGGCCTGCGAGAAAACGATGCGCCGGCCTAGCGAGTTGCGATCTAGCAGGAGCCCCGGAAGACCACCTCGAGGTCTTTTTGGCCTCCAACCCGAGGCAAGGCGGTCGGCTGCCTTCAGCGCGACGGTCTCAAGAATTGTGGGGTGAACCAACTCATCTACAATGCCTTGCTGAAAGGCTCGCTTGGCTGGAAGGGTCTTACCGGCGAGAATCAAATCGAGCGCTTGTCGCACACCTACCAGGCGAGGCAAGCGCTGACAGCCGCCTGCCGCGGGTATGATCCCAAGCTTAACCTCAGGAAGACCCAGCACGGTTTTTGGATGCTCCGTCGCCACCCTGTAGGAGCACGCCAAAGCGGCCTCCAAACCACCACCCAGACAGGTTCCGTGAATGGCCGCCACCGTAGGCTTACCCATGAACTCCAGCCGGTTCACTAGCCCTTGGCCAGTTCGCACGAGGGACATTGCCTCTTCACGTGTCTTCAGCGCCACGAACTCGTCGATATCGGCACCGGCAATGAAACGGTCCGGCTTTCCAGACAACAATACGAGCGCTCTGACTTGCTCGTCTCTTTGCAGCGCCTCCAGCAGTTCTTCCATCTCTGCTCTGACGGCCCGAGATATCGTGTTCAGAGGCTCGTTGGGTACGTCGAGTTCGACCCGCGCAATGCCTTCTTGCACATCCGTCTTCAACGCTCCCATGATCAGCAACGTTCCAGCACCATTGCGAATCCCATCCCTCCCTGGGCGCACACGGAGATCAATCCAAACTGGACATCACGGCGCTTCATTTCGTTAGCCAGGGTCAAGGTCAGTCTGCCGCCGGTTGCGCCAAAGGGATGGCCGATTGCAATCGAGCCTCCCAGGACATTCAGGGTTTCCCAATTCACTTCGCCGATGGCCGCCGATCGGCCCAGCTCCTCACGCGCCCATTTATCCGATTCGAAGGCCTTTATGTTCGACAGCACCTGTGATGCAAAGGCCTCGTGCATTTCAACCAGACCAAGTTCGTTCCATTCGATTCCAGCCCGCTCCAGAGCCTTTGGTACAGCATAAGCGGGCCCCTGCAAGAGCTGGCTACCGGGATCCAAGGCAGCCACTGCATAGGATCGGATGTAGGCAAGCGGATCGTACCCCATGGTCTCCGCCGCTTCCCCGCTCATGAGCAATACAGCGGAAGCTCCGTCTGTTAGGGGTGATGAGTTCGCGGCCGTCACGGATCCATACCGCCGGTCGAAGACGGGCTTGAGCTGCGACATCTGCTCCAAACTGGTATCAGACCGGATTCCGTTGTCTCGAGTCACGACGCCGTCAGAGCCAACCCCGAAAACCGGCGCGATCTCGGCCGTCAGTCGACCATCTCGAGCGCCGGCTAGCGCCAGTCTGTGGCTGCGCAGCGCCAGCCGATCCTGATCTTCCCGACTGATACCGTTCAATTTGGCCATCTTCTCAGCCGACTCTCCCATCGACTCTCCGGTTGATGGCTCCGCTACGGCAGGTGCGACCGGTACGAGATCTCGTGGCCGAACTGATGCAACCAACTTCACTCGTTCATTCAAGCTCTTGGTCCGACTTGCCTTTACCAGGATCTCTGACAGTCGCCGGGAATGGAGGATTGGCACGTTGGAAAGGCTTTCAGCGCCACCAGCTATGACCACATGGACGTGTCCAAACAGTATTTGATCGTGCCCGAACGCGATCGCCTGGTTGGCCGACGCACATGCCCGGTTCACTGTTGCCGCCGGGATGTTCTCCGAAAACTGCGGTAAGAGACTTACTTCACGGGCCAGATTGGGGGCGAGTGGGCTCGCGACCACTTGGCCAAAGTACATCTCGTCCACCTGGCTGCCATCCAGATTAGCTCGGTGGACCAGCTCCACCACTGCTCGGCGTGCCAACTGAACCGCCGATAGATCCTTGAAATCAGTACCGGCCTTACAAAACGGGGTCCGACACCCCGCAACCACGGCCACTCTTCGGTTGCCCCTGGCTGTTACCATCGAGAAGAAGCTAGCACCAAGCCGCGTGCCGGGATACCACTTGTGGCCAGCCGGGCAATTGTCCCATCATAGGACCCGTTAGTTTCCTAACACACCGTGGCGGTTC
>JARRKQ010000201.1:0-3838 GCA_037387885.1 Alphaproteobacteria bacterium | reverse complement strand
AGGAAGCCGGATTTCTGGCTCAACTTCAGAGAGAGAAAGCCCGCGCCAATGATTTGTTGCACAGCGTGCTACCCAAATCCGTAGTCGCCGAGCTCAAAGCCAACGGGCGATTCATCCCGCGCAGACACGAAGATGTTGCCGTCCTCCTTTGTGATATCGTCGGCTTCACGGAATACTGTGATGGCAATCGCCCCGAAGCGGTGGTTGAGGCCCTTGAAGCGCTGGTTTCGTCTTTCGAGGCCATCGTCGAGAGCCATGGGCTTGAAAAGATCAAGACCATTGGTGATGCTTTTATGGCGACGGCCGGGTTGCTGCGCTATGTCGAAAACCCGGCACTCGCCGCAGCCGAATGCGGTCTGGCGATGGTTTCCGCGGCAAAAGAGTACAGTCCCGGCTGGCAGGTGCGCGTGGGCGTGCATCAGGGCCCGGTTGTCGCAGGCGTAATGGGCAAACGCAGTTTCGTTTTCGATCTTTGGGGTGACACGGTCAACGTAGCGGCGCGCATCGCCGCCGAGGCCGAGCCTGACACGATCGTCGTGACTGGCGCGACCTGGCCTTTTCTCGCTGCCGGCAGCCACGGCCGGTCCCTCGGCGAATTCGACCTCAAAGGCAAGGGCAAAACCGAACTTGTGCGCTATCTCGGGCGCAGGTAGCGGCCTAACGCAAGCGGCAAAAGCGGATCTGTCTGCGTTCGCCGCGGGGTACGCATGTCGGTTTCATCCCCAGTCAGAAACGACATAGCAAATGTCCGCTTTTGGCTATAAGCGGACGTTGCGGCTGCTGGTGACCATGTCCGCTTTCCGGCCAAAAGCGGACATCATCGAAGACCGGACCGACGTCCGCTCATGACCCAATGCGGACATGGGTTGCCCAACTACGCATTATCGAATACCCACAGCCAATACACGTCCCGACGACAATGAAAAACGAACACGGATTTCAGGATCATTGGGTCGACATCGAACCGGAGCGCTTGGAGCGCTACGAGACGATGTATCAATGGAATCCGACAACGGCCCACTACTATGACGCCGCTCGCATCGAAGAAGGATTGACGGTCGGGGATTTCGGCTGCGGCCCCGGGCACGCGGCGATCGAGTTTGCCAAACGTGTGGGCGCCAATGGGCACGTCCATGCTTTCGACATAAACACCGAGTTCGTGCGCCGGGCGCGCGCGCGGGCGAAGTCACAGGATTTGGACGACCGGATTACGGTGCATCTCCTGGAAGATCCGAGGTTGCCGCTCGACGATGGTTGCCTTGATCGTGTGATCGCCCGCAATACGATCATTTACGTTCCCGATCCAATCGATACTTTCGGCGAATTCAGACGAGTCCTCCGACCAGGCGGCATTGCGCATGCCATCGAGAGCGACTGGCGTCTCACGGCGGTGGAACCGCTACAAACCGAGAACTGGCGCACTCTGGTCGAAGCAGCGAGCTGGGCTTGGCCGCATCCTGAAATCGGGCGAGGACTCTACGGTATTGCGCGACAGGCCGGCTTCGATGAGATCTCGTTGCAGGTGCTCACCCAACCGGATATGGACGGCCGCCTGCACGGCATGATTAGAACGGTTGCCGGATTCGCAAAAGAGAGTGGCGAGCTTGGCGTCGAACATATTGACTCGATCTTGGCGACAATCGAACGAGCAACGGCAGACGGAACTTATCTCGCGATTTCACCTCAGTTCATTGTCACAGCTATCGCTTGAAACGCTACTCGCTTCAAGCCAAGCCGCCCCCTTGGGTGGTGAATAGTTATGGATAACAACAGGCTTTCCAGCGGCTGGCCAGCCTGTCCGCTTACCGCCTAAGAGCGGACATCGCCTTCGGCGCCGCTGACGTCAGCTTTTTACCCTTAGCAGAAATTGAGCTGCTCAGAAGGTCATGCGCGGTGCTTGGCCGGCTGTGCGCTTGATCACTGACGTTGCCTTACCGTCAGCAATAAATTGCCTGCAAATCTGATCGCCAAGACGAAAAACACGAGGAGGATCGAATATGCGAAAGCTTTTCATTGCTGCGGCGTTGGCCGTTTGTGTCTCCGGCCTCGGTGCCGATATTGCCTCCGCGGGACAAAGATGTTTCCACCGCCAAGAGCGCGTCTGCGGCACCGTCGGCCGTGGCCATGACGGTCGACCGCGTGTGGCATGTAGCTACCGAACGGTTCGGCAATGTTTTCAAGTTCCGGAAGTGCGCAACCCGACGATCCAGCGCAAGCTCCGTAGGAGGAGATAGTCAAGGGACTCGCGCTCGCGGTTTGATGCTACCGGATCAGCTGCTGCGCTACGCTCCCTCGCTTGGCGCTTTATCGGCAAGCAGGGCCAGCGGCCAGGTGTGCCGCATCAGCAGGCCGGACACATGGCAGCACACCACCGTACTGCATCAACCTCAAATCAGCCCTTGCCAAAAGGGAGCCGTCCACACATGGCTAATTGCGGACATTCTTGATACTGATCGGCATGTCCGCTCTCCGCCCACACGCGGACGTCGCTGGGTGCACCGAATCTTGGTAGCGCTCAACAATAAGCGACTGCGAAATGCTCATCGCAGTATGGGTTTGTATATGGCGCGCTCTCGCCGCCCCGCGGAGCGCCTGCTGGCTTCGGTGCAGCACTACCCACTGGCATTGCTTTCGGCTTCGGTTGGGTGGATAGCGGTCGCACTCGGAGCCCACAGGCACGAAGCGAGGACATGGAATCGGTAGATCTCGCGATAAAGAGATCGTGCACCATGTGGACCGCAACAGTGTCCCCCATGCTTGAGACCATGCTACGCAGAGCTGCCGCGTCGTTCTTGGCAAGATCGAAGTAGCTCGACTTCGCGCCTTTCGCGCACCACAGGCGCTGATAAAGCATGGTGTCGTCTGAGGTTCGGATGACACGGCCCCTCACAATCATCATGGGGGTGACGTCGGGTTCAATTCGGCCGGCCACCTTGAAGCCGAGCCTGGCATCGAGCTGCAATACAGTCTGCCGCTCTTGCGCCAGATGTCGGAAGCTTGCGCGGTGGTCACTTTCCGAAAGCGCCTCAACGGCAACGCCAGTATCGCGCCGGGTAATCTCGACAAACTTGTCGCGGAGACGGTTCTCGAAATCGAGCTCGCGAAGGGCCTTGGTCATCGCCGACTGCGCAGCGGTGACCTCCTTGTCGGGATGGGCCCGAGCCGCGCCGATCACACCGCCCACGATCGCGGCGACAGGTGCGAGGGCAACGCCTATAATCAATCCTCCAGGGCTGCCGGAACCAGCACCGCCAACGATCATCCCCAACGCGCCTTGCCCAGCACCCATCGCGGCACCCTGGCCGGCACCGCGGACTGGGGTCTGTATGCTTGGCGGTGCGCTGCGACCGGCCGAAACCACGGCCATTGGCCCAAACTGCGCGCGCAGCTCAGCCGACGGTGGCGGCTGCGGCGGAGCGCTTGCGCAGCCCTGCACAACCACTGCAAGAGCACTAATTAAGGCGATGGCGCCGGTGTGGATGCGCGGCGTGAACACGGGACTCCCTCACATAACCTGGCCCGCCGAGTGGTCTCCCAACGGCACGTTCGACACTTCGTAGCGTCAAGAGACTGCAGAGTCCTGGCAATGCATAGGTTGTCGAGCTGCCTACGGGACCCAGGTCCGCTATTGGCTATAAGCGGACATCCTCGACGCTGAACGGCATGTCTGCTTTTCACCCAATAGCGGACATCGCCGGCCGGATGGTCGATGTCCGCTTTGGGTCGATACTGTTGATAAAGTCGGTTGAGGTGCTGATCGCGGCGTGATTCGTTTCCGTCGAGTTTGCTTTTTCGGGAGCGGATCGATGATGGGAAGCCAGCCAGCGCCGGATCGGCT
>JARRKQ010000200.1:0-3922 GCA_037387885.1 Alphaproteobacteria bacterium | reverse complement strand
GCCAATGCCTCAATAATCTCGAGGAGCCAGTGAATTGGCCAGATGAGCGCGTAGAGCAGCGCCTCCATTATCAGTCCGCGGATCACGTAGTAGCCTGCGGTTACAAGGAATCCCACGACGTAGACCGTCATGAGCACCGCGCTCAGGCTCAGGAGTTTCTTTTCGGTCCTGTTCGACATTGATAGCCCCATCGGCCTATGAGTTTCCCTATCAGACCCAATATTCAGACGTTAAAGCAAGCGCCGCGATCACCCTGTCCCTTAGCCGGTCAAGATCCGAAAGGCAGAACCACTTCAGCCATGTCCGCTTTTGGGCGGAAAGCAGACATCGCGGCTCTCAGGTTCGATGTCCGCAGAGCCGAAAATGGTCACTCGACAGGTGCTGAACCTGTCGCGAATCCGCCGACTGGATTTAGTTGCGCCGAAGGAATCCTATCTTTCTAGCCCGCCTCCGCCTCGCGCCGGCAGAACCGGTCGATCTTGGCCTTGACAAACTTCGCCGCCTTCTCGTCGGCCAGCTTCAGAAAGATCGCCTCACGACCACCACTGCGCCTGCGCAACACGACGTGATACCAGCGATAGGTTGTGAGATCGGAGGTCATGTGCTTGGTGCCGCGTGTCTCGATCTCCTGGAGATCGGCAAGCGGCAGGTCGAGTCTTCCGCCGAGCGAGGGGATCGGACCGTTGCGCGCGAGCAGGCGGTCGGCGGTGACGGTGATGGTGCGGCGGTTGAAGGCCCGGGTCAGCGAGAACCAGATCCAGGCAACGGTCGCGCCATAGATGAGGGGTTCGATCCACCAGCTGAATCTGAAGAGCGTGCCCCGGGCGAGGCCGATGCCGAAGAGGCCCAGCACCATGGCGCTTACGGGTACGCAAAGCATGATGAAGGCCCAGTCGAGCGAACGGTAGGTGCGCTTGCGCAGAATCAGCCGCTCAGCGGTCTGTGCGAACTCAAGACCATCGGGGCCGCGTTCGAAGCAGAGCTCGCTGAGATCGGCCATCACCCCCGTTTCCTGCACGTAGCAGATTCGGAAAGGGTCTCAAGCATGGTGCGCGGCACGGCCGCCAGAAATTGGCACCGAATGCACCCGCGCTTACAAATAAGCAACCCTAAAAGCACCGGGCTAACCGATCCGCAATCCCCAGTTCTGCCGCCACGTGAATGGCCGCGATAAGTAATAGAGCCGCGACATCTCATCGATCATCCGGGCGGGTGATTGTCCGGCTTCATTCGACAATAGCTCCGGTTTTTGCATTGGGTGCTCCGTCGCATTCGCAAGCTCAAGTTCTGCGATCCTAGCCGTCGGATATTTGGGTGACAAATTGGGGCGCCAATGTCCGCAACGGGTAATAACCGTTCATCCGATGTGGCGCCGACCATGCCCGCCTCCGGCCGAATAGCGGACTTTCACAAGTGTCTCGGTTGCTTAGTTCGCTCTCAGCCGGATGCGGTTATGTCTCGTAGTCTCAGCGGTCGGGCTTGCTCGCCAAAAAAACAATCTCCTGGAAATCCAGCCGGGTCGGTGCAGGCCCCAACTCCTTTTCCAGCTCTTGAACGGCCGCGGCCACAATGTCATCGGCGCTGATGTTGGCACGCTGCTCGACCTCGATAATCGTTGGATTGCCGGTGACGAAGCCCAGCGCAACGTGGCTGTGGTCTGCCGTTTCCACGGCCTCAGAAACATACGCGACCTCCACGGCCTCATAGCCCGCGCCGTGAAACAGCTTACGCACCTCCGCGACATCATGAAGGCCGAACGGGATCTCCAAGAATCGCGGTGGATCCGACTCAAAAAAGCTCTTGATCACCCGATCCACGATTGCCACCGCCAGATTTTGATCGACCGCGTCCCATACATTCAATGCCAACGTACCGCATGGATTCAGAACCCGGGTCATCTCTGTCATGCCCTTCGCTTTGTCAGGAAAAAACATGATGCCGAACTGGCAAACGACGGCGTCGAATTCAGAGTCGTCAAATGGCAGCTCGAGCGCATCAGCCTGTTGGTAAGTTACACCCGGGAGATTTCCGTTCACAGTTGCCGCATGGTCAAGCATCGCCTCGTTGAGATCGGTGGCGATGATCTCCGTTCCGTCCGGAAACGTGTTCGCCAAGTGCCGGGTCGAAATCCCGGTACCACAGGCGACCTCCAGCACTTTCGCAGGACCATCTAGCGCACCAGCGACACGACGCGCCATATCTGCGGCAGAGAACTCAAACAGAAGCGGGCCCAGGTAGCGGTCATAGTTTTCCGGTATTGACCCGGTAAAGCTGGCGTGTGTCGATGTCGCTGTCATATCGAGACTGTCCCCCATGTTGTTATCACCTCGACGAACCGCGTGTGTTGTTCGCCTTGCATCCAACAGTCTGTGACTTGGCACGCTAATGACTTCGTGACTGGCAGGCTATTGGAAAGTTGGATGGAGGTCGGCGGTCGGACAATGTCCGCAGTGGGTCAGAAACAGACATCGTCCATTGCATCAGCAATGTCCGCTATTGGGCGGAAAGCGGACATCCATTGTGCCCGTTTGGCTCACATATTCGACCCAAATGAGGGCGCTCGGCTTCACTCCGGTAAACCGGCTCGACGCAATCCCCTGGGCGGTCGTCATCGCACCCGCGTGCCGGCAGCCTTGTCCCAATGGAGGATCTTACTCGACTTCACCAGCGGTGCTTCGGGCACTTGGCCGACGCGCACGCCGTACCGCCAGTCGGGGGGACAGATCGCGATATAGCGCGCATAGCCGCCGAGCCCGCCCTTCAGCTTCGGATAGCCGATCGCGACGAGCGCGCCCACTACTGGAACCTTGTCCAGGTTCGCCACGCCCTCGGCCTGTGCGTATCCATTATGCATCAGCCAGTGTTCGCCTTCGAGGTTGGGAGTGGTGTCGGTGTCGAGCGGCTCGTGGCCATGGAACAGGATGTGGCGTTGCTCGTGCAGGAACTTCAGAGCCGCGAGCTTGACGCCGGGAAACGGGGTGCGGGTCGAGAGCTCTGGATTGGGCCAGTCCTTCGACCAGTCGGAGCGCACGAAGACCACCGAGCCCGCGGGTACCTTGCCGTGTTTCTTCTCCCAGGCAAGCACGTCGGCGACGGTCATGTGATAGCCGGCATCCTTCTTCACCTTGTCGACGATCGAGATCACCACGAGCGGCCGGATCGTGTAGGTCGCGGGCAGCTCGTCGATCGCCGGGTATTCGGGCGCCCAGTGCGCTGGCGGATCGAGCTGGGTGCCCAGCTGGTCGGTGGTCAGCGTGTAGCGCGTCGCCTCGAAGCCGTCTTTATTGTAGGTATACGGCTTGCCGGTCTTGGGGTCTAGCGTCGGCTCAAACTTCGACGGTCCGAAGCCGGCCCAAACGGGGATGTTCGGCGCGATTGTATGCGTCAGGTCGACGTATTTGGCGGTCTTGAAGTACCGGTTGTAAACCGACCAGAGTGACGTGTCGTCGGCGGCCCGCGCGGGCGGCGCAGCGGCCGTGAGCATGGCCGTGAACGCGAGCGCGGTGAGGGTTAGCACACCCAATCTGTAGTTGGTCATTACGGTCCCTTTATTCTCTTTAACCGGGATTCCCCATATGGAAGCCTCCCAGCAGCTTGAGCGTGGCTCGGAACCGTCCGAAAGGCAAGCAGCTGGCCTCGTGCAGGCACCAACGTGCCGATCCCATGCGATTAAAGTCTAATCGGTGGCGGGGGCCATCTCCAGAGAGCCGACGAGGCGCACATGCAGATGAGCCCATGAAGCCGCTTCATCCCGACGTATCGATCGATTGCGGAGACCACTGACGCATAGCGGCAATGTCCGGTTTGGGTCCAGGCTGTGTGAAAACGTGAGGTTTGCTAGAATCCCGCCGAGCTAGCGGCGAGGGTTCTTATATGAAGCGTTTCGTTGAGGGCGTTGACCGCGGCCAGGGCGCGTTGTTTC
>JARRKQ010000199.1:0-3962 GCA_037387885.1 Alphaproteobacteria bacterium | reverse complement strand
GGGCTACCGGGTTTTTCTGGTTTACGTGATGCGGCGCGTCAATTGCGCGCATTGTGGGGTGAAGGTAGACCCGACTTTGACAGTTTCTAGGCACACTTCCGCCTCAATCCCAGCAACGGCGCGGGTTTCCGGACGATTAAGCTGAAAACTCCTAGTCACACGGATTTTTGCCAGTAGCGCATAATCCCAGCTATCCTGTAGGGCATGTACCTGCGAGAGAGCAAACAGAGACGGGCCGACGGTAAGGTGGTCACCTACCTGCAAATCGCCGAGAACACCTGGAATCCTGAAAAGGGACGGTCACAGGCGCGCATCGTCTACAACTGCGGACGGGGCGATGATCCCGCCGCGGTGGAGCGGCTTCGTCGGCTTGCGCGCAGCATCTTGCGTCGCTGTTCGCCGGAGGAGATCGTCGCCGATGGTCCCGAGTGGTCATTGGTCTGCGCGTGGCCCTATGGAGATGTCTACGTACTGGAAGCGATGTGGCAACACCTCGGGATCGATGTGGTGATTCGTAAGCAGGTGGCCAGGCGGCGCTTCGGTTTCGACATGGAACGAGCCTTGTTCGCGCTGGTCGCCAATCGTGCCTGTGCACCCGCCTCCAAGCTCTACTGCCATGAACAGTGGCTGTAAGGAAGACGTCAACATCCGCGGTGCTCGCGGATTGGAACTGCACCACCTGTATCGCGCGATGGATTTCCTGGAAGCGAACAAGGAGCAGATCGAACGGGGGATCTACTTCCAGGTGGCCGATCTACTCAACCTCGATGTGGATATCGTGTTTTACGACACCACCTCGCTGCACTTCGAGATCGACGAAGAGGACGAGGGAGATGATGAAGGTCAGGTCAAGGGCAGTTTCGAGGCGGGCAAGAAAAACTATCCCGCCCCTCGCAAGCGGGGCCACAGCAAGAATGGACGTAAGGACGCCCCACAGATCGTCGTGGGTCTGGCGGTGACCCGCGATGGTTTTCCGGTGCGCCACTGGGTTTTTCCGGGCAACACCGTCGATGTCACCACCGTGGCGAAGGTCAAGGAGGATCTGAAGGGGTGGCAGCTGAGTCGCTGCCTGTTTGTAGGTGATGCCGGCATGGTCTCTCAGGTCAACCTCCAGGTCCTCTCCAAGGGTGGCGGCAAGTACTTGTTGGCGATGCCGATGAAGCGTGGTGATGAGGTGAGTAGGCGGTCCTCGCTCGCCCGGGACGCTCTCGCGAGGTCGCCGAGAACCTGAAGGTCAAGGAGGTTATCGTTGGCGACGGAGAACGACGCAGGCGTTATGCGGTGTGCTACAACCCACAGGAGGCGCAACGGCAGAAACGTCATCGGCAACGGTTGATCCAGGAGCTCGAAGCCGAGTTGGCCAGCCTGTCGGATCAGAGCGAAGGCTACAACTAGCGAGCGTGCATGCTGCGCACCAGCGCGCGCTACGGCCGATTACTGAAGGAGACCCCCAAGGGGGTTGGCAGTCGACCGCAAGGCAATCAAGGAACTGGAACGGTTCGATGGCAAATTCGTCGTCCACAGCAACGACGATACGTTGACAGCCGAAGACATGGCGCTGGGCTACAAGCAGCAGCAACGGGTCGAAGAGGCGTGGCGGACGATGAAGAGCGCACTCGAAGATGCGCCCTGTCTACCATTGGGCCCCCCACCGCATCCATGCCCACATCGCTATCACCGTTCTGTCTCTGCTCCTGGAACGGGTGATCGAACACGCCGCCGAGGACACCTGGCGCAACATCCGTGATGACCTGAAACAGATCCAATTGGCGCAATTGTTGAGCCCGAACGGAACCGTCTGGCAGGTTACCGAGCCCAAGCCGGCGGCAGCCAAGCGATTGAAAATGCTGAAGCTTAAGCCGCCAAAGCCGATGATCGACCTGCTCTGACTGCAACAAAATCCTAGATACACAGCCTTTTTCCGCGACCGCTGCAAAGCCTTGCCCTGCCCAAGCCGTCCGACAAAGGTGTTGCATCTGAGCCGGGCAGCTTGTGCCGTCTCGAAGCCTGGACAGAGACTTCGCTCGCAAGAAGCCGGAGACATCACGGTTGGAAGTACACGATATCTTCGAGGCTCACCCGCCCCTTTGCCAATCCCAAGCGCATGGCTGGCGTTTTCTTGTCCATTCCGACGAGCACGTAATTGTAGAAGACCCGGAACATTTCCAGGAGCTTCACGATTGAGCGCGGATTGTAGGCGCTGTAGCCGTGCCAGACGCGACGGTTGTTGCTGGCGCTCGCGATGGGCCGCTCCAGCAGCGAGAGTCGCCGGCGCACCTGCATGAAAAAGGCGTCGATGGCGCGGAGACTCGCCTTATTGTAGAGCCAGGCCAAGTGGTCCTCGTCATGGTCGTCATAGTCAGTCAGGTAGCAGACGGCCTTCTCGGGCTCGCTCATGCTCGGGAACGGGTGCGTGAGCCAGCGGTCCTTCCAGTGACCGATGACGGACATGTCGGCGAGCGCTTCCTTGATGACGAGCAGCCGCAGAGCCTGGCGGTCCAACGTGGGGTGCTCCTCCTCCAAAGAGCGGAAGCGCTCACGGCTGACCTTCAGCGCATGCTTGCGCTCGTCGACGGTCATGTCTTTGTTGATGTGCACGTAGAAGGCATCGGCGGTGCGATCAGCCACGCGCTCGGCGAAGGCGCCCAGGACTGCAGCGCGCATACCGGAGTCCTGGTCGAGGAACAGCCGGATTTTCTCCGCGCCCGCGCTCAGATCTCGCAAAAGGAAGCAGTGACCGTAGAGGGTGTATTCAGCATGGACCTGCATACCGGTCCTTGGTAGCTGCGTGGTTCGTCCTGGTTCCTCGAAGACCTCGATATCGGACCGGAACTCCGCATCCTTGTAGCGGGCAGCCACGGCGCCATTGAGCGTGCCGTCGTCGCCTGACAGGGCGTTCTTGCCCCTCTGCCGGGCCGCCGCGTAGTCGCTCGCCAACCACAAGCGGGCGTGACGGCGGAATGGCAACTGCGCCTCGGAATCGCCCAAGGTAGCGGCTTCGTGTTCGATGACGTCGGCCTTCACGTCCGGGTCGAAGTTCAGGTGCATTCCGAACACATATCGGGTGGCGTTGTCGGCGCTGCCGACGGCTGTGAGCCGGACGTTGCGCTTGTCTTCGCGCTGGGTCCAATTCACGATGTAGTCCTGCCGGTCCACACCAAGATAAAGACGCGGGATCGAGAAGCCTTGCAACAGGCGCCGCTCCCGGTGGCCGACGAAGGCCAGGCATTGGCGATGAAGGAAGTCGATCTTCGGGTATAGCGTCCCGCGGGCAATATCGGCGATTTCGCACAAGCGCCGGAACGGGGACTTGTTCATCAGTAGCTGAAAAATCAGCCGGTTCTTGTGCGGCTGCTTCTGTCCAACGGTCGAGTAACCAATCGAAAAGGTCTTGGTGCAGGCGTTGCAGCGGTAGCGTTTGGAGCCGGACCTGGTGGTGCCATAGCTGCGGTAATGGGGCGATCCGGTGGAGACACCGACGCCGTGGTTGGCGCAATCCGCGTCAGGACAGGAGGCTTCCGGGGGTACGCTCAGGTAGGCGCCGAGACGCTCGTGCTCCTCAGCGATGCCCTGGTTGCTCTTGAGCGGCGGATATTCGCCACAGGCGCGACACTTGAGCACCGGATATTGCCGACCAGCATTGACGACAGCATAGCGGTCGCGATGTGCGCCGTGCGCAGTGTACTGGGCGGCCGCGATGTCGTAATTCTCACACTCAGGATTCTTGCAGAAGTTGACCTGAATCCCGCCGTGCTCGAGCGGAATTCGGGACGTTGAACCTCCCGAAGATTTCTTCTGCACGGGGTGATCCCGCTATCCTCAGTTAGATAGCGGGATCGTAGGCAGATCGCTGCCCGAGTGCAACACCTTTGTCGGACGGCTTGAGTCCGCGTACATTTGCAACGTTTTCCAAATAATCCTAATTTTGTCTTGCGGGATTCTGTCGGTACGAACCTTTTCGG
>JARRKQ010000198.1:0-5523 GCA_037387885.1 Alphaproteobacteria bacterium | reverse complement strand
GCTCGGCGCGCTCCTGCGCGTCATAGCTCTGGTGAATGATCGAATTGCTCGGCGTCGTGACCAGCTCGCTGAGCTGGATCGGCGGGCCCAGGTACATCGCGAACCGACACATACGGCGTTCGAGTTCACGACCACCGAGCTCGGCGCGCAGGGCGCGGTGATCGCGGGCGGACGCTATGACGGCCTCATTCAGCAGATGGGTGGGCCGCCGACGCCGGGGATCGGCTGGGCTGGCGGTATCGAGCGGCTGGCGCTCTTGGCGGACAGGACGTTGGAGCCGCCGCGCCCGGTGGCGCTGGTGCCGATCGGCGAGGCGGCCGAGGCGACGGCGGAGATCCTGGCGGCGAAGCTGCGCCGGGCGGGCTTTGCGGTCGATCTCGGGTTTCGCGGCAATTTGAAGCGCCGCATGAAGGACGCCAACAAGGCGAACGCGCGGGTCGCCGTACTGATGGGCGAGGACGAGCTCGCCCGCGACGCGGCGACCTTGCGCGACCTCGATACGGGCGAGCAGAGCGAGGTGAAGCTGACGGCGCTCGAAGACGCGCTCGCTCCCTACCGTTAGCGAGACGACCATGGCGGGCCGCCAGCACACGCCGGCCCAGCTTTTCGTGGTCGGCGCCAACCATCATTCGAGCAGCATCATGTTGCGCGACGAGCTGTTCGTCGCCGACGGCGCGGTGCCGGAGGTGCTGCGCGCGCTGAAGGCCAAGGGCGTGGACCAGGCAATCATTCTCTCGACCTGCGACCGCGTGGAGATCCAGGCGGCGGCGCCCGAGCCGGCCAAGGTGGCCGAGGCCGCAATCGACGTGCTGATCAAGCGGGTGCCGGGCATCGCCGACGATGCGCGGCGGCAGTTCTACACGCTTGCCGGCGAGGATGCGGCGCGCCATATCTTCGCCGTCGCCGCCTCGCTCGACAGCCAGGTGATCGGCGAGCCGCAGGTCCTCGGCCAGGTGAAGGCCGGGCACAGACTGGCCAAGGCGGCCGGCATGGTCGGCCCCGAGCTCGACGGTGCGGTGCAGGCGGCCTTCGGCGTCGCCAAGAAAATCCGCAGCGAGACGGCGATCGGCGAAGCGCCGGTCTCGATGGCCGCCGCGGCAGTTCAGGTCGCGCGCGATCTGCACGGCGATCTTAAGCGCTGCAGCGCGCTGCTGCTGGGCGACGGCGAAATGGGCGAGCTGACCGCGGAGAAGATGCGGGACGCGGGCCTTGCGCAGCTTACCGTCAGTCTGCCCTCGGCGGCGCGCAGCCAGGCCGCGGCGCGGCGGCTCGAATGCCACGAGGCGGCGTTCGAGACGATGCCGGCGCTGCTCGATGCCAGCGACATCGTGGTCGCGGCGCTTGGCGGGCGGAGCTATTCGATCGGGCCCGGCATGATCGAGGCGGCGCTCGATCGGCGGCGGCGGAAGCCGATCCTGCTGATCGACGCCGGCGTGCCGGGCGACATCGACCCGGCGGTGGAACGCATCGACGACGCCTTCCGCTTCAAAGTTCGAGGTGATGGACGTGAACGAGACCGGCATCGGCGGCTACAAAGAGGCGATCGCCAATATCAGCGGCCGCGACGAGCGCGCCGCGGCGCCGGCGATCGAAGGCTTGCGCGCGCATTTCGAGGCGGTGCGCCAGGAAGTGCTGAACGAGGCCGGCACCGACGATGCCGAGACGGTGACCCGCAAACTCGTCAACCGGCTGCTGCATGAGCCGTCGAGCGCGCTGCGCGCGATCGCAGCGGACGATGGTGAGGCGCAGGCGAATCAGACGGCGTCGCTGCTCGGCCGATTGTTCGGGATTGGCGGCAGTGGCGGCGGCGCGAAGAAACCGAAGATGAAAAAGGGACCGACGACATGAGCATGGACGCCAAGCTCGACCAGGTGGCGGCGCGGCAAAAGGAGCTGGGCGACCGGCTGGCCAGCGGCGAGGCGATGGACCCGCAGGAGATGGCGAAGCTTTCCAAGGAGTACGCCGACCTCTCGCCCGTGGTGGAGAAGATCGAGGCGCTGCGCAAGGCGCAAGCCGAGATGGGCGATCTGGCCGGGCTGATCGCCGATCCGCAAGGCGACGCAGAGATGCGTGAGCTCGCGGAGGCCGAGTTCGCCGAGCTGAAGGAGAGCATCCCGGCGCTGGAGGGCGAGCTCAAGATCCTGTTGCTGCCCAAGGACGAAGCCGACGCCAAGAACGCGATCCTGGAAGTGCGCGCCGGCACCGGCGGCGACGAGGCGGCGCTTTTCGCGGCCGATCTCTTCCGCATGTATCAGCGCTATGCCGATGCGCATAAGTGGAAGTTCGAGGTGATGGACGTGAACGAGACCGGCATCGGCGGCTACAAAGAGGCGATCGCCAATATCAGCGGCCGCGACGTCTTTGCGCGCCTGAAGTTCGAATCCGGCGTGCATCGGGTGCAGCGCGTGCCGGCCACCGAGTCGGGCGGGCGCATTCATACCTCGGCGGCGACGGTGGCGGTGCTGCCCGAGGCCGAGGAGGTCGATCTCGACCTCGACGAAAACGATCTGCGCATCGATGTCTACCGCTCCAGCGGGCCCGGCGGCCAGTCGGTCAACACGACCGACAGCGCCGTGCGGATCACGCATATGCCGACCGGCATCGTTGTCGCGATCCAGGACGAGAAGTCGCAGCACAAGAACAAGGCCAAGGCGATGAAGGTGCTGCGCGCGCGGCTCTACGAGGCCCAACGTGCCGCGCGCGATGCGGAACGCGCCGCCGACCGGCGCAGCCAGGTGGGCTCGGGCGACCGCTCGGAGCGCATCCGCACCTACAACTTTCCCCAAGGCCGCGTCACCGATCACCGGATCAACATGACGCTTCACAAGATCGACGCGATCCTCGAAGGCGAGGGGCTCGATGAGATGATCGATGCGCTGACCACGGAAGACCAGGCGGCGCGGCTCGCGGCGGTCGAATGAGTGTAATGGCGGACACCGGTTTGGTTTTGCGCGACGTGCTTGCCGATGCAGCGCAGCGGCTTGCGGACGCTGGCGTGGCGGAGCCTCGGCTCGACGCGCGGTTGCTCGTTGGCGCTGCGCTGGGCATGAGCCGCGAGGCGATGCTGGCGCATCCCGAGCGATCCGTGAGTGACCAGGAATGCGCGGCCATCGAGGCCATGCTGCGCCGCCGCGAGGCGCGCGAACCGGTTGGGCGCATCCTGGGGACGCGCGAGTTCTGGAGCCTCGACTTCGCGGTCACGCCGGCGACGCTGGAGCCGCGGCCCGACAGCGAGACAGTGATCGAGGCAGCGCTCGAGGCCTTTCCCGATCGCGACGCTGCGCTGACGGTCCTCGATCTCGGCACGGGCACGGGCTGTTTGCTATTGGCGTTGCTGAGCGAGTTTCCGAACGCGACCGGCGTCGGCGTCGATGTCTCGGCAGATGCTGTCGATGCCGCGTCAGCGAATGCGAAACGGCTGGGGTTCGGTGCCCGTGCGCAGTTTGTTTGTGACGATTGGGCGCAGAGCCTCACCACGTCCTTCGATTGCATTCTCGCCAATCCACCTTATATTCCTAGTAGCGATCTTTCCGGCCTCGCGCCGGAGGTCGCCTACGATCCACATGCGGCGCTCGATGGTGGGCCGGACGGACTGTCCGGGATCGAAAGCGTCGTGGATGCGATCCAGCGGCTGCTGTATCCGCGAGGGCGGGCCTTCGTCGAAATCGGCGCGGGCCAGAGCGAAGCGGCGCAGCGACGCGCGGAGCGAAAGGGGCTCACAGTCGCGAATATGCGGTCCGATATCGGCGGAATCCCGCGCGTTATGGCGCTTATTCGCTAAGTTTCACGTTTCGTTGAAGGATTTTGTGGTATTTGCGGCTGGCAAGGCCCCAGTGTTTTTGTTAAGACAGGGAAAAGGTCCATTAGCGTCGGCTACGGCCGGCATGGGACCCCCCGATCTGCATTGAGTTTCGATGCCTCCGGAGCGATCAATAGACGCACCGTGCAGGCGAAGTGGGAGCCTGTGTGCAAGGGAACCGTCACCATACTATGAGACAACCATCCAATCCGAAACGTGGTCGTGGCCGCAACAACGGTCGCAAGCCGGGTAATTCCCGGAACCAGACATTCGACTCCAACGGACCCAGTGTTCGGGTACGCGGCAATGCCTATCAGGTGATGGAGAAGTACCTCACGCTTGCCCGCGATGCCTCGGCCAGCGGCGACCGGATCGCCGCCGAGAATTTCTATCAGCACGCCGAGCACTATTACCGCATCCTCAACGCCAACAATCAGGACCGGCAGGGCTCAGCGCCGAAGCAGCCCAACGGCAAGGATGCGAACGGATCGGCCGAAACGGCCACCGCCGAAGGCGCCGGCGAGTCCAAGCCCGAGACGCCGCCCGACGGCTCCGAGCAGCCGCCCGTCTGAGGGGTTTTCCAAGCCCTGCTTAACGTCATTACCGTGCAAGCGGGAATCCAGCGCTCGTGGTCCAAAAGCCCGACGGTCATCATAGACTCCCGCTTTCGCGGGAGTGACGGCGAAAGTCTGTTTCTAATCAGACCAGATCCACCGCATCGCCGGATTTGATCTCGCCGCCCTGCACGACCTCGGCATAGACGCCCATATTCGTGTGATCGAAGCCGTGCGACAGCGCGCGCAGGATCTGCATGTCGCGCTCGGCCGTCGCCGGGTTCACCTCCGTCGCCGCGCAGCGGCCGATGCGCCGGTGAACCTTGAGCCGCACGTCCCCCACCGTGATCTCCTGGCCGACCAAGGCGTGCTCCGACCACGGAGGACCGCCGGCGATGATCAGATTGCCGCGAAAGCGAACGGGGTCGACCGGCTTGCCGGTGACGCGCTCGAGGTCGCGCACGCTTTCGAGATTGATGATCGAGACACAGGCCTCGGGCACGTCGGAGAACATGAAGCCGGCCGCCTCGATAAGCCGGACCCCGCCGCGCGCCTCCTCGCCCATGAAGGCGGCGAAGAACTGCTCGATGAGCGCGCGGCCGAGCGGTTTGGTCGCATCGCCCTCGACCACCTTGCCGCCGCCGCGGTGGATCGCCAGCGTGCCGGTCTCCGGATCGAATCGGCTCTGAAGCTTCGCCAAACGCGCATTGCGCACCAGGGCGAGGAAATCGGACTTGGGCCGCCATTCGGGCGCGCCCGCATCGATCCGCGCACTGCCATGGGCGAGCGCGAAGCGTCGGTCGTGCGGCACGCCCGCGCCGGCGGTGAGCGTGACCGCGTCGAGCCGGTCGGCCGAGAGGCTCTTCACGGGGTAGCGGCAAATTTCCTGCAGCGTGGCGGACATGGTGGATATGGCGGTCCTGTGGGCGCGGTCTTATGAGCCTGGTTCCCGCGCATCATAGTCGCTGGGACGGCCAAGCCAACGCCCGCCCGAGAAAACACCCGAAGGGGTGCTGGACAGACCGGCGCTTTGCCGCTTCGATGGGCAGCGTCCTCGTCGCGGCAACAGTCACGAAAGGCTTGCGTTATGACCCTCGATCCACAATCGGCCTGGGTGCTGGAGCTGGTGGAGAAGGCCGGCAATCCGACGCTCGACAGCTTGGATGTGCC
>JARRKQ010000197.1:0-4051 GCA_037387885.1 Alphaproteobacteria bacterium | reverse complement strand
TGCGAGCGTACCCCCATCAAGGCCACGGCCCGCGAGCCGATCAAACAGGCCGGATACATATTTGCGACTTCCACCACACCATGCCCGCTCACTTGCGAAATGCAGCCGGTCCATACATTTGGGTCATGGGCGGACATCGGCAATCACGCTCGCATTGTCCGCTCCTGGGCGGAACGCGGACGTGCCGGTCAGCGTTGAGGGTGTCTGCTTTTAGCCAGAAGCAGACATTGGCGTGGCCAGCCAACTATCCTAACAGCTTCGCTTTTCGTAAACCGTCAAGGAGGTGCGTTTCGCCGAGAGCGCGATAATCATAGGCTTCGCCGTATACTTCCAAGTCAGATAATGCCTTCAGAGTGTCTAAATGGCCGGGGCGAACGCGCTCAAATTCTTCGAGGGCGTCGGCGGCTTCCCGTCTATTGCCCAGATGTCCGAGACTGGATGCCAGGATGACATGGGCGGCCATAAAGTCCGGGCGGATGGGCAGGGCTTTGTTGGCCGTTTCGACTGCCTTCTCGTACTCGTTCAATATGAGATGGGCGTGTGCGAGAATGGTGTAGACGATGAAGTTTCTCGGATCGCGAGGGTTAAGCTGGATCGCGGTTTCCAGGCATCCCACTGCGCTTTTCGGTTGCCCGCCAAACAAATATGATCCCCCGAGGCCAAAATAAGCCAAAGCAAAGTTCGGATTGAGCGCGACGGCTGATTCACCCTCCGCAATGGCGCGGTCAAATCGCCGCAAGATTTGATATCCCAATCCCAGCATCCAGTGGGCTTTGGCATCCATTTCGTCAAGTTCGATAGCGCGGCGTACAAGCTGGAATATTTCAGCCTGCTTTGTTTCGATGTCTTTGGTCCAAGACCATCGAACCTCCTGGTAGTTGCAGTAAGCAAGACCGATCAGCGGCTCGGCATAATTCTGGTCCAAAGCGATTGCCCGCTCAAACATGTCCCGAGCCTGCTGGTTGCCGCCCTGCGAATATTCGACCAAGTGTGACATCCCACGCTGATAGTACCCCCAGGCATCAAGGTCCTGTGTCCCTGCGGTGAACGACCGCCGCTGCTCTGCCCTCTCCAGCTCAGGCGCCACGCTTGCCGATATTTTTTGGGCGATCTCGTCTTGGACGATGAACAGGTCGTTGAGATCCCGGTCTATTCTTTCCGCCCAGACATGGTGACCGGTTGTGGCGTCGATAAGCTGCGCCGTGACCCGAATTCGCTCAGCATATATCCGAACACTTCCTTCGAGCACATACCGAGCATCAAGGTCTTTTGCGACCTTGCGCACGTCAATCGCCTGTCCTTTGTAGGTATTGGTCGAGTTTCGGGCGATTACTGGAAATGAACGCCAAAGCGACAGGGCAGTGATGATGTCCTCGGTGAGCCCGTCGGCGAAATAGTCCTGTGCGGCGTCGGTTGACATGTTCTCGAAAGGAAGGACTGCAACCGCCGGGCGGCGCAACATCGCCACGGGGCTTGGCGGCCGTGAGGTGTCCTGGTCCGCGAGTTTGATGCGATAGACTCGCACGGGCTTGGTTATGTTTTTGACTGTCTTTTCGCCCAGATCCTCAAATGACGCCAAAACCTTTCCGGCGGCTTGGTCGTAAACCGTGCCCGAGACATAGATCTCACCAGGCTCACACAGAGCCTGTAGGCGGGCAGCCACGTTCACCCCGTCGCCGTGGATATCGTCACCTTCGACGATTACGTCGCCCACATTGATGCCGACCCGGAACTCGATCCTGTCCTCTTCGGGAACATCGGCGTTACGCTTGCGCATTGTGCGGAAGAGCTCGAAGGCACTGGACACCGCGTCCACTGCGCTGGGAAACTCGACGAGGATGCCGTCGCCCATGGTCTTGACGATGCGCCCGCCGCCGCCAGCGATCTGTGGCTCGATCAGTTCGGACTGCAAGCTACGGAGGCGCGCGCGAGTGCCTTTCTCGTCCGTTTCAATCAAGCGGGAGTACCCGACCACGTCAGCGGCCAGGATGGCGGCAAGCCTGCGTTGAACGCGCTCTTCGGCCATTGGTGGGCCGTCCTCCCGAGCAATACAGACTAACTTTATGGTCCGACGTAAGGGGAGTCCACGAATGCCCGAGATGACCGCATTGGGGCGGAAAGGGGCCATGCCGTTCAGCTTCGAAGATGTCTGGACCTAGCTAGAATCGGAATTAAGCTGGGCAATCCACTGATCGATGGTGACGGCTCAACCTTTCCAACCGGCTTTGCGAAGCCCATCCATCAGAAATCGGCACGCTTCGGGATCCTTGTATCGAGTCCAGCCGATCGGCAAGGTCAATTCCTTCGACTCTGAGTGAGACTCTCGTGCTTTACGCAGCGCAGCGGCGGCTTCCGATTGACGGCCAAGTTGAGCGAGCGCCGACGCGAGTATCAGGCGGGCCTCAACCATGTTCGGACGCCCATGCAATGCCATATCGGCGGACCCAATGGCGACTTCGAAATTACCAGCGTTCAGCTGCGCTCGTGCCCCCATGGTCAACCAGATGTCTCGACGCGGGGCCCGGGGATTGAGTCGCAATCCGAGTTCGAAACACGGGACAGCTTCAACGGATCTACCTGCGCAATCCAGTGCAGTGCCCAAGGCTATGTTTCCTTCACTTGGCGCAAGCTTAGCTGCTTCTCGCCCTTCCAATATCGCGAACTCGAAATCTTTCACCCACGTGGCCGCAAGACTGGAGATCATGTGAGCGACGGCGTCGGAGCGGTCGAGCGCAACAGCTTTGCGAGCCGTACTCAAGAGATCAGCAAGCGAGCGATCTCGGTCTTCTGAGAACTCCAGATAGAGGTCTACGTGGTGCGTAAATGCCAGGTTGGCGCACGCTCGCGCGTAGGTCGCCTCAAGGGCAAGCGCCTTCGAAAACAGATCGCGGGCGGCAGTATTGGAGTCCTTGGTGAATTCCTCGAACAGCGCCAGGCCCCTTTGATTGAGCTCCCAGGCATCGAGGCTCGAGGGGTTTTTGGCTCGGACACGCTCCTGTTCCGCAAATTCGAGCTCGGGTGCGACGGTTGCGGCGATTTGCGCCGATATCTCATCCTGGAGTGCGAAGATGTCATCGATATCCCGGTCGTATCGCTCGGCCCACACGTGGTGACCGGTATCCGCGTTGATCAATTGCGCGGTCACCCGAACGCGGTGCCCTAGTCGGCGGAAGCTGCCCTCTATGACGTACCGTGCCCCAAGCTCTTCGCCGACTTTACGAATATCGGGCGAGGTTCCCTTGTAGGCGAACGTCGAATTGCGCGCTATCACCGGAAACGAGTTCATCAGTGACAGCGCCGTGATGATGTCTTCGGTCAGGCCGTTGGCGAGATACTCCTGCTCGGGATCACTCGACAGGTTTTCGAATGGCAACACTGCGACGGCGGGACGGCGGAACAGCGCGTTCGTTGTGCTCATTCCGCCGCCCGCTACTTCACCGCCACCCGACGCGATGGCGTAAACGTGTATCGGATCGGCGATGTTCTTAACCGACTGCTCGCCTCGATCCTCGTAGGCAAGATCAACTTTGTGCCGAACCTGCTCGTAGACTGAGCTCGAAATGCAAGTGTGTCCCGGCTCCGCGAGCCCCTCCAATCGGGAAGCAATATTGACGCCGTCTCCATAAAGATCATCACCGTCGACGATGACGTCGCCCAGATTGATCCCCAAGCGAAGCTCGATTCGACGGTCTTTCGGAACACCGCTATTCCGTTGACCCATCGCCTGCTGCACATCGACGGCGTGCTGAACTGCGTCAACAGCGCTGGCAAACTCAATCAGAATACCGTCGCCCGTCGTCTTAACGATGCGACCGCCATACTCGTCGATCTTGGGCTCGAATAGCTCCTTTCGGAGCGTCCTCAGCTGGGCCAGCGTCCCCGTCTCATCCTCGCGCATGAGACGGCTGTAGCCGACCACGTCTGCCGCCAAAATCGCCGCAAGTCGTCGTCTTTCGCGCACGAATGACACGGGCCTTCCCCCTGCCTTTGACACGCAGAAATCACTCTACGATTGGTGGTTATCGGAGTCCACGGAGGCAGAGCCGCGACC
>JARRKQ010000196.1:0-4062 GCA_037387885.1 Alphaproteobacteria bacterium | reverse complement strand
CTGAAATCTTTATTTGCGACAGGCTCCATTCCGGATTCTTCTTGAGCGACTGTTTGATGTGGAAGGCTGCTTTGTCGTGCTGGCCGATCTGCTCGTATACGGCGGCCAATCTGAAATCGGAAAATATGTTCTCCGGGTTTCTTGCAAGCCGTTCCAAGTCGGCGGCGATAGCCTTATCGAATGTCCGTCGTCAGATTAAATGGGCCTGTGGAGTTGGTTATCTAACGGAGGCTCTGTCTCATCTTGGTTGATGTTAAGCGGCTTGGCGCTGATGGGCCAAGCGGCGTTTTCGAATGGTCAGGTCTTTGATCCTTTGCCTTCTGTTGATGATGGCCTGATCCCGGCCGAAGTAGACGTCGGCGGGGGTGAGATTGTTGAGGCTTTCGTGGTAGCGGCGGTAATTGTAGCGCTCGACGAAGGCGGCGACGCTGTCTTCGAGATCGCCCGGCAGGTAGTAGTTCTTGAGCAAGACGCGGTTCTTCAGGGTCTGGTGCCAGCGCTCGATCTTGCCCTGGGTCTGGGGATGGTTCGGTGCGCCGCGGAGGTGATCCATGCCCCGGTCGGTGAGCCAGACCGCGAGATCACCGGCAATGTAGGACGAGCCGTTGTCGCTGAGCAGCCTTGGCTTGTGAACGACCTCGGCGCGATCGCAGCCTGATACCTTGAGCGCCGTTTCCAGCGTGTCGGTGACGTCCACAGCCTTCATGGTCGTGCAGAGCTTCCAGGCGATGATGTAGCGGGAGAAGTCGTCGAGGATCGTCGACAGGTAGAACCATCCCCAGCCGATGACCTTGAGGTAGGTGAAGTCGGTCTGCCACAGCTGGTTGGGAGCGGTGGTCTTGTCCATGAAGGCATCGGCCGCCTTGATGACCACGAAGGCCGGGCTGGTGATCAGGTCGTGGGCTTTGAGCAGGCGGTAGACGGACGCTTGTGAGACGAAGTAGCCCTTCGTGTCGGTGAACGTTACGGCCAGCTCACGGGGCGACAGTTCCGGCTCGTCCAGAGCCATCTCGACGATCTGCCGGCGAACATCGTCCGGGATACGGTTCCACACCCGGCCGGGACCGCTGGTACGGTCCTCGAGACCGGCTTGGCCGAAGGCCCGGTAGCGGTCGTACCAGCGGTAGAACGTGGTGGTCGGAATGCCGAGCTTGTCGAGCGTGCGGCGGACCGGCAGATGGGAGCGCTCGACCAGGCGGATGATCTCCAGCTTCTCGGAGGCGGGATATCTCATGCGCCGTCTCCCCCATCCCCGATCATGCTTTTTTTGAGCAGCCGGTTCTCCAGCATCTGTTCGGCAAGCGCCTCCTTGAGGTCGCGCATCTCGCGGCGCAGATCCGTAACCTCGCTCGAGGAGGCCTGGCGGGCCGTATCGCCCGAAAGCCGCTTCTTGCCGGCCTCGAGAAACTCCTTCGACCAGCTGTAGTAGAGGCTCTCTGCAATCCCCTCCCGCCGGCACAGCTCGGCGATGCTGTCCTCACCGCGCAGGCCAGACAGCACGATCCGGATCTTCTCTTCGGCCGAATACTGCTTGCGCGTCCGGCGCCGGATATCCCGCACCGTCTGCTCAGCACCAGTCGTCGAACGCTTCGATTTCTGTCTCATCTTCGTTCCCTTCGGTCACTACGATGAACCAGAAATCCTCCGTTACGAAAACTCCTCAATCCGTCCCATAGGCGCTGACGTCAGACACGCGAAGTCATTGGAGGATTGTGAAATGACAAGAGTGAGCATTCACGGCGGGGTGGATCCTGCTGGCACCATCGCTCGCCAAACATTCTTTGCGTGGCTCGGGCGTTTGGCCACTGAAGCATTCATCTCAGCCGCTTGCCTTGTGGCGATCGCACTAGGTGAACTGTCCCGGCGCCACCGGCAGAACTTGGCAATTCGCCAACTGTCTGAAATGCCGGACAGACAACTCAAGGACATTGGCCTCAGCCGCGCCGATATCGCGGTGGCAGTACGCACCGGCCGCCAGCGGCGGACGGGAGGGAACGTTTGAGTTATCCCGACGTGATCGGCGGGGGTTAGCGCGGGCCTTGGGTTCGCAGGAATATGGAACGTTGATGAACACTACGAGCGCTGAGATTTGGCCAGGGCTTGTGCTTATCGGAACCCCGACAGGATGACAGGCCTAGCAATCTAGTTCGGGTTGAGACGCGAGGGTGTCGCGTTCCGGTGCATCGGACGTTTCAACAGGAGCAAGGACAATGGAAGTCTATGTCGTAAGCAAGGACGGTGTGCCCTACCACGCGACTTTCAACGAGCGGGAAGCATCTCTGATTTTCGATGGGATCATCCAGGCAGGCACATTCAGGCAAGCGTCGGTTGTGGCGATATCGACAATCCAGGAATACCGCCGGGTGTTGTTCGATGCCAGCCAGGCCGCCTAGGTCCCACCCGCACGGAGCAGAACAATGCACCAATCCGCTGTAGGACGAACCAGCGGCGACCAAGTCCAAGATATTGGCGCAGCGAGAATGCCGGTCCAACTCGAGGGTGAGAACGATTCGGCCACCGCATCCCCGTCATCGACGACCCCAATCGACCTGCGAGAGGAACGGCTCTTTCGCTCGCTCGACGTCGACAACGATCACCATGTCTTGCGCCGCGATCTGGAGGCGCGGCTGGCGCAAGCTGGGCTGCTGACCGACGACATCCGCCTGCGCGACAGTATGACGGCGCTCGACGCGCTTTGCCGCGAAGACGAAGCTGCCATTAGGGAGAAACTCGAGAAACCAATCCCCCAAGACGGCTTCTGCCAGGCCATTCGTCACAATATCCTGCTGATCGAACGGGCCCTGCAGGGCAATCTCGTCATCCCCGATTTCGCCAGCTTCTGCGACGAGTTTGACCGCATTCACGCGATCACGCGCGAGAATCGCGATGGCGCCGCCGCCGACTATATTCCCCAACTCGACCTCAAGGGGCCGGCGCTCGACCAGTGGGGCGCCGCCGTCTGCACCATCGACGGCCAGCGCCATTCGGTGGGCGACGCGGACGTTTTCTTCCCCATCCAATCCATGTGCAAGCCGATCAGTTACTGCCTGGCGGTGGAGGAGCACGGGCTCGATGTCGTGCACAGCTACATCGGCCACGAGCCGAGCGGCGGCAGCTTCAACGAACTGGCCCTCAACAAGGTGAACCGGCCTCACAATCCGATGATCAACGCGGGGGCGATACTCAGCTCGGCATTGATCAAGCTCGGCAGCAAGCAACAGCTGATCGAAGCGATGGAAATGACCGACGCCGACGCGCGTGGATGGGCCGGCTCACGTTTCGATTATGTGATGGAACGTTGGCAGGCGCTCTGCGGCGGCATGAAACCACACTTCAGTACTCCGGTTTATCTGTCGGAGCGCGAGACCGCAGACCGCAACTTCGCTCTGGCCTACTACATGCGCGAGAAGGGCGCCTTTCCCAAGGGCGTCGACCTGAACGATGTGCTGGATCTTTACTTTCAGAGCTGTTCGATCGAACTGACTGCCGAGATGATGTCAGTGGTTGCGGCGACCTTGGCGAATGGCGGCATTTGCCCGGTGACCGGCGAACGCGTATTCGCCACCCAGACAGTGCAGCATTGCCTTTCGCTGATGTCGTCCTGCGGCATGTACGATTATTCCGGCGAGTTCGCGTTTGCCATCGGGCTGCCGGCCAAGAGCGGCGTGGGCGGCGGCATCATGGTTGTCATTCCGAACGTAATGGGAATTTGCGTCTGGTCGCCGCGTCTCGATCAACACGGCAACAGCGTTCGCGGCATCGAGTTCTGCCGGCGCCTGGTGGATCGCTTCAATTTTCACAATTTCGATATGTTGGCCGGCGCGTCTGGAAAGATGGATCCAAGGGTCAGCCGCACGCGGTTGCTGGCCTCGCGGGTGAACGACCTCATCTGGGCGGCGAGCAAGGGCGATCTCGGCGCGATCCACCATCAGCTGCTGCGAGGCGCGAAGCTCAACTGCGCTGATTACGATCGCCGCACGCCGTTGCACTTGGCGGCGGCCGAGAATCAAATCGATGTTGTGAAGTTCTTTGTCGAAGAGAAGCGGCGCACGGACGATTTCA
>JARRKQ010000195.1:0-4552 GCA_037387885.1 Alphaproteobacteria bacterium | reverse complement strand
TTTCCCTGATACGCAGGGAAATTAGCGGAGACGGAACTTTTGCGCGTATGCGACCTAGTCGGTAAAGGGCGAGCTAGCTATGCCTTATACCAGTGCCTTTGCATTTCGTAGAACAGGAATGATGCCGACCAAGTGATCAGGACCAGCCCGGTGAGCGATTCGACGCCCGTCAAGTATCTCAGGTTTCCAATTGGTTCAATGTCTCCGAACCCCAGAGTTGTAAAGACCGTAAACGAAAAATACGCGCAATCCATCAAGGTGCCGTCGATGTTTCCTTTGAGGGTTCCCCAACTCTCAGCCTTGTTCATGAAATAATACGCTACGCCAAATATCCAGATCTCCAGGGCATGCGCGGTTAACGCAGTCAACACACCAAACACAATTCTATATCTGTGTTTTATTTTCATGTGTGGAATAATGAGAGTTACATTGAATAGGAACTCATAGTGAACTATTACAACTATAATTACCAGAAGGCCGTTTATACGTCTAGCCATTATTTTCGTCAGGCCGCCCAGCTCTCGTCCTACCAATGATCATGCCAATTCGGGTGGCGCAAGACTTCCGATAAACTTCCGCGTCTGATACACAGTGGTCATCGGCCCCTCGCTCAAGGTAAGCCTAGTCACCGGGAAGTGACAAGATAGGATCCTACGCGAAGGCGGTCGGACACCGTCATTCGGCCGCAATGGTAGATGGCGAGGAGGCCCCTTAAAGGGCATCATAATCTTGATCTTACCTCAGTGAATACTTCAGGAACTAAATATGGCCAAGTATCCGGACCGGATGTACAGGCAGTCGGCTGTATTGCCCTATCGAATTAGAAATAATGATCCCGAGATCCTATTAATCACTTCTCGCAAGGGGAAACGATGGGTCGTGCCGAAGGGCGTCGTCGAGCCGGATCTGACGCCGTCAGATTCGGCCGCGAAGGAAGCCATGGAGGAGGCCGGTGTTGCGGGCGAAGTATCAGAGCAAGTGCTGGGAAATTACTCCTACACAAAGTGGGGAGGCGTCTGCAGAGTCCAAGTCTTCCTGATGAAGGTCACAACTGAGCTCGATACATGGCCGGAAGACAACATGAGGCATCGAGAGTGGCTGACCATCGATGTGGCAGCGAAACGTGTGACTGAAGCCCGATTGAGGGATCTGATCCGCCGCGTCCCGGAGGTAATCAAATGATAAGTAGGGTCCGAGCAGCAGGACCCGTTCACCGTCTGGCTGTGTGCGGACGGCCCCGACTTTGCTAGGTGTGATTTCACGGTCGTGCAAACCGGTCGGATGCAGCTGTTGGTCCAGCCTGTTGGCGTCCATGCGATGGCCGCAGGTTCTCGAGCGGTCCGCGGATCGGGTTCCAACTAAAAAGCAGGCGCTCGAGGCGCTGCGGGCTCAATTGGCCTTAATTCCACGATCCCGGTAGCAACAATCAATGGTTCAGACCATGCGCAATTTCTATTTCCAGACCATCCGATGCGTAATCTGGACGTTGTGGACACATCGCCGTCGACGCTCTTTGCTTACCAATTCTCCGACGACCGGCTCGAACTTGACGCCCTAAGGCGCTCCGCCCCTCACAGCGCCCGGCTGGAATGATTGGCATAGCCTCCCGAAGAAATTTTCTCCAGAACTCGTTCGACATCGAGTTAATTGGGAGTCGATCTTGGATGCTCACGGAACAAAGGCAGCGCAAGCGCCCGATATTCGAATTTGACAAAACCGAACAGCGCGGACTGCCAGCTAGTCCGGCGCAGTCGAGTTAGCCAAGGTAACGGTTTCACGAACGAATCCAGCAAAACACCGCTGATACCCGTTGATGTAATCGAATAAGCCAGCGTCGTCCGTGGGATCCGAAACGAAATCCGAGAGCCTGAAAGGTTTGTGCACGACCGCAGCCACTTTCTTGCGCGTAATGTTCTTGTCGAAGTTCGCAACGGAGATCGGTACGATCAGCGGTTCTGGATCGACATAGGCCGCCAAACGAAAAGCACCAGCTTTGAAAGCGACCGGCGAGTCCTCCGTTGCGACGCTGGTGCCTTCGGGACAAATTACGAGGTTTCTGCCAGCGAGCAAGTGGTCGCGCGCGGCGTCAAGGAAAACTCGCCGTCGTTCCTCCGGCGTGATTCCGGCTTCCGTCCCAGAATCGTCGACATGGCCGGAAGAGACGTAAATGTAGCCGAGCCGGTCGTAATACTTCTGATGGCCAAATTCATCGGATCTCGATTTCCGGATGATTCGAATAGGCGCCGCTCCATATTTTCTGAGTAGGATCATGGAGGATACGAAGTGTGTGTCCAAGGTCAGCTGAAACCGATTGGGTAGAGTGTTGTCCGGGTGATTGAAGAGGTGGTTCATGATGAAGATGTGCCCGGAGTTGTCGGGAAGATTCTCTTCCCCTTCGATTACGTAGTCGAGTCGGTTGAAAAGCTTGACGAATTCCTGGCAGCAGCGTTTGCGGATATCTCCCGCTGGCATGCTGGCCGGAGCACTTGCGACAACCTCGTAGACATGCTGCAAGTCCTGGTAGAGTGTCAGCTCAACTCGCACCTGTTCCAGAATCTCTAAGGCATGCGCCGCGAGGTCTTGTTCGTGTTCGTCACCACGCGCCCTCACAAGTTCTAGGGCCTGAAAGGCGTCGGCAACAGTCAGCCGGTTCTTGAGGTAGTACGGGATCTTGTGGAGCGGCGAATCGACATGCAACAGCTCCGCGCTCTGGTCGAGTAGGGTGCGAATTGCCATCGCCTCTTTCTCGTAACGCCGGGCTACTAACCTGATGCGCGTTTCCCTTAAGCGATTTCCCAGGACCGAAATAATACGCTCCAGTAAGGCCGCGCCGAACTCAGGGTGTGAATCCGTGCGCTCGTCCAAATCCTGGCGCCGCAGGACCAGCACATGTGTCCGTTCAAGCGCGGTAACTGTTGCCCGATAACGGAATGGCTCGAGCAGCGCCGACCAACCCAGGAGACGGCCCCGGTCATCGTATTGGCGGAGGTGCAACATGTCCGGCCGGTCGTTCTCGCCGTCGCGCACGCCTTCGCCGTCCGAAGGTCGAAACGACATGCCAACCCTACCGGCCAGGAGAAGATAACAAGCCTCCGCCGGAGTACCTTGTTCGAAGATCGCTTCGCCGGTCCTGAACGTCCTGGTCGCCGCTCGCGCGGCAAGAAACCGCAGATCCTCCGGAGGCAGCGTTCCTAGCACGGGCGATTCATGCAGCAGTTCCAGCGCGGACGTCATGAGCCTAGCATTCCGTGCGGGGGCCGGTTTTCGGCAGTTGGCCCAGGAGTTCCCGCGCATCTTCCAGGCGATCGACGAGTGCGGCGGCAACCGCCCTTAGGATCCGGCATGCGGCGATCGGATCTTTTCGCAAGACCCGGTCCAGGGCCGCGCGGCGTAGCTTGAATACACGGCAGGGTTCGGTGCACCGGACCGAGGCGGTGTAGCGAAACGGTTCCCTTACCACCGACCAGCCGATGAGTGCGCCTCGTTCGGAAGTGGTACCTACGAAGAAGTCGTCCATACCCTCGACCATCATGAGAAACTGGACGGCCCCCGACAGCAGTATATAAATGGCGCGGGCCTCGTCGTGCTGACTAACGATGTAGTTGCCGGTCTCGAACTCGAGGCTTTCGATGTCCTTGGCCAGCACTTCAAGCGTGCTTGCGGGAAGCTGTTCGAACAGCTTCAATCGCTTGATCTCGGTCAGAGGTACCATCGCTATTCATGTCGCAGCAGATTTGTCTACAGCGGCTAAGCCGCTTGGTATAATTTCCCAAAATAACATGGACAGGCAATCGCGACCTCATCGATCTCGTCCGAGGGACTTTCTCGGCTTTTGGCAAAAGACCCTGGCAGAGCTTGAAGGCGTGTGCCCGAACTTAGTGCGCGAACCGCTTGACACGGACAGCACGGACCTGGCGCTCGAGGGCATCTCCTTCCTCTCGCTGGGGCACAGGCGCATCCAGGGCTACTTTCTTAGACCAAGGGACGAGGAACGTGGCCCCCTCGTTATTCATGCTCATGGCTATGGGTCGAGCTGCACCGTGCAATGGGACTGGGCACGGGCTGGCTTCAACGTAGTGGGCATTGACGTGCGCGGTTTTGGCCGTTCCAAACCAGCCCTGCCCAAACCGTCGCGTTGGGGTTACGTCTTGTCCGGGATCGGCACGCCGGAAACGTCAGTGTTGCGCGGCGCGGTGTGCGACTACGTGCGCGCCGCCGAAATCGGCCAAAGTCTGCTGGCGCCGAGTGCCCGGCACACAGTCTTCTATGGGAGAAGTTTTGGCGGCGCGATTGCCTTGATGGCGGAGGGGGTTGCACATGCTGCGGATCTGGTTGCGATAGGCGTCCCCACTTTTGGCTGGGCGGAAGGCCGGTATTTCTTCGTTAAGGACGGTTCCGGGCAAGAGATCAATGCCTATTTGCACGCCTACCCTGATCACACGGAGGACGTCATGCTGGTTCTCCGCTATTTCGACTCGATCCACTTCGCAGGAATAACGGCTTGCCCGACCTTGATAGGGATCGGCCTCGAAGACATGGTCGTGCCGGCCGA
>JARRKQ010000194.1:0-4085 GCA_037387885.1 Alphaproteobacteria bacterium | reverse complement strand
CTGGTACGGTTGTTGGTAAATTAGAAGGTTATCCTTTAATGATTAAAGGTTTCTACGATATTTTACGTTTAATGTCGTTAAAAGTTGGCCTGATCGGCGATCAGACGCAAACGACTTCGGGCGTGCGGCTCGATGTAGTGGCTGCCCGAAGGGGTGTCAAGGCGGCTTGTCGCCAGCGCGGCCAGAGCCGCGCGTTCTATTCCTCGCGGTACTGCGAGCGCCAGCGGTCGAGGACGCCCCAGAGGAAGTTCGGGTCCTCGATATCGTTGGCCCAGCCTTCGGAGAAAGAGGCGGTGCCGCTCCTCGGCCGGTGCTCTTCGCTGAGCTCGTTGAAGCGCAGGCGGACCGGGACCGAGACGCCCTCGCCCACCGCCACCGCCTCGGCGTTGCCGAGCGAGGGCAGGCAGTCGAGCAGGCCGACGGAGGACTCCGACAGCGTCGCCTCGACGAACTCCTGGTCCTTCTGGTTCGACATGCGCATCGCCAGGATGGTGTTGCATTGGGAGATGATGTCGACGGCGACCTCGGAGGGGCGCTGGCTGACGACGCAGAGCGAGACGCCGTATTTGCGGCCCTCCTTGGCGATGCGGGCGAGCGCGCGCTTGGTCGGCTCGAAGCCGAGACCGAGATCGCGCGGCGCGTAGCGGTGCGCCTCCTCGCAGACCAGCAGCACCGGCATGCCGCGATCGCTCCACACGGCGAACTCGAAGGTAAGCCGCGCCAGCACCGAGACGACCACGTTCAGGATTTCCGAGGGCACGCCGGAGAGATCGACGATGGTGATCGGCTTGCCCGCGACCGGGATGCGGAAGATGCGGGCGAGGATCTGCGCCATCCGGTCCTCGATCGAGAGGCCGGGGAACATGAAGCTGTAGCGCGGATCGTTCTGCAGCGTGTTGAAGCGCTCTTTTAAGCGCAGATAAGGCGAGGTCTCGCGGGTCTTGTCGAGCCGGCCGACGGCGTCATCGACCCGGCGCGCCGCATCGCCGATCCGGTAAGGCACGGGCGTATCGACGGTGATTTTCTCGCGCCCGGGATCGTCGGCCGCATAGAGCTGCTTGGCGTGGAGCACGACCTCGGCGAGGATCGCGGCCATGGTCTCGCGGTCGTCCTTCTCGTTGCCGAGCACGACCTCTTCGAGCTCCTCGAAGTTGAGCAGCCAGTAGGGCACCTCCAGCGTACCGGGATGCAGACATTCGGCGCGCTGGCCGAAGCTATGCGAATACTCGTTGTGGACGTCGAGCAGCACGACGTGGCCGTTCGGATACTTGCCCAGAATGGCGCGCAGGATGACGGCGACGGCGCAGGACTTGCCCGAGCCGGTGGTGCCGAGCACGGCGAAGTGCTTGCCGAGCAGCTCGTCGGTCACGGCGAAGGCGGGCAGCGTCTTGTCCTGATGGATAGTGCCGATGCGCACGCTCTCCGGGTTCGTCGCGGCATAGACACGAGCGAGGTCGTCCTGATGGGCACGGAAGACTTCCTGGGAAAGTGAGGGCAGCTCGGAGACGCCGCGGCGAAAGGCGCTCAGACCCTCCGTGCCGAGGTCCTGGCACTCGCCCAGGAGATCGAGCTCGACGAAACGCATCTCGTCGATCTCGTCGTCGTCGGAGGGCAGCGGAATGGTCAGGCCGCCGATCATCCCGAACACGATCGAATCGGGCATGCGAATCTTCACGACGCCGCCCATCTGCAGCTCGTGCGCCCCCGCAACCGGATCGTCCGCCTTGGCGACGGGCTCGTCGAGCAGAGCGACGACGCGCGCGCCCGAGACGGCGACGATGCGGCCGATCTTTTTGTCTTGTTCGGTGATCGATCCGTCCATTCTGTTCCAATCCTTGAAAAATCTTTGTTCGGGGGCGCGGGGCCGTGAACCTTATGAAGCCGCCTTGTTCTCCGTGCTGGCGAGCCGGCGGCTTGGGAAGGTCAGCGTGATGCAGGTGCCCGCCCCCAGCGCGCTCTCGATGGCGAGCTTGCCGTCGTGCAGCTCGATGAGGCGCTTGGCGAGCGGCAGGCCGAGGCCGGTGCCCTCGTAGCGGCGGGCGAGACTGCTGTCGATCTGGGTGAAGGGGTCGAGCGCCTTCTGGATATCGTCGGGGGCGATGCCGATGCCGGTATCGGCGATGCGGATCACGAGGTCGCCCTCCTCGAGCCCGGCGGCGATGCGGATGTGCCCGCCGCGCGGCGTGAACTTCACCGCATTGGAGAGCATGTTGATGATGATCTGCTTGATCTTGAGCTCGTCGACCAGGATCTGCGGCAACGCATCGGGCAGCGTCGCCTTCATCTGCACCTCGGCGAGCGAGGCGCGCTCCTTCATGATCGCGAAGCACGAGTTGACGACGTTGCGGAGATCAACCAGCTCCTCGCGCAGCTCCAGCTTGCCGGCCTCGATCTTGGCGAGGTCGAGGATGTCGTTGATGAGCGCCAGCAGGTGATGGCCGGAATTGGAGATGTCGGTCGCGTATTCGAGATACTTCTCGTTGTCGATGGGGCCCAGCATGCCCTTCGACATCACTTCGGAAAACCCGATGATGGCGTTGAGCGGCGTGCGCAGCTCGTGGCTGACATTGGTCAGGAATTCCGATTTGGCGCGGTTCGCGGCCTCGGCCTCGAGCATGGCGTGATGGGCGTGATCGGAGACCTTGCGCTGCTGATAGAGCGCCTGCATCGACGTCTGCGCCCGCTTCCGGTCGAAGAGGTACTTCAGCTGGTCGCAGTACTCGTTCAGGAACGAGGTATTGGTGCGATTTTTGCGCGCCGCCCTAAGCATCTCCGAGACCCGCTATTTAGACCCGTTTTGAACGGCTTTTCTTGATCCGCACGGTACGGTCGGGCGGGTGAACAAAGTGTTAATCAGTCGGCGGCAATGGCGCGATTCCGCGGATTTCGGGCATCCGGTCTGGTTAACGGGGCCGGCTGGCGTTGACGCGCCATGATATTCACGCTCTCTTGCCGCACGGGCCTCAATTGCGCCGCAAAGACGCCCCAATCGGCGACCCGCCGGGGCGCCCCGGGTCGTCCTGCGGCGAGAGCCCGGGCAACCCCCGGGCAAACCTATGCCCCCGGCCTGTCCCGGACCGGGGAAGCAACCTATATCTGAGGAATTCGGCCCGGTGGGGCGCCAGGAAACGGGGGATAAAGCATGAGCGACGGTGAGGTCCTGAAGGTACTCGGCATCTGCGGCAGCCTGCGCAAGGGCTCCTACAATCGACGTTTGTTGGAGTTTGCCCAGGAAGCGGCGCCCGAGGGCATGACGATCGAGATCTACAAGGGTCACCACGGCTTCCCCGTCTACAACGGCGACGACGAGGAGCGCGACGGCATCCCCGCCCCGGTGATCGAGCTGCGCGAGATGGTGCGCGCGGCCGACGGGGTGCTGCTGGCGAGCCCGGAGTACAACTTCTCGGTGCCGGGGGGCCTGAAGAACGCCTTCGACTGGCTCTCGCGCGAGGACCAGCCCTTCACCCACAAGCCGATGGCGATCATGGGCGCGTCGGCAGGGCCGGTCGGCACCGCCCGCTCGCAGTATCACTGGCGCCAGTCGATGGCGGCGCTCGGCGCCATCTTCCTGCCGCGCCCGGAGATCTTCGTCGGCAGCGCCGCGAAGAAGTTCGACGAGGACGGGACGTTCACGGACGAGATCGGGCGGAAGCTGATCGGCGATCTGTTGGTGGCGTTTCAGAAATGGATATTGCAGGTGCGGGTGTAGGGGGACGTGTCGACTAACGCAGCCTGCTATCGTAACTTACCCCATGAGTTGTCCCAGAGAGCGTCGTCTTCCAAGGCAACATTCGCGCTCGGCAAAAACTCTGTTTCAAATAATTCTGTGGCTGGCATCGGTCCAGTTTCTGTGTAGTCCGCATACCCAGTGTGTTTATGGCCGTCTGGTTCGAACCACTCCAAACTGAACATGGTAGCGAAAACGGTTTCGCCCCGTCGAAAGATCTTGATTAGCGGAACTGAACCCACGTCAATCTCGGTGTCGAATGGCACCTGTTTGAATGTTCGACGAGCCATCACACTTTCATTTTATCGGCGCTATGGCAGGGGGCGGGTCACATCTTCGACGGAATGGCAAAAAGGAC
>JARRKQ010000193.1:0-4142 GCA_037387885.1 Alphaproteobacteria bacterium | reverse complement strand
TATACTTTTAAAACTTATACGGATTTTAGCAGTGAAAATTCTCCATACCTCTGATCTGAACATGGTCCGCCAGTTCAACGGGATTCAGCTCGATGACGACCACACAACAGTCCTCGATCAGATTGCACGGGCCGTAATGGATCGTGAGGCTGATGTGCTTGTTATCGCGGGCGACATTTTTGACCGTGCCGCGCCCCCCGCCACCGCTGTCCGCCAGTTGAACGGCTTCCTTTCACGGATCGCGTCAGAGACGGATGCGGCTGTCGTCATGATCGCGGGCAACCACGACTCTGGCGATCGTATCGCGTCCATGTCAGTTATGACGGACACCCAGCGCGCACTCATTCGCGGGGCAGTTACTGCCGACGAGAAGCCTCTCATCATCTCGGATGAGTACGGCGCCGTAGCATTTTCCGGTCTTCCTTTTTCGTACGAATACGCCGCACGCGAGTGCTTTGCAGACGAGACAATGCAAACCCCAGAGCATGTCCTCGCAGCGCAAGTTGCCTCCGCTCACCACAATGTCCCCGACAACGCCCGCTGGGTAAACGAAGGCGTGGGCGACGATTCCCGATGGGCTGCGCGTCTGCGGCAGCCGGATTGCTCGGTCGATGTATACGATGCGCAACAAGCGGAATATCGCCCACAAGGGCGAGGTCGACCCAAACGCGATCGACCTGGCATTCATGCATCAGGCGGCCGCTTGGATCATGGCGGAGATGATCCGCTGCGCCTCCGGCGTCGATATGCAGGAGGCGGGCCGGCTGATAGAGCTCGTTCAGGCCCCGGTCGGCACTCTGATCGAGGAGATCGATGGCACCCGGCTGGTTCACGCAGATGTCTCAGCGCGGGTCGAGCTGCTCATCCTCTTGCACAGCCACTTCCCCGAGCGGGTAGCGGTTCCGGATATCATGAAGACAATGCTCCGCCACAGCGCCGCGTCCGTGCGATCTCGCCTGAGCGAACTGAAGCGCGGCAAGCTGGTGTTCGGCGACGGCGACGCCGGGTACAGGCTCACCTCGGCGGGATACGCGGCGGCGGTGACGGAGATCCAGCGGCTGCAGGTCTAACCAGGGGTCGGCGCTGGGCCTCAATGTTACCGTCTTAACCACCGTCTTTCTAAGACGGTCGCGAAGGCCAATGACGACTAAGTCATTGAAAAGATTGGAGAGCGATCGGGGGTTCGAACCCCGGACTCGCTGATTAAGACATAGCGGCTCAACCTTCCGACCACTGATCTTTTCGAATTTGCTCGCGCTAGTCGGTGGGCCGGGGATCGGATAATGGGACCCGCGCAAATCGCCCCCCGGCCCGGGGGTAGGGTTGCTGGTGCGATCGGATCAACTTGAAAATGACAGCAGCATGGACAGACGGCCCAACCGCCGCCAATCGCCTCTCCATGCTACCTATATGCTACTTACCCCCGCCTCGATTGACAGCACGAAGCGCAGAATCCTCGTAATTAATTGATATCTATAGTAAAAATGGTGCCCAGGGACAGAATCGAACTGCCGACACCATGATTTTCAGTCATGTGCTCTACCAACTGAGCTACCTGGGCTCCTGATCGCCGCCGCGCCCATGTATCGGCGGCGCATACGAACGGACGCCGTATATAGGGCGTTTGGCTGACCCTGTCCACCGCTCGGCGCTCCGGGCGCGAAGGCGGGCCGCAATGGCAAAATCGCAACACCACTGCGGCGAAAAGCAGACTATCCACAATAGAACGGCGGTCGACTTTACGTGGGTTTCACACCTCTGTGCTAATAATGCGACACGACGTGCATTGGAGGAATAATGTCATGAAACTCGCCGCCTTTATTGCCCCCGGCGTGATTGCCGCGAGCGCGATCACCGCCGCCACCGCCACCGCCGCGCCCGGTGATTACAGGATTATGTTGAGCAACCGTTGCGACACATCCGTCAATGTCGCCGTCCGCACCCGCCAGGCCGATGGCCGGTGGCGCACCATGGGCTGGCAGGTGGTGCGACCGCACAAGGTGAAGATCAACTCGCTGCTCACCCAGAACCGGATCTTTTATCTCTACGCCCGAACCTCCAATCGCCGCTTCAGCTGGAGCGGTCGGGACCGCGAGGGCTCGGTTCGTCGCCCCATCGTGGCGTCGCCCTTCCGGCATACGAGCGGCCCGCTCGACGGCGCCGGCTACAAGGTGGTGTCGTTCCGCAAGCTCGTCATTCCGCAGGGCAAGCGCCTCTACATCTTCCGCTTCCGCTGTAACCGATAGGCACAATCGCCCCAATCGGTTTCCTAAAATGAACGCACGCCCCGCCCGGCATTCCGGCGCGGGGCGTCGCCGTTCATTGCCGGTGCATTAGTGCGCCGGTGCGCTAGTACTCGCTGTCGTCACCGTGATCGGCGGGGCGTTCGGGCGCGGTTTCGCTCGTCGCGATCCGGTAATGCCCGCCGAGCCAGCGCGACAGGTCGATATCCTTGCAGCGCACCGAGCAGAACGGCCGGTGTTCCATGCTGGTCCGGTCGCCGCAGATCGGGCAGGCGCGCCCGCGGATCGGTGTTACGTTGTCGTGTACGGCCATGTGTTCACCCCAGCCATGCGTTCCCCCGCATGGCCCGAACCTGCGATCACGCGGGCGAAATGTCAAAGGTCTCCTGGCCCAACGGACCAATTTCCGGGATCGCCGCGAGCGAAATCTCAAGGCCCAGCCGGGCCTCGGCCTCGCTCAGGGCCGCGGCCAGCGGCCCCTCGAGCTGATCGATCACCGCGGTCGCCGCGCGCAGGATGAGCGCCCGGCCCGGATGCTCGGCGGCCGTTGCCAGCGCCTGGCGCAGGGCCTTAAGCGCGACCGTCTCCGCCGAACGCCGCCAGCCGCCATCCGAGCTCGGCGCGCACATCGCCTCGTGCAATGCCGCGCGGTCGCGGGGCCGCACGATCTCGACCAGCCCGAACCGGGTAAAGCCGCCGAGCTGCGCCTCGGGCACCGCCTCGCCAAGCGCCTCGCGCAACGCCTCGAGGACCTGGTCGCGATGCTCGCGCTCGCGCATGCGCACGAAGTCGACCGCGATCAGCCCGCCCAGATTGCGCAGGCGGATCTGCCGCGCGACCTCTACGGCCGCGGCGAGGTTGGTCTCCAGGATAGCGCGGCCCTGGCGGCCCCCGCGCCCGCCGGTGTTGACGTCGATCGCGGTCAGCGCCGCGGTCGGCTCGATGACGAGCGAGCCGCCGTGCTTGAGCGGGACGATACGCATCAGCGCCGCCTCGAAGGCCTCGTCCACGCCCTCGGCGGCGAAGAGCGGCGGCATGCTCACCACCGCCTCGACGCGGTCCGCCAATTCGGGGGCGAAATCCTGAAGCCAGCGTTTCGCCTCCGCCAACGCTGAGCGGTCGTCGAGCAGGATGCGGTCGAGCACGCCGCCGGCATGGTCGCGCAGCACCTGGGTGAGCAGCGCCCCCTCGCGCGCCAAGACGGCCGGTGCGGTCTCGGTGCGCGCCGCCTCGCGCAGCCCATGCCAGCGCGCGACCAGATGCCCCGCCTCTTCTTCCAGCGAGGCCGCATCGGCCTCGGCGGCGGCGGTGCGCATGATGAGCCCCGCCTCGCCGACGAGCCCCTCGGCAAGGTCCATGAGCCGCGCGCGCTCGGCCTCGTCGGCGATCCGGCGCGAGATCAGGATGTCGCGCCGCCCGGGCGTCAGCACCAGGCGGGGGCCGGCAAGCGTCAACGCTGTCGTCACCTGCGCCGCCTTGTCGCCGAGCGCCGGGCGCTTGACCTGCACCACCACCGCCTCGCCCTCGGTGACCAGCCGCGCGATGTCGTCGCTCTCGGCCTCCCCCGCGCCGGTCTCCGCGAACGCCGCCTTCATCCGCGCCTCGCGGCCCGACAGGAAGCCGTCGTCGGTGCCGTCGAGATCGACGAAGGCGGCATTGGCCGAAGGCACGATCGCCCGCACCCGCGCCAGGTACACATCGCCCGTCTGCACCCCGGCCCGCGCCCGCGTCACGCCCAGCGCCACAATCTCGTCGGCTTCGCGCAGGGCCCAGCGCGCCTCGCCCGGCGAACAGCTTATGAGGAGTTCCGTGGTCATACGTCTATTCAGGCTCGAGGGGATAACCCGCCCCGCGCAGCAGGTTCACGACCTCGAAGAGCGGTAGGCCGACGACGTTCGG
>JARRKQ010000192.1:0-4272 GCA_037387885.1 Alphaproteobacteria bacterium | reverse complement strand
TGAGAACGCTCTCGGCCAGCCATTCCTTTTCGGAGCCCCAATACACGTCTTTTTCCGGTGCCCAGATGTCTTCGCGTCCGAAGCCGAAGCCGAAGGTCTTCAGGCCCATGGATTCATAGGCGATGTTGCCGGCCAAGATAATCAGGTCGGCCCAGCTCACCTTGTTGCCGTACTTTTTCTTGATCGGCCACAAGAGGCGGCGGGCCTTGTCAAGGTTGCCATTGTCCGGCCAGGAATTGAGCGGGGCGAAACGCTGGTTGCCGGTGCTGCCACCACCGCGCCCGTCAAATAACCGGTAAGACCCTGCGGCGTGCCAGGCCATACGAATCATGAGGCCGCCATAGTGGCCCCAGTCGGCGGGCCACCACTCCCGACTGTCCGTCATCAGAGCGTGCAGGTCCTTCTTGAGCGCGTCGACGTCGAGCTTCTTGAGCTCCTCACGATAGTTGAAGTCCTTCCCCATCGGGTCGGTCTTCGTGTCGTGCTGATGGAGAATGTCAAGGTTGAGGGCGTTCGGCCACCACTCCATGACCGTGCTGCCAAGGGCGGTGTTCCCGCCGTGCATGACCGGACAGCCGCCCTGACCCTTATCGTCAACTTTTGCGTCCATAATTCTCTCCCATCCTGTGCTGTAATGTTCGTCAGATTTTTCCGTATGGAGTCGTCACGACCACGCGGTTTAAACGGGTATCAGCCTCCATTTTCCCACCTCGATCTAAAGCTTCGGCGCGGCGCCATAGATGCCGCCTTCTTTTGCCCACAAGCAATCTCGGTCATTGGGAGTCCGCGCGCCGGGCGAGGTCGCCGGTGTACGCCGCGTTGCAATCTGCAGAGACCTCCCAGAATGTACGATTGCCGAAGGCAGCCTCAATCTGGAACGTGACAGCAATAAGGTCCAATTGTAATATCAGATCTATTCGATAAGATTGTCTGATGGTTTTTTGATTTGTCAGGCGGGTCTTTCAGGCATGCTCACATTGCGTCAATTACGTTATTTCAAGGCCCTTGCGGAGACGGGACATTTTGGCCGGGCAGCCGATGCATGCCATGTGACGCAACCGGCTCTTTCGATGCAAATCAAGGAGCTGGAGGCGGAATTGGGGCTGACGCTGATCGAGCGTCGCAAGAGCGGCATTCAGTTAACGGGCGAGGGGAACGAGGTCCTGCAACGTGCCGCACAAATTCTCAGAAACGCACAGGACCTCCAGGATTTTGCCGCCAGTGGCGACGGACCACTTGGGCGCAGCCTCTCGCTCGGCGTCATTCCGACGATTGCGCCCTACATCCTGCCTCTTGCACTGCCGGAGTTGCAGCGGCGTTACCCGGAAGTCAATCTTACGCTGCACGAGGCGCAGACGGATCATCTGCTGGATGATCTCGCCGACGGCAAACTGGATGTGGCATTGCTCGCGCTTCCGGCGGGGAGCGGAGATTTCGCGAGCGAGCCTTTGTTCGAGGACAGGTTCCTGCTCGCCATGCCTTGTAATGCGCCGGCGCCGGAGAGCGTCAATGCCGCAGATTTGCAGGTGGACAGGCTGATTCTGCTAGAGGAAGGGCACTGTCTGCGCGATCAGGCGCTTGCAGTTTGTGGCGCCGTGGGGGAGCAGGCCATGGCCCGGTTCGGGGCGACGAGCCTTTCAACCGTTCTACAGATGGTGGCCAACGGCTATGGCAGCACGTTGCTTCCGGAAATGGCAGTGCCGGTGGAGGCGCGGGCGGATACGCCGATCACGTTGCGTCACCTTGAACCTGAGCCGTCGCGCACGATCGGTCTTTTGTGGCGCGCCTCGGCACCGCGGCCGGAGCGTTTCTCGCTATTGGGCGACGTCATTCGCGAAGTTTGGAAAAAGAACAATCCAAGCCGCCGGGGCTAAGCCGCCGTAAAGTTACTTCCTCAAGAATTCCTGAAGCACGCGGACGGTTTCCTGGGGCTTTTCTTCCTGCGGAAGATGACCGCAGTCCCGGATCACGCGGAAGGTCGAGTTCGGCAAGTCGTTGTGCAGCCGCAGCCCGATGACCGGCTTGATGACCTTGTCATGATCGCACCAGACGACGAGGGTCGGAGTTGTTATTGATTTGTAGCGCTCCGACAGCTCGGGCAGGTTTTCGGGCAGTATCTTGCGCGCCGTCTGAATTATGGCGTGGCGGCTGCCCTTGTCCCTGAGCGGATCCGCATACCGTTTAACATCCCGGCTGTCGAACTTGCTGTCGTCGAAATAGGCAAGCTTGAGAGCGACCCGGGTTTGCACTTCGAGCGGGACAAGCCTGCTGCTGACCTTGCCGAGCACGGGCGTACGCAGAATGTTGAAGGCGATCGGAATGTTCTGCGCGTAAGCGACGGAATCGATCAGAACCATGCGCGAGATGAGCTTTCGCTTTGTTTCGATGTCCTCAAGGGCGAGCACCAGGGCGACACCACCACCCAGCGAATGACCGATAACGGTTATATTTCTCAGCCCCAGCTGTTCGATGAACTCAGAAACAAAAGCCGCCTGATCGAAAATCGAATAGCGCTCATCAAGCGGCTTGTCCGAAAGGCCAAAACCTTTCTGATCAACGGTGAGGACGCGATGGCCCGACGTGGCCAACGCCGGTTGGACATGACGCCAGGTGTATGAGCTAGCGCCGAAACCGTGCAGCAGGACGACAGCCGGCCCCTTCCCCTGGTCGCGATAGGCCAGCCTGACTTTGTCGGTGCCGCTGCCCAAATCCACATAACGGACATCGCCCCTCTCCGACCGGTAGATGCCCGAACAGGACGAAACGAGTGCCGCCAGCAGGATCGCGGCGCAGGTTTTGGCGATTGTAGTCATATGCGTCGGCTTACCCGCAGATTTGGGCCGGTCGAAGGCGTATATGCCAGCCTCGTCTGTGCGACACTTCCACGGCGTCACGCCAAGATCAAGAACCAAGCGAACTGTGCCCGGAGGCGGGACCGGTCAACGCCTCCTTAACCCTAGTGTTTGATGCTTGAGGACGAAATCCCGGTTTCGTGCGGATTAACCCGTCATAAACCGTATTTTCTCCATCCTAGGCCATTGACGCCCATAATATCCCATGATATCCCAGATTTGCCCGTTCGGATTGGGGTAAATGGAGGAGAGGCATTCGCCAGACTCCTCTGAGGCCACGGGAGACCGGCAGCTTCTCCTCCGCCCCATGACCTTCCGGACGGCGGCAGCGGCGATGGGGCGCCGCGACCGACGGCAAAATTTCGTGCGTATCAGCCGAAGGGAGAACTTGGGGGAGATGGACCAGTTTGTGTCCACATTCACTAATAAGATCGATGCCAAGGGACGAGTTTCCGTCCCGGTTTCCTTCCGTACAGTCCTCGCCAAGGACGGTTTTGAAGGCATCTACTGCTATCCCTCGTTGGATGATGATGCGTTGGATGCGGGTGGCCAGCGCCTTGTCGACAAGATTCAGCTTCTCCTCGAAGACATCGCTCCCTATTCCGACGAGCGCGACCATCTCGCGATGGCGCTTTTTGGCGCCAGCGAAATCCTCTCCATTGACCAGGATGGCCGCATCAAGATTCCCGAGGTTCTGTGCGAGCACGCAGGCCTCAAGTCCAAAGCGACGTTCGTCGGCCTCGGTGACAAATTCCAGATCTGGGAGCCTGACAAATTTCGTGAACAGTTCACCGTGGGCCGAAAGAAACTCAGTGAACTCAAGCAGTTACTCGGCGCGGGTCGCCGTTCGACCGGTGATACTGAGGGGGCACGGGAACGATGACGGACCACGGCACTTTGGGCACGGGTGTCGTTGGCGGGCCGGTTCGTCACGTTCCTGTGCTGCTCCCCGAAATGATTGACGCCCTCTCACCTCGCGATAACGGCATATACATCGATGGCACTTTCGGCGCGGGCGGCACGACCCGGGCGCTGCTCGAATGTGCTGATTGCATCGCCCTGGCGATCGATAGGGACCCGGACGCGATCGCGGGATCTGCTCCGTTAAAGAAAGACTATGCCGGCCGACTGACGCTGGTTCAGGGCGCGTTCGGCGATCTCGAAGAGATCGCGCGCGCAAACGGAATCGGGACTGCTGATGGTATTACACTCGATCTCGGTGTCTCATCGATGCAACTCGATCAGGCAGAGCGAGGCTTCTCGTTCCAATCCGACGGTCCGCTCGACATGCGCATGGCGCAGGCGGGTCCGAGCGCTGCCGACGTCGTCAATTCGCTAGCCGAACGTGACTTGGCGCAGGTCATATCGGTGCTGGGCGAGGAGCGCCGTGCCCGCGCTATCGCCCGCGCCATCGTGGCCG
>JARRKQ010000191.1:0-4282 GCA_037387885.1 Alphaproteobacteria bacterium | reverse complement strand
GCGGTCGGGCGGGGGAGTGGGCTGGAACCGCAGCCAAAATTTAAAGAGGTCTATCCATGCGTGCCGAAACCGAGGCCATGGTCGAAGAGATCAAGCAGTCGATCGAGCTGCTGAGGAGGCATCTTTGACCCCGAGGCTGCCGAGAAACGCCTCGCCGAGCTGACCACCAAGAGCGAATCCCCCGATTTCTGGAGCGATCAGAACGCGGCGCAAGCGGTCATGCGCGAGCGCGGCGCGCTCGAACGCGCGATCGAGGAGTTCCGCGCGCTCGAAACCGAGCTCACCGACAATATCGAGCTGATCGAGCTCGCCGAGGCCGAGGGCGAGGAGGCGATGGTCGTCGAGGCCGAGGCGGCGTTGCAGAAGCTCCAACGCCGCACCGCCAAGGCGCAGCTCGAAAGCCTGCTCTCCGGCGAGGCTGACGCGAACGATGCCTTCATGGAAGTCCATGCCGGCGCGGGCGGCACCGAGTCCCAGGACTGGGCGGAGATGCTGGCGCGCATGTATGTGCGCTGGGCCGAGCGCCGCGGCTTCAAGATCGAATGGATCGAGGAGAGCCCGGGTGAAGAGGCGGGTATCAAGTCGGTGACGCTGAAGATCATGGGCCACAATGCTTACGGCTGGGCCAAGACCGAGAGCGGCGTGCACCGCCTGGTGCGCATCTCGCCCTTCGACTCGCAGTCGCGGCGGCATACGAGCTTCGCCAGCGTCTGGGTCTATCCCGTGGTCGACGAGGACATCGAAATCGAGGTCGAGGACAAGGACCTGCGCGTCGACACATATCGTGCGTCCGGCGCCGGCGGGCAGCACGTCAACAAGACCGACAGCGCGGTGCGCCTGACGCATCTGCCGACCAACATCGTCGTGCAGTGCCAGAGCGACCGCTCGCAGCACCGCAACCGCGCCGAGGCGATGCGCATGCTGAAGGCGCGGCTCTACGAGCTGGAGCTGCAGAAGCGCGAGGAGGCGACCGCCGCCGAAAACGAGGCCAAGACCGATATCGGCTGGGGCCACCAGATCCGCTCCTACGTGCTGCACCCCTATCAGATGGTGAAGGACCTGCGGACGGACGTGGAGACGGGGAACACCAAGGCCGTGCTCGACGGCGACATCGATGCGTTTCTGGAAGCCGCACTTGCGGCGCGGTTGGGTAAGGGCGGCAGCAAGGCGGCATAGGGGCGGACCGCGCCCGTCCTTCCGCTATCGTCATTCCCGCGAAAGCGGGAATCCATGGTCGGGTCAGGACGTCACGGCAGACATGGACTCCCGCTTTCGCGGGAGTGACGTCTTGCCTAGCGGCTGATAGCGTCTCAGTTGAGCGCGGGTGAACGAACAGGGGGACACACATCATGGCCGCACAGGAAACCGCCTTCATCATCGGCGTCGGGCCGGGGCTCTCGGCCTCGCTGGCGCGGCTCTTTGCGAAGGAAGGCATGGACGTGGCTCTGGGCGCGCGCAACGTCGAGAAGCTCGACACGCTGGCGAAGGAGACGAACGCCGCGCGCTTTCCCATTGACGTGGTCGACCCGGACTCGGTGAACAGGTTCTTCGCTGACGCCGTCGCCGACAAGGGCGCGCCCGGCATCGTGGTCTACAACCCCAGCGCCCGCACGCGCGGTCCCTTCGTCGAACAGGACGCAGAGGCCGTGAAGAACGCGCTGATGATCAGCTGCTATGGCGGCTTCCTGGTCGGCCAGGCGGCGGCGAAGCTGATGTTGGAGCAGGGCTCCGGCTCGATCCAGTTCACCGGCGCCTCGGCGAGCGTGAAGGGTTATCCGCAGTCGGCCTCCTTCGCCATGGGCAAGTTTGGCCTGCGGGGTCTCGTGCAATCGATGGCGCGCGAGCTGGCGCCCAAGAACATTCATGTCGCGCATTTCGTCATCGACGGCGGCATCTCGAAGGGCCCCGACGATCCGCGTGCCACGCGCGGCGAGGACGGTCTGCTCGAGCCCGATGCGATCGCCGAGAGCTACCTATATGTCCACCGCCAGCACCGCTCGGCCTGGACCTGGGAAGTCGAGCTCCGGCCCTGGGTGGAGAGCTTCTAGTCAGCCAGCGCCAGCGCCACCGTCTCGCGGTGGGCATGCAGCAAGCCGTCCGGTAGCTCGTTCGGGGCAAAGAACCGCGCCTCGAGGATCTCGCGGCGGTCGAGCGCCATCTCGCCGCCGGCGATGGGGGCGGCGAAGTGCACCTCCATGCGCAGGCGAAAGCCGCTGACGACGCGGACGATGCTGGGCTCGTCGATCACCAGGCCGGTTTCCTCCAGCACCTCGCGGGCGAAGGCCGCTTCGAGCGTCTCGTGACGCTCGACGAGGCCGCTCGGCAACCCCCAGGTGCCGGCGCGCCAGAAGCGGTGGCGCAACAGCAGCACCTCGCCGGCCTCGTTGGAGACCACGCCGGTCACGCCGACGAGGAAGGTCGCGTTCCTCAGCCACAACACGCGCCAACGCCAGCCCCCGCCGCCGAGGCGCCAGATCCGTGCAAGACCTCGCCAGGCGCGTTCCATGGTGCTCAGGCGGCCATAGCGCTTAGGACGAGAGCGCGGCGTAGAAGCTTTGCGCCATGCCGGCCTGCGCGCGGGCGTCGTCGTTGAAGGGCGGCTTGATCGCGCCCTTGAAACGCGCGGCGACGAGGGCGCGCCAGGTGGGCTCGGGTGCTGCGCCGCGGCGCGCGCATTCGTGAGCGAACCAACGCATGCCGGTGGCGACGTGGCCGATCTCGTCCTCGTAGATCGTCGTGAGGACGGCGGCGGTCTCCTCGTCGCCGAAGCGCTTCATGCGCGCGATCATCGTCGGTGTGACGTCGAGCCCGCGCGCCTCGAGCACCAGCGGCACCACGGCGAGACGCGCGAGGAGATCATGCGCGGTCGCCTCGGCCGCTTCCCACAGACCGTCATGGGCGGGAAGATCACCGTAGGCCGCGCCCAGCGTGGAGAGGCGCCCGGACAGCAGCGTGAAATGCTTGGCCTCCTCGTCGGCGACTTGCACCCAGTCGTCGAAGAAGGCGCGCGGCAAGTCGTGACCCGCGAAACGCGCGACGATGTCCCAGGCGAGATCGATGGCGTTCAGCTCGATATGCGCGATGGCATGCAAGAGCGCGATGCGCCCCGCGGCCGACTGCCCCGCGCCGCGCTTGGGCATGTCGCCTGGCCGCCGCAGCTCGGGCCGCGCGGGGCGGGCAGGGCGGTCGGGTGGTTGCGCCCTGCCGACCGCTTCGATCACGCTGTCTCGCCAAGCGGCCGCCGCTGCGCGGCTCGCGGCCGCCTTCTCCGACGCGTCGGCGGTGGTGAGTACCGCGACGGCAGCCTCGGTCAACGATCGGGCACGGTCGGCCATAGGACTGTTAGAGTCCCTTCGCCGCTTCGAGCACCGCCTCCACGTGTCCCTTCACGCGCACCTTCCGCCAGATCTCGCGGACGATGCCGTTCTTGTCGATGAGGAAGGTCGAGCGCTCGATGCCCATGTATTCGCGGCCGTAGTTCTTCTTCATCACCCAGACGCCGTAGGCCTCGCAGATCTTGCCGTCTTCGTCGGAGGCGAGCGCAAAGTTCAAGTCGTACTTATTCTTGAAGTTGTCGTGGCGCTTCACGCTGTCCTTGGAGACGCCGATGATCTCGGCCTTCACCTTGGAGAAGTCGGGCCTCGCGTCGCGGAACCCGCAGGCCTCCGTGGTGCAGCCGGGCGTGTCGTCCTTGGGATAGAAATAGAGAACCACCGGCTTGCCCTTGAGCGCGGAGAGGCTGACGGTGCCGCCGCCGTCGCCGGGCACGCTGAAGTCCGGGGCGGGTTGTCCGATCTCGACGCTCATGGTCACACTCCTTGCCTGACGTTCATTGTCTGACGGTCATTCGCCCGTCGCGCTCCTCGCCACGTCGGCGGCGGGCTCTTCGATCATAGCCTGAAAGATTTCGTAGACCGCCTCGGCGGTCACGGCAATGGAGCGCTTCAGATCGTCGAAGTCCTCGGCCCCGCCGGCGCGGGCCAGGAGCGCGCGCAGGCCATCGGTGGCGCTCGCCTCGTCGAACGCCTCGCCGACGGTGAGGCGCAGCATCGACTGCAAGCCCTGCCAGAAACGCACACCGTTGCACAAGGTTTCGGCGGTCGCGGCGTCGAGGCAACCGGCGGCGGCGAGCCGCTCGAAGGCTTGCAGCGTGTTGGTGGAGAGCACCTCCGGGCGCTCGGCCGCGTGGCGGAGCTGAAGGTATTGGGCCAAGAATTCGAGATCGACAATGCCGCCGCGCTTGCGTTTCACGTGCCAGTCGTCGCCGGCCCCATGTTCGCGG
>JARRKQ010000190.1:0-4307 GCA_037387885.1 Alphaproteobacteria bacterium | reverse complement strand
GGCCCGGCCATATTGCGTCGAGCGTTGCACAGAGACCATACGCTTTGAGCCAAACTGCTGTCCGGCTTGGTCAATGCACACCAATGTCCGCTATTGGGCGCACAGTAGACGTGCGCCTCCACACCGGCAATGCCCGCTGTCGACCCGAGAGCTACCCAGTCAGCGAGCTCGATGAGAAGCGCGCCGGTGTTCAATTTCGCCCGGACAATGCGGTTGTAGCGGGTTGGTGCCCTTCGGCAGGATGGCTGCCACGATCAGGAGGTGAGGTGTTTCGCATACATCATTAACCGGCCGCAAACTTCAGGACGCTATGCTGAGAAGCACAGCGGCTCTGGATGGCGCTGGACCTATTCAGCTTGCTGGCACGCACGGGGTTGCCATGACGTCGCACGACAACGATCAATCGGGAAAAGAACGGCGGCAGTACCCTCGCTTCGACGTGGCGAACCCAGCCGAGATTATCGTGGCTGATGCCGAACAGCGGCTGAAATGCTTTGTGGTCGAATGGGCAGTGGGCGGGGCTCGGCTTCGTCCCAACGACGCTGACAGGTGTCCGAACCATTTTACACTCATCACCCACGACGGCCGTGAATACACGTGTCGGGTTATTTGGCGACGGGATGGACAGATCGGCGTCAAATTCCCGAGAGCAGATCGGATCAAGACTTAGCCATTGCAATAAAGAGCGGTCCGAGCCACGCGGGGACCACAGGCGACACCAAAGCAGTCAGTCAAATCTAACGGTAAATACATAGTCATTGCCGGCCTCATTTTCACCCTCGGACCGGAATCCTCAGCATCGCTTGGCACGATAGGCGTTCCGAGACCCTCCAATACTTGAGTCGTGGCCACGGGGCTGTCGCGCTGGCTATCACCAGGGGAACGCGGCGTAGTCTGTCAGTCGTCGCCGATTGGATCAGACTCTATAATCTTGTTCCGAAACTTAGGTGGCATACTGGCTGTATATGGCAATGAGCACCACGGCAGTAATCGCCACCCATACCGGCCATTTCCCAACGTCGAACATCGGCTTCCGATTGTCGATGCCGTTGGTGTTCTGAGGCCTTGCCGGCAACGGCCTGCGCCTCGGCAGGCAATTCACCAGGCGAGCCGCGATTGACGGCGTATCCGATTTCTTCCATTCCCCGCGAGGAAGCTTGGCTATCATTGCCGACAGTGCGCCGATTGCAACGTCCTTCGACAATGCGGACAAACGATCGGCTTCTCCCCACGGGTCGAGCCCAAGCCGCGCGAACGCGGAGAGGACCGTGAGGTCTTGTCCGCTTTTCTCCACGCCGATCGATGCGAATAGAAACTCATTGAACTCCGAATGATGCATCGAATATTCCGGTCGCAGGGCCATTTCAGCCTCCCGATCATGATTACTGAAAACTGTTTGTAGCGAGGATACCCGCCTCAAACCTTTTTGCGCTGGCGCCGTCTGACGCAGGGTGCTTGGAAGAAAAGTCAGATGAGGACGGCGTCCTTCACGGAAGCCGTCTTGCGGCGCCTGGCAGCCGGCTTTTTGGCGGCGGCTTTCTCTTTGGCTGCGAGTGCCGCTGCAACCCGATCGGCCGCTTCCCGGGCAAATCGCAACACCTGCAGCCGCGCGATTTTTTCGTGCACGGCCATCCGCTGCTTGTTGTATTCCGACATGGCCGCCTCCTTGTCGGATTTCCTGAAGGCGGCTTCGGCTGCTTTCGAAGTCTGTGTGCTCATGATGCTCCTTTCACGACGTTGCCGTCGTTAGTCGCTCTGATCGCTGGGACGGATTTGCCAGACGCGTTCACGGCGGAGGCCCATCCGCTGTGCAGGGCCGCATCCTGGTTGCCCAGTTCAAATGTCAACGTCCGTCCGGACGCGGATGACCGGCTTTCGGGTGCTGTCGCATAGGCATCGCTGCCCGTTACCAAAGCTCGTGCCGCCCGCGGATCGAGGCCAAACTGATTATTGGCCCCGCCGCCATAGACGGGGCCAATTCAGCGAACTTAAGAATAATTCAGCAATTCGGCAGCCGCTTAGGCAGCGACCTTCTTGGTCTCGGTGATCCTATGGGCGACCATTTCACCGTTGATCACCTTCGGCGGATTGGGCAGGAACGTGGACATGTTCTCCTTCACCCACTTTGTTGCCGCCTGCACCGATGCGTCTGACCCGGGCTTGTCCTTGAAGACACTTACGCTCGCCATCGTGCCGTCGCCGGTTTTGACCGCGTAGTACTCATGAAATCCGGGAACGGCGCTGATGACCGGCAGAAATTCCTTTTGAACCTTGGCGGTGGCTTCGTCCGGAGATTTGACGCCGTCATAAAGTCTGATTGCTACGTACATAGTTGGCTCCTATTGAGATCTTCGATTGGTGCCAAACACGAAGAAACTGTTCATCGATCGTGATGCCTTTTTGAAAATCACTTGTCATTCGGTCGATTGCTCGGCAACGACAATTATTTGCCGCTTGAAAATAAATATGGTGCGCTCTGAAGTCTTTTACAACGCTGTTTACGGTTTTTATTTTATTTATTTTGTTTTATGTAAATCAAGTTGAAATATAGAACGCTGATATATTTCAACGAACTCAGAAAGTGTAGAGTCGTTTTATTTAGGCTGCTGCCAATGAACGGGTGTGGTCTGGGCTCCGCAGCAAGGCTGCGACCTTAAGCAAATCCTGCGGTGCGGATCCGGACGGCTCTGTTTTACTGCGATTCGGGGTCGATGCTGGCAGAGGCAAGGAATAATCAGTGGATCAACGTCCTGGCGAAGAATTCGCCTGAGGCTCGGAGGGCCTGGTAAGGTCCGGCGACCCGCGGCGCGAATGCCCGGCCGGGCCAAAGGCCGGGCGGTGCTGCGTGTCCGCTCGGCAATATTCGCGTCCGGCCCTTGTAAACCTTAGGACTCGCACACACCTTTAGCACTCTACAGTCGAGAGTGCTAAAACGCCTTGGCTGGTTCGCGTTACCGACGCATCCCAAAGAATTCAACCAGAACAAACAGATAGGGGTTTGGCCATGAAGTTCAGGCCGCTTCAAGATCGCGTGCTCATACGCCAGCTCGACGAGAGCGAAAAGACCGCCGGCGGCATCATCATTCCCGACACCGTCAAGGAGAAGCCCACCGAAGGCGAGGTTCTCGCGGTCGGCCCAGGCGCCCGCGACGAGCATTGCGCACTGGTGCCGCTCGACGTCAAAGTCGGCGACCGTGTCCTGTTCGGCAAGTGGTCGGGCACCGAGGTGACGATCGACGGCGAAGAGCTCGTCGTCATGAAGGAATCCGACATCTTCGGCATCATCGAATATGCCCGTGCGGCCAAGAAGGCCGCATAACGCAACCAGGGCAGGAAGAGGAACATAATATTATGTCAGCGAAAGACGTACGGTTCGGATCGGACGCGCGCCAGCGGATGCTGAGAGGCGTCGATACGCTTGCGAATGCGGTCAAGGTGACGCTGGGGCCGAAGGGCCGCAACGTCGTGCTCGATAAGGCCTTCGGCGCGCCGCGCATCACCAAGGACGGCGTCACCGTCGCCAAGGAGATCGAGCTCGAAGACAAGTTCGAGAACATGGGCGCCCAGATGGTGCGCGAGGTCGCCTCGAAAACGAGCGACCTGGCCGGTGACGGCACCACCACGGCGACCGTTCTGGCCCAGGCGATCGTGCGCGAAGGCGCCAAGGCGGTGGCCGCCGGCTTGAACCCGATGGACCTCAAGCGCGGCATCGACATGGCCACCGAGGCGGTGGTCGCCGATGTGGTCAAACGGTCGCGTGCGGTCAAGACCAACGACGAGATCGCGCAGGTCGGCACCATCTCCTCCAACGGTGACGTGGCGATCGGAAAAATGATCGCCGAGGCCATGGAGAGGGTCGGAAATTCGGGCGTGATCACGGTTGAGGAGGCCAAGGGCCTGGAAACCGAGCTCGACGTCGTCGAAGGTATGCAGTTCGACCGCGGCTACCTGTCGCCCTACTTCATCACCAACGTCGAGAAAATGAACGCGGAGTTGGAAAACCCCCTGATCCTGCTGCATGAGAAGAAGCTCTCCGGTCTGCAGGCAATGCTGCCGCTGCTGGAGAGCGTCGTGCAGGCTGGAAAGCCGCTGCTGATCGTCGCCGAGGACATAGAAGGCGAGGCGCTCGCGACGCTGGTGGTCAACAAGCTGCGCGGCGGCCTCAAGGTCGCGGCCGTCAAGGCCCCCGGCTTCGGCGACCGCCGCAAGGCCATGCTCGAGGACATCGCCATCCTGACGGGCGGCCAGGTGATCTCCGAGGATCTCGGCATCAAGCTCGAGAACGTCACGCTCGACATGCTCGGCAC
>JARRKQ010000189.1:0-4337 GCA_037387885.1 Alphaproteobacteria bacterium | reverse complement strand
AGGGTCAGGGACGGCAGCGACACTCGGTAGACCCGGTCCCAGAACTCGGTCGTGGGACTGACGTTGGAGATGCTGGGAAAGATGCCTGCCTTTACCGCCAGGAAGAAAATCAGGATGTAGGCGACAAAGAACTCAGGCATCGAGATCGTGGTCAAAGTCACCACGTTGATGCTGCGGTCATAGAAGGAGTTGCGGTAGAGCGCTGCCAGCACCCCCAGCGTGACCGCGAGAGGCACCGAGATAGCCGCCGCCACGGCCGCCAAGAACATCGTGTTCGAAAGGCGGACCGCGATCAGCTCTGAGATCTCTCGGTTGTTAGCGAGCGATCGGCCCATGTCGCCTTGCACGATGCCCCATAGCCATACGAGGTAACGTTCGTGGGCAGGCAGGTCGAGGTTCAGTTCGCGCCGGAAGGCTGTGACCGTTTCTTCGGTGGCGGCCTGCCCGAGAATGGCTTCGGCCAGATCGCCCGGCAGCAGCTCGACGCCGATGAAGATGATCAGCGAAACTACCGCCAGAGTAAGCAACCCCAGGACCAGTCGCTTGGCTACCAACTTGAAGATACCGACCATGGCTGAGCACCCTTGTCGGCGGAATTTGGGCAGCGACGCGCGTAAGGAACCGATCCGTCAGCGCTTCTCCTTGAACCGCGTGGGTTCTTCACTCCGTCTCGATGATTCCCCTGATGGCGGGGCGAGATCGGTCTTTGACGGGCCTGGTCAAGCCGGCATCCGACTCCAGGTCCGCCTCGATGTGAACGCAAGATGATCCCGCCGCGCGGGCCGCCATCAGCTTCTCGATCGGAAGAACAACTTCGCCGATGTCCTTTCGAACCTTCATCCGTGCAAACTTACGGTGCGTCATCGGATCCTCCAGTTTCGGGGAGTGGCGTTTCCTCCCGCCTCCAGTGAGGCAACCCACTGAAAGCGACACGCTAATCTATTCCGATTTAAGAGAGAACCTGGTATCTTTGAAAAGGAGAATCTTGAAATTCGGAATAACAAATGGACCGCCTCGACGCCATGCGCGTCTTCGTCGCCGTGGTCGATGCCCAGGGCTTTTCAGCCGCCTCGCGGGCTTTGTCCATGCCACTTCCGACGGTCAGCCGAAAAGTGGCTGAACTGGAACAACATCTCGGCGCGCAATTGCTAGTCCGCTCGACTCGCAAGGTCACGGTCACGGACAGTGGACAGCGCTACTATGAGGATGCTCGCCGGATCCTCGACGAAGTTGGTGACGCGGAGCGCCAAGTCTCCGGAGAGTATCGGACCCCCAAGGGGCGCCTGACGGTCACCGCCCCCACGCTGTTTGGTCGACTTCATGTGCTGCCAATCATCACCGACTTTATGGAGATTCATCGCGAGATCAGCGTCCAGCTCACTTTCACCAATAACGTGGTGGACCTGGCGGAAGAACACATCGATCTCGGGATCCGGATCGCCACGCGATTAGACGATTCGTTAATCGCTCGTGAGGTGGGATCCGTGCGCCAAATCGTGTGCGCCAGTCCGGGCTACCTCCGCCAAAACGACTGTCCGCTGTCTCCGAATGATTTATCCGAGCATCATTGCGTTACCTTCCCCAGTGCGGGTATGCCGGCGCAGTGGCAGTTTAAGATGCCATCCGGGAAGATCCGAAGTTATCCGGTGCGATCGAGGCTGACCGTCAACTCGATCGAGGGGAATGTTCAGGCGGCTTTGCAAGACGCTGGGCTGGTCCAGCTGTATTCCTATCAGGCTGCTCCGCATGTTATCGACAGCACTCTAGAAATTGTTCTAGAAAGTTACGAAATAGACCCAACGCCTGTGAGCATCGTTCACACACGAGGCAGGCGCGCTCCACTCAAAATTAGAGCGTTCGTTGATTTTGCGGTGCCTCGCCTTCGTGATCGCCTTACCGCCGTCGAAATGCAATGCTCAACGCGCCACAATCAAATTGCGTAACAAATGCTCGTTTGGCCACGGAGGCGATAGCGAGCCACTGTTTGGGCTAATTAGCTGATGTTGCCGATGGCTGATTAGGGTCATCTTCTGCCCTTCCAGCCCAGCCGCCAGAACGTCTGCTGTTGGTGACAAACCGGACCTAATTGCCGGAAAAGCCGACATCCCAATCTGAATGTCGGGAGTTGGGCGGTAAGCGGACCTATCGAGCCACCCCTCAGAACTTCGGTTCATAGCCAGCTCCGGACATCCAACGCATGTCCAAATTACCCGATTCCGATGTTTCATGATGGGATCGGCTGAGCCTGCTATACATATCAGATGGCTCGTGTGATTGGTCCATTTGTCGCTATCTTGATAGCTGTCCCAGTCGGCGCGATTGCGGTCCACGCCGATCACACCATTGAGCGCTGCGGCGGCAATAATGAGATGACGTTCATCGGCTGGAGCGAGTGGAACCAAGTTACACCAAACCCGATCGTCTCGGAGGGCCAGAAACCGCCCGTAAGCTGCCGTTCCAAGCCTAGCGCCCCAGAGGCAGGATCTAGCCATTTCCGGGCATTACGATGCAGCAGATGTGCTAGCTATTGGCCCTCCAGCACATAAAACCCGCCTCCTACGGGGGCGGTTCGTGCGAGGCTAAATCCGGCCGCCTCGAAAAGCTCCGAGAACTCCTCGCGGGTTCGGATGCAACCTCCCTCCATGACCAAAAAGAAGAGATCAAGGAAAGCGGTGGCCCGATGGTTGGGATCATCAGCAGGCGGCAGGACCCGATCGACGACGACAATCCTTCCCCCGTCTTCCATGGCGGCACGACAGTTCTTGAGGATCAGGCTGGCGTGGTCATCGTCCCAGTCGGTCAAAAGGTTGCAGAGCGTCGAGACATCGGCCCCTTGCGGCAAAGACTTCAGGAAATCAGCGGGCTCCAAACGGCACCGCTCCTTAACCCCCGCCGCGTCCAGCGCGGCCTCAGCATGAGACAGCACCGATTCTTGATCGACAAGAATGCCTTCAATGTGCAGATGGGTCTTCAGCAACTCCGCGAGAAAGGCGCCATGGCCGCCACCGATATCGGCCACTGTCCGGGTGTCGGCGAAGTCGACCGTCTTCAGCACTCCGGCGATCCATCCTCTCGAGACCGCGGCAAGGGCGGCATTGAATCGTTCGGCCTTCTGCGGCTCGGACTCTAGATACGCATAGAACCCCTGGCCGAAAACTTGATCGAAAGCCGGCTTTCCAGTGCGCAGCGTATAAGGAAGCTCGCACCAGGCTCGATAATTTTCGACGCCGACCCTTGCGGCGTCGCGCAGGCCATCGGCTAAAGGGCCGCGAGAGACGTAGCCTTTGTTATCGACGACGACCAAATCGACGGCCGCCAAAGCGCGAAGGAAGCGCGCCAAGGTGGGGCTGTGGGTTCCTGTCGCCTCGGCCAGTTCCGCTATACTATTGGGTTCGCCCTGCAAATGATCCAATAGACCGATCTCATCGGCTGCCAAGAGCGCTCGTGCCACCTGGTATCCCGTAACAAGCTGGCGAACCTTATCCGTATCTCTGGCGGTACCGTTCTTGCTCATAGCTTCCCTTCACCCATAAAAGATTATGGGGCGAGGAACCGCCGATAAAGCCCGTTGAGCCTGGCAGCATTATCACGGTCTGCGGAGGACGTAGCCATAGTAATTGCTCGTGCCGAAGAAGACGCCTTCTTCAGAGGCTCGCATTTGCGAGGCTACCCAAGCATCGGCTTCCTCCTGGGTCATGGCCCCGGCCTTCGGCAACAATGCCCCTAGAGAATGAACCGAGGATTCCCAGAATTCCGCTTGCCCGACTTCCGTGAGAACGTAGGCGAAGCTTCGCTCGATGCTAAGCCCCGCATCCCTCGCCAATCGGGGCAGTCGTCGCATGACCCTCGGCTGGCTGGAGACCGACCCGACCAAGCGCGCGTCGTTTTGCGCGGCATCTTCGGCGTTCTCCGGTTCGAATGAGAGAGACGCGAAGTCACCATCAAATACTCCGATCGCACCGCCCGGACGCACCAGCCGCGCCGCCTCGCCGAGCACCGCGTCTGGGTCCGGCACATGGCTCATCAGCGTGTGTGCGACGATAGCGTCGAATGAATCGCTCTCGAAACCAAGTGACTGAGTATCACCCGCCTCGAACCGCACACTATCCGCCAGCCCTTCTTCCGTCGATAATCGGCTGGCGGCCTCGACGAGGTAGGTGCTCAGGTCGACGCCAATCACACGCCCGGAGAAGTCCGCGCGCTTTGCAATCGCTCGTGCCACGATGCCAGTACCGCAACCGAGATCGAGCACTTCACGAACTTCATCGATTGCCATGGCATCGAGATAGTCGTCCATCATTGCGACGAAAGGGGGATCTGCACCCCGGGTCTCCAGC
>JARRKQ010000188.1:0-4437 GCA_037387885.1 Alphaproteobacteria bacterium | reverse complement strand
ACTTCGTGGGCCAGGACTTCGTGGGCCAGGACTTCGTGGGCCAGGACTTCGTGGGCCAAGACGTCATGGCCCAACACTTCGTGGGCCGGGCGTCAGTTGCCCAGGCCGCCCTTCAGCTTCTCCTCGATCGCGCTCAGGTTGAACGACCCGGGAGTCTGGCTCGGCGGGTACTCCTGCATGGTCTGCAGGAACTTCGCCGCCAGCGACTGGATCGGCACGATGACGAAGGCGCGGTCGAGGAACCAGTCGTTATAGGTGTTGGCGTTGTGCTGCGCCCGCTCGAAGGGGTCCCGCCGCAGGTTGAACAGCAGCGGCACGCGCAACTCGGTGAAGGGCTCGCGCCAGACGCCGAAGGCCTGCCCGCGGTTTTCCAGGAACACCACCTTCCAGTCGTCGTAGCGCGCGGCGACGATCTGGCCGTCGTCGTTCACGTACCAGAACTCGTGGCGGGGCGATTCCTCCGCATTGCCTTCGAGGTAGTCGAGCAAGTTGTAACCGTCGATGTAGTTGCGATAGGTGCGGCCGTTCAGCTCGACGCCCTCGCGCAGCTGATCCTTGATGTCCGGCGCGCCGGCGACCGCGGCGAAGGTCGGCAGCCAGTCCTCGTGGGAGACGATGCCGTTGAGCGTGACCCCCTCCGGGAAGCGGCCGGGCCAGCGAACGAAGGCCGGCACCCGGTAGGCGCCCTCCCAGTTCGAGTTCTTCTCGCTGCGGAACGGCGTCGTGCCGGCGTCCGGCCAGGTGTTGTAGTGCGGGCCGTTGTCGGTCGAGTACATGACGAGCGTGTTGTCGGCGATGCCCAGCTCGTCCAAGAGGTCGAGCAGCTCGCCGACGTGCATGTCGTGCTCGACCATGCCGTCGTGATACTCGTCGCCGCTCGGGCCCGAGATGCCGGTATGCTCCTCCTTGACATGGGCGCGGAAGTGCATCCGGGTGCCGTTCCACCACACGAACCACGGCGTGCCGGCCTCGGTCTGCGCCTTGATGAACTCCTTGGCCGCCGCGACCGTCTCGTCGTCCACCGTCTCCATCCGCTTCTTGGTGAGCGGGCCGGTGTCCTCGATCCTCTGGGTGCCGTCCTCGTTGGCCCAGGTGTGCAGGACGCCGCGCGGGCCGAACTGCTCCTCGAAGGTCTTGCCGTTGGCCAGCACCATGCCCTGCGGATAGTCTCGGTTCTCCGGCTCTTCCTCGGCGTTCAGGTGGTAGAGGTTGCCAAAAAACTCGTCGAATCCGTGCATGGTGGGCAGGTGCTCGTCGCGGTCGCCCTGGTGGTTCTTGCCGAACTGCCCGGTGGCGTAGCCCTGGGATTTGAGCACCGTCGCCATGGTGACGTCGCTCGCCTGCCAGCCCTGGGCCGCGCCCGGCAGGCCGACCTTGGTCATGCCGGTGCGCACAGGGACGTTGCCGCCGATGAAGGCCGCGCGTCCGGCGGTGCAGCTCTGCTGGGCATAGTAATCGGTGAACGACAGGCCTTCCTGGGCGATGCGGTCGATGTTCGGCGTCTCATAGCCCATCATGCCGCGGTTGTTGTGGCTGATGTTCCAGGTGCCGATATCGTCGCCCCAGATGACGAGAATGTTGGGCTTGGTCTCCTGAGCGAGAGCCGGCACAGCCAGGGCCAAGCACAAGGCAAAACCAACTCCTATCTCTCGAAACCTCTGTTTTAGCATCTAAAATTCTCCCTGAGGTGGTTGACTAAGCAAGCCAATCCCAACGGCCTTGGCCGTCGGCGCGCGTCAATTGGCTGCTTCCTTAGCTCTTGTTCCTACGCGATGTAGATAATGCCTGTATGAATTACGTAGCCGAAAAGGGTCCAGATCAACCCCAGCACTTTCTGATCTGGACTGCACGGTGACGCACGAATTCTTTGACCTGTCGGCCAGCCTGCCGGGGACGACCGATATTGAGGGCAAACCTGCCGCTGGGACCTGAATACCGACATTCGCGGGTTGGACGACCGGAAGCTGCCCGTAAGAGGACGGTCGCCACGGCGAGCCCGAAGGGCCAGCTGTCGCTACTCTCAGAAGTCAGGCTGCTGAGCCATTTAAAGCCTCAATAAGATACAAAAAAGAGAGCTCCGCCGCCGTGGCAAAGCGGCGGAGTTCTCAATCGAACATACTGCCTCGCCGCACTATTCGCTCAAGCGACAGGCAAAATATAGGTTCCTACCGACTTTATAAGCTTGATACGTGGGATGGCTGCAATCGGATCACAATCTGCAAAAAAATGGAGTGCACCCATTTGGGTGGACAATTGAGGCACGGATCATTGGACAGCTTGCCGGGCGAAGTCCTCCTCGAAGGTGACTGGGCTACGGTAGCCGAGGGCTGAGTGCAACCGCTTGGCATTGTAGACATCCTCGATGAAGCGCGGTAGCGCCGTGGTGACGTCCTCGAAGGTCTTGTAGGAGCTCAAGTAGACCTCCTCGACCTTGAGCGTCTTCATGAAGCTCTCGGCCTTGGCGTTGTCGTAGGGATTGGCGCGCCGGCCCATCGAGCCTTTGAGGCCGTGCTTGGCGAGTTCGGCGCGGTAGTCTTGGGCGGCGTATTGTCGTCCGCGATCGGAATGGTGGATGCAGCCGGCTGGCGGTTTGCGCGCGATGATCGCGGCCTTGAGGGCAGCCAGCGTCAATCTGGCATCGATGCGCCGGCCGATGGCATAGCCGACGACGCGGCGCGACCAGGCATCGAGGATGGCGGCTAGGTAGACGAAGCCGCTGGCGATCGCAATGTAGGTGATGTCAGCGACCCAAAGCTGGTTCGGCGCGCTGAGCACGACGGCCTTGCTGAGGTCTGGGAAGACGGGGCCGTCGTCGGAGCTCTGCGTCGTCACCACGAAACGCCGGCGCGGGCGGACGCTGAGGCCGTTCTCCTTCATCAAGCGCATGACCTTCTTGTGGTTGACGATGAGACCCTCGTTATGGAGCTGTGCCGTCACGCGGCGATAGCCGTAGCGGGGCCACGCGGCACAGATCTCCGCGATGCGTGCAACGAGCCTGGCCTCCTCGACCGGCTGGCCTTTGGGCTCGTCGTAGTAAGTCGATCGTGCCAGGCCCATCACTCGGCATCCCTCGGTGATCGAGAGACCTTCGGGCCGGCAACAACGCAGGAGGGCGCGTTTCTGCCCAGGCGAGCGTTCTCCAAGGCCCCTTTTAGAAACTCATTCTCGAGTGCCAGCTTGCCCGCGAGACGTTCGAGCGCCGCGATCCGCGCCTTGTAGTCCTGCAAAAGATCGCCCGCCGTCGTCTCGTCGTTGAGATCCCCGTCAGCCTCGTATCTGGCGATCCACAGCCGGATCACATTGCGCGAGATGTCATAACGCTTGGACAAGCGATAGAGCGTCTCGCCAGCCAGATACTCCAGAACCACCTGGCGCTTGAACTCGGTCGAGTAGTTGCGTTGCTTGGCCATGAGCTTTCTCCCCGAAAGCCCGGCACTTATAGCCCAATGCGATAGACCTTATCTGTCCACTTCTAGGGGTGCACTCCAGAATTACGTCCGCAAATGACCCTAAGCCGACTCCAGCATTAAGCCTTGATGTCTTGCCCGACTGCCCAACTCTTTTGGATTAAGCCTAATTTCTTGGCGATGCTAGGCATGCTACCAAACGCCACAGCCTCCCACTTCTCACCGTTCCACTTGGCGATCAAAAGCTCGTATCGGTGCTCAGGCTTCCCGGTCAATGAGGCCTTGGGAGGATCGTACCATTTGGCACGGTACAAGTACCCCTTTGGCCCCTTGCCAGTGGTGACCATCCAGTTCAGCACCTTCCGCCTGATTTTGAGGTAGCCTGGATAAGGCTCTGCCATACTAGGCCATTCCGCAGTCATATCATTTCAAAATCTGTTCCAATTATGGTTGATCCTAGCTGTTAAGATATCACTAAGAAATCCCTTCTATCTTCTTTGCAACCGCTACCTTGCGGACCAAATCCCGTTTGGCAGGAACAAAGAAGATGCAAACCAGATTGCGGATTTCGGTTGGGCACTCCATTGCTCGCCATAGAGGACTTAGCGCCCGCTTCTTCAGGAAATTCCAGAAAGACGTCCAAGGCGGGGTCATGATCTATGTGGGGCTGGCTCTACCAATTCTGTTGGGGGTTTCCGGCCTGGCCCTCGACGGCTCCATCTGGCTCTCGAACAAGCGCAGCATGCAAGCTGCGGCTGATGGGGCAGCTTACGCCGCTGCCTTGGAAATGACGCGTATCAACGATGACAGTCTAGCCAAGTCGCGCGCTATCTCGGACGCGCTTGAAAACCACTACGACCCTGGTTCCGGCGACGTAATCGAGATCAACTCGCCGCCGCTCTATGGCGCCTATTCTGGAAACAATGGGGCCTTCGAGGCGATCGTGTCGCGGCCCTCGCCGTCGTTCCTGTCGCGGCTGATCCACGGTGAGCAGGTCACCGTGAGCGCGCGGGCGGTCGCCATCGTCGCC
>JARRKQ010000187.1:0-4443 GCA_037387885.1 Alphaproteobacteria bacterium | reverse complement strand
TCGTAGCGAAAGCGCTGTGTTCGCCGTCCACATGTGGGAAAGCTCGCTCCATTCTACCAGAGCACCACATTGGCAAGGCCCTCGAAACGAAGTCCGCTCTACCCCCGAAAGCGGACCTCTGGAGCGTCGCAACCGATGACCGCTAAGTGCCAACAGCGGACATCACAGCATCGCCAAATTCTGATCCTCGTCCTATAGTTTGGCATTCCGGTTTCGACGCTTCTTGGAGGTCAAGGCATATGTCAATTACATGGGCTGATCTTGTCGTGTGGATCGTCGTTGGCGTGCTGGCTGGATCACTTGCTGCAACGGTAGTGACGGGCAAATGGGCGGGGCTAGGCCGCTGGAGTAGCCTTGGTGTCGGACTGGTTGGCGCATTAATCGGCGGCCTGATTTTCACTCTTTTCGGAATATGGCCAGGCCTCGATGCGATTGCCATTTCGCTTCGGGACATCATAGCGGCGTTTGTCGGCTCATTGATCTTCTTGCTGATCCTTTGGATCGTAAGGACAAGTCGCTCTGGCTCTACTTGAGCTGCGCCTAGGCTATGGGCTCAGGAGGTAGCCTTATAAGCCTCGCCGGGACGGAATGGGGCTACGCCGGAGAAACCGGTAAGACCTCTCAGTTCATCCAGTTTCGGCCGGATGGTACTGTGGTCGGCTTCACGGGATGTAATCGCTTCACCGGCCCTTACGGCCAAGCTGGCGACGCACTGACGATAGGGCCGCTCGCCACAACACGCAGAGCTTGCCTTCCCGAAGTGACGAAGCGTGAGAAGCAATTCCTGGGCGTGCTAAACCAAGTGCGGCAGGTGGAGGGCTCCCGCCGAGTACTCAAACTGAAGGATGCCGATGGGGATATCCTTGCCGAGCTTGTCAGGCGAGAGCCAGACAAGTGACTGAGGCAGCACGGCCTCGACCAATCTGCTCTGATCACCCATTTATGCTGCAAACCCCCAGAGTCGGTCGATTAGCCAGTAGGCGCTGACCGCTCCAATACCGTACGCGGTGATCCTCCGGGCGGCGATTGGCCAGTCCCGTTGCACGTCAAGGGCTCGCTTCAAGATTATGAATCCCAGGAATACGGCGGCAACGAAGGCAATCTGACCCACCCCGACGCCAATATTGAAGGAAGCCAGTGCCAATGGGATTTCTGTCTGCGGCAGTCCGATCCGCGACAGGGCCCCTGCAAAGCCCAACCCATGCAGTAGACCGAAAGCAAAGGCGACCAGCCAAGGCTTGCGCCCGGTCAAAGTGTCCTTTCCGTCCATCGCGCGCAGTATTTCCACGGCCAGGAAGACGATGGAGAGCGCGATGGTTGCCTCCACCGGCGGGCCCGGCACATGAACATACCCGAGCACCGCAAGGCTCAGCGTGATGCTGTGGGCGACGGTAAACGCAGTGACGGTCTTGACGATCCTCCCAAAGCCTCCTGAGAGAATGATCAGCGCAAGCACGAACAGCAGATGGTCGAAGCCTAGCAGAATGTGTTCCACGCCGAGCCGGGCATAGGTTGTCACCACATTCCATTTCGACGCGGCTCGGGGAATGACCGCGATGTTTGTCTTGGGATGCATGAGGAAGGAATGCTTGGCGCCGTTTCGCAGGTTGACATTGGCAAGCACGTCCACCGTGGTCTGTGGCAGATTGACAATCGCAAGCTCTGTCCCGGGCAGTTCCTTTTCTCCAGTGAGGCGGTAGCGATAGACCACAAAGCCTTCAAGGTCGATGGCTTCGCCTGTCTCAGTCAGGGTAAAGGCAGGATCGAATTGCGGCTGGATGTTTAGGACAGTCCCGCCTCTGCTCGGAACCTTCCACAACACATCGTATGAACCAGGGCTCGTCGCATCGATTTGTAGATAGGCAGGACGGATCTCATGCGCGAACGTGGAGGAGGCCAAACAGAGGCATGCCACTACCGTCGCAATGAGAACGCGCCCAATCATTTGACAAACTCGTTCCTGATTTCGGCCGGCACATCTTTGGCCGTGATGCTGACCTGGTATTTTCCAAGCAGTTCGTCGTAGACCTGATCCTGGGTCTCTAAAACAGATTGGTATTCATACTCCCTGGCCACGTAATCCCGGACTTCGTCGAAGCCGGGCACCCTGGGCTCTTCCTTCTGCTCGATGAAGACGAGATGCGAACCATATCCGGATTGCACGGGCCCCGACCATTTTCCGACCGGCAGATTGTCCAATGCTTCTGAGAACCCTTCACCGAAAGCATTGTCGATATCCCCTACGGAGGTCAGCGACCATTCCACCGGAACGGATAGCTTGTTTTTCCGGTCGAGCGGGACGTCTGCGCCACGACGCATGGAAATTAAGGTGGCCTCCATGCCTTTCGTTTCTCCGGGCAGGAACAGAACCTGCTTAAAGGCGTAGGCTTTCGGCAACTTGAAGAAGTCTGCTCGGCTTTCGTAATACTCCTTAAGCTGCTCATTCGTTGGAGGTCGCATCAGCGTGCTCAAGTCATCGGCGATGGCCTCCATTTTCTGCGCGAGCCTTTTCTTGATGATCCCGTCATTGTGGTCGAGATTCATCTTCAGGGCTTCCCGATAGAAGACTTCCTGGCGAAGATGGCGATCAATGATTGCCGCAACGTCGCTTGGCGCCGGGTCACGTTTCCACTGGAGTTTCCAGAGACGCTTGAGGTGGTCGAGTTCGCCCTGATCGATCACGATGCGATTGTTACTATCGAGCGCCGCCGGCTCGTCATTTAGCCAGGCATAAGCACCAAATATGAGAGCCCCAAGTACGAGGAAATGGACGAAGGGCTCTCTGAGGAGGCGCAGTTTCATGGACCTCAGTTCATCTCGTGCCAGATTGGCGAACCCCAGGCGCGCTCGACAATCTGCCGCTTGACGTCATCGGCATATTTTACGCCGGCATTGATTTCGTCGTAGAGGGTCCAGCGGGCGGTCGGCAGTTGCAGCACGCGGACATAATAATATGCTTCCTGGTTGGGATCGAAGTCCGGATCGGTCCAAACGCCCTTCAATTCCGGGTCCCCCTTTTCAGTGTTGAACTTGCCGGTCTCCATGTCGATTGGCGCGTCGATGGGTTCCACCGTTCCATCGTCGCGCAGACGGTCGCCGGATGCGACGACATCATAGACCGCGTCACGCAATTCGCCGTTCTCCACCCAACCCTTGACGATCTGAATGCGGTCGAGATTAGGGCCGATCGGGTCCTTGGCAGCCCAGACCAAGATCTGGGGCGCCTGGTCGCCCTTGTAGTCGCCGCCCATCGGCACGCCCTTGGCGTAGCCGTCGGTGACAAGCGCCTCGTAGCTGTCATAGCTTTTCGCGAACCCTTGTCCCGCAAAGGCGCGCACCTTCATGCGAGGGCCGCTGGTCGCGAAGGTCTCTTTGGCGAGCATCGAGTCCCAGATAGCGCCACGTGTATTCGAAACTGCCCAGACTGCCGCCAGCGCACCGGGATTCGAGTCCGAGATCAGCATTTCCCCTTCCAGCACGCTTTTCGAGCGCACCTCGGCTGTTCGGTCTGCCAAGCCGTGGCTGCCCACCTTGTAATTGTCCTCTTCAACATTGCTTGGAACGCCGTTGTGATTGTCTGTGCCGCCGACGAAACCATACTTGAACGGATTCGTACCCAGATCGGCTTTGTACTTCAGACCACGGGTCAGCCCATAGCGGACGAAGTTTTCCTTCAGGAAGGTTCGCCCGTTGAATCTCTGGATCGAGACGGCGTTCTCGAAATCGGCGAACTCATCATTGGGCCAGAAGTTCGGGACAACCTCGGAATTGCCCTTAACCTGCATCATCTCGATCAGCGGCTCCATGCTGGCGCGGGTGTCGGCATACTTCTTATCGATCGGCTTGCCCGACAGGGAGGCCTCGGCAAAGAGCAGGCCCTTGCTTTCATTCGAGTTGTGAGGCACGGCGAAGACCTTCTTGCCCTCCGCGCGCTGCTCCTCCATCCACGCCCACAGTTCCTCCGGGTCGGCCCCCTCGTTGGCGGAGAAGGGCATGTCCGGCACGTTGTTGTCGCGGAAGAAGACATTGCGGTGCTGGTTCGCCCCGCCTGGCGCTGAAGTCCACTCATAGGCGTGGATGGTGGTGAATTTGCCAGGTTCGTAGTGTTTTTCGGTCGCCTCCCAGTTTTTCTTCCATGTGGTCTTGATGGCCGGCCATCCCTGGAAGAACTCCGGGTGCGGATTACCGCCTCCGGCAAGCGGAGTGAGCACGTACTTGTTGTAAAGGCCCAACGCTGTCTCGAGGTCTGGCGCCTCGCGGAAAGAGACGGCAACGGGATCGTTATAGCCGGGGGCGTCCTCATTCATTAGGCTGTACGCTTCGCCAATAAATTCCGAGTGGTCGGTCACAGCGACAAACTCGAGCGGCCTCTTGATCTTGTGCAGGCTGCCATTGACCAGGATCTCCTCGCCTTTAGCGAAGCGGTAAGCATCGTCGGGCGTG
>JARRKQ010000186.1:0-4462 GCA_037387885.1 Alphaproteobacteria bacterium | reverse complement strand
TCCCAAGGCCTCATGGCACTAAGATGAATTGGAGGGTAAATCTGTTTATCGAAGTCTTGTTACATTTCCAAGGGGCGAGGTTCTTTGTACTAGCATGATCCGCGATCCGGATCCTCCGATCATCTAGGGAGGGGGAAGGCCAACATGACAATCGAACGGAAGCCAGACGAGCAGTCAACGGTGGAGGTCGACGGCCATCAGGTCATAACTTACAGCTATGGTCATGGCGAGGAGATCCTGTTCCTTTTGAACGGGGGCCCTGGCTTGCCGTGCGACTATCTTCGCGATGCGCATATCCGTTTGGCGGACGAAGGTTATCGGGTCGTGACCTACGATCAGCTCGGCTGCGGCGCCTCGGACAAACCAGAGGATAAGAGCCTCTGGACCATTTCCCGTTATGTCGAGGAAGTTGAAACGGTGCGCAAAGCCTTGGGTCTGGGCAAGATTCACTTGCTCGGCCACTCCTGGGGCGGCTGGCTCGGGATCGAGTACGGCATAACCTATCCGGAGAATCTGAAGACAGCGATCCTCGAGAACACCTGCGGCGACATGCCTCACCTGGTCACGGAGTTGGAGCGGCACCGCTCCGCCCTGGGCGCCGAGACGGTCGCCATGATGCAGCGCCACGAGGCGGAGGGTACGCTCGACCATCCAGAATATGAAGCCGCCGTGACAATCCTCAACTATCGGCACGTTTGCCGCCTCTCCGAGTGGCCCGCTTCGGTCCACCGCTCGCTGGACGATTGGAACATGGACGTCTACGGCACCATGCAGGGGCCCAACGAGTTTCTTTATGTCGGGAACCTGAAGGACTGGAACCGGATCGCGGAGATGCACCGCATCAGCTGCCCGGCCCTGATCACCGTCGGCAAATACGACGAGCTCTCGCCCGCCTGTGCGATGAAAATGCACCTGGCATTGCCGAACGCGCAGTTGAAGGTCTTTCCTAACAGCTCCCACATGCCGTTCTATGAGGAGCCGGAAGCCTATTTTACGGTGCTAACGGGATTCCTGGCCGAAAATTGCATGTCATCCTGACGTCAGCAAACACGAACCCGATTCCGATCATCAACTGAGAGAGGTCAGCGTGGATCGCTTCAGGTTTGTGCTGTATCGGCCTCTCCAACTGGTGCCCGTGTTGTTCGGCATCAGCCTGGTGAGTTTCGTCCTTGTACAGTCCATACCGGGCGACCCGGTGCGCATCCTCCTGGGGGTGCGCGGTACTGCAGAGGTGATAGCCAAGGTGCGCGCCCAGTACGGTCTGGATGAGCCTGTGCTTGTGCAGTACTTCTATTTTCTTAAGAACCTGGCCGAGGGTGAGTTTGGGCGCTCGATTATTTACAAGACCCCGGTTCTCTCGCTCATTTCGACCCGCATCGCGCCCACCCTTTTCCTGCTGTGCTATGGCGTTCTGATGGCGGTGACGATCGCCGTCCCCTTGGCTGTAACTGCCAGTATCAACCGTGGGCGATGGCTGGATGCCCTCGTGCGGAGCTATTCTACCGCCGGACTCGGCTTGCCAGCTTTTTGGCTTGGCATTGTCTTGATTATTGTCTTCAGCCTTCGGCTCGGGTGGTTTCCTGTCTCCGGATATGGACGCGGGTTCTTCGAGCATCTGCATCATCTCTTTCTGCCGGCTTTCACGATCGCCCTGGCCCTATCGCCGGTTCTGATCCGCAACCTTCGGGCCAGCCTGCTGGTGGAACTGGAGGCCGATCACATTACCGCCGCCCGCTCGCGGGGTCTGCCCGAACGCCGAATATTCTTCCGCCACGTTTTTCGCAATTCGCTGATACCGACGATCACTCTGCTGGGCGTCAATATCGGCTGGTTGATCGGCGGCACGGTGGTGGTGGAGCAGGTCTTCTCGGTACCGGGTCTGGGCTCGCTCATGGTCGGCTCGATCTTCGCACGGGACTATCTGGTGGTGCAGGCGGTGACCTTGATCTTCGCCTGCGGCGTTATCCTGACCAACTTCCTGGTCGACGTGGTAAGCGTGGCCCTCGACCCGAGGATCGTGTTGTGAGCGCGATCACGCCGTCTCCTGTCACCTTGGGTCTGGGGGGACGCCTCGGCGCGTCGAAGTCTCTGCTGTGGGGCGGTGGCCTCACTCTAATCTGGATCTTGCTGGCGCTCACCGCACCGCTGGTCGCGCCCTACGATCCGACGGCCCAGGACCTTACCGCGACCTTGCGCCCGCCGTCTCTGACCCATCCCTTGGGAACGGACAACTTCGGCCGGGACGTTCTGTCTCGCATCATCTGGGGTACGCGCCTGGACCTAGCCATGGGGCTACTTGCCTTGGTAACGCCGTTTGTCGCCGGCTGTCTGATCGGCCTGATCTCCGGCTACTTCGGTGGGATTGTCGATATCCTCCTCATGCGCTTGCTCGACGTCACAATGTCGTTTCCTTTCTTCGTGCTGGTGATCGCCATCATCTCCGTTCTGGGGCCCGGCCTCGCCAGCTTCTTCATCGCCGTGGCCCTGGTCGCCTGGGTCTCCTATGCGCGACTTGTGAGGTCTCGCGTCTTAGTTCTCAAGCACGCCGACTTCGTGCTCGCTGCCCGCAGTCTCGGATACGGCCACCTGCGGGTCATGCTGCGCCACATCCTGCCCAATGCCGTCCTGCCGGCCATTGTCTTTGCCATGTCCGATGTAGTTATCACGATTCTTCTCGGCTCCTCGCTCAGCTATCTCGGGATGGGCGTTCAGCCGCCGACGCCCGAATGGGGCGTTATGATTGCAGAAGGGCAGAACTTCTTGGCCACCGCTTGGTGGATCTGTTTCTTTCCGGGGTTGGCCATCGTCTTCGTCGCCTTGGGGTTCAGCCTGCTGGCAGACGGGCTTGCCGAACGCTTCGGCACCGTGGAGTGAGCGGGATTTGGCGCTGCTGGAAGTCCAAGATCTGGCGATCGAGTTTTCCAGCAAGCAGGGACCGCTGCGCGCCGTGGATAACGTCTCCTTCTCGGTCGGAGCTGGGGAAATTCTTGGACTGATGGGTGAGAGCGGATCGGGCAAGTCGGTGACCTGCAGAGCCCTACTTCGACTGTTGCCATCTCGGCAGGCACGGATTGTCGAGGGGGCCGTCTGGTTCGATGGGCAGGATCTGGTGTCTCTGCCGGAATCAGAAATTCGCAAGCTTCGCGGCCGTGCCATTTCGATGATATTCCAGAACCCATCGTCACATCTCGATCCGGTTATGACGATCGGTCAGCAGATCGCGGAACCACTGATCGTTCACAAGGGACTGTCGAAGGCCGAAGCCAAAAACCGGGCGGTGGAGCTCTTGCGCCAAGTGGGCATCCCCGACCCGACCCAACAATACGATGCCTATCCGCACCAGTTCTCCGGTGGCATGCGTCAGAGAGCGATGATCGCCGCCGCCCTCAGCTGCCAGCCCAAGCTGCTGATCGCGGATGAGCCGACGACGGCCCTCGATGTAACCGTCCAGGCGCAAATCCTGCGGCTATTACTTGACCTGCGAGATCAAGAGGGCCTGACCATCATCCTCATCACCCATGACCTCGGCGTGATTGCTCAAACGGCGGATTCGGTTGCCGTCATGTACGCCGGTCGCATTGTCGAGCAAGGGCCCAAATCTGAGCTGCTGCGCCGGCCTATGCATCCCTACAGCGAGGCTTTGATTCGCTCGCAGCCGGAACTGGCCAATCCTGACGAGGCACTGCCCTCGATCGATGGTCAACCTCCGTCCTTAACCGCTCCGCCGCCCGGCTGCCGTTTTCACCCCCGCTGCAATTTGGCTGTGGCCGACTGCGCGACCGGCCATTTCGATCTCGTCCCCGTGGCGCAGGGGCGCCTGACCGCCTGTAATCGCTGGCAAGAGCTGAGGGACGCTGAGGGTGAGAACCCATGACGACGCTGCTGGAGATCAAGGATCTGCAGGTGGTGTTTCATCACAGCTCGCTCGCTGGCGTACTGTCTCGGCGCGGGCGCACTACGCTTCGAGCGGTCAACGGCGTCTCGCTTAGCGTCGCGCGCGGTGAGACGCTGGGACTGGTCGGCGAGAGCGGATGTGGCAAGAGTACGCTCGCCCGGGCGGTCCTGAGGCTGGTCGAGCCGAGTGGCGGCCACGTGCGCTTCGACGGTCAGGATGTACTCACCCTCGACGGGGCCTCCCTTTTTAAGCTGCGCGAGCGCATGCAAATGGTCTTTCAAGACCCTTACGGATCACTCAATCCGAGGCTCACAGTGGGATCCGCGCTGAGCGAGGTCTACCAGGTTCATAAACTTTGCGCCGCTTCCGAGATCCGTGATCGCGTCCGGCAGTTGATGAATGACGTCGGGCTTTCGCCGGAACTGCTCGATCGAAGGCCGGCTGCCCTGTCGGGCGGACAATGCCAAAGAGTCGGCATAGCACGCGCCTTGGCCGTGGGGCCAGACCTGGTGATTGCCGACGAAGCCGTTTCCGCCCTCGACGTGTCGATCCAGGCTCAGATCCTAA
>JARRKQ010000185.1:0-9482 GCA_037387885.1 Alphaproteobacteria bacterium | reverse complement strand
GAACCCAACGTTAAAAGCCGCCAGACCACCAGTCAGAGCGGCTCAAAAATGTCCGCTCCTAATCAAAAGCGGACACGAACACGGCGAGAAATGCCGACTTTATCAACGGAATCGACCCATTGCGGACATCGTCAGTGGCCCGGTGACATTGCAGCTCTTCCTGAGTCTATTGTGCGTTCGAGCTGGGGAGGAAAGGTTGTCGGAAATACAGGGAGCTCGGCGTTGTCTGGAATGACACCCCACGCGGCTCTAAGCCCGATCAGCCACCGGAATATCTGCCCGCGGGGAGCTGAGCGCTGCTCCAACTAGCGGCTGTACTGGAAATAGACTGGGAAACTGTGGTCGCATTCATCGCAGTAGGCGATCTCAGTTTCATGGCCGCCTTCGCGCACACGCGCAGCAACGTGGGTAACCACGATCGGCTTGTGGCCGGGACGCGGGTTGGTGACTTCGACAGAACTGTTGCACGACGGACAACTGGCCGTATACGTCCGCTCCCGACCAAAAGCCATGGCTCTCCTCCTATGCCAACAATCTCAGCCAAATTCAAAGCAAGTAGCCTCGGCTCCAGCGACCTGACCGCGAATTCGACTCCCCCATCCCAAACGCCGCAGACACCGGCCTCTCACGTCGTGCCCATCAGGCGGTGAACCTCTATTGAGTGTAGGCGCCCCCGCAGGCGTTGGACCCCAAGCGCCTCCAAGTGGAAACGCTCGAGTCGCTTCGCCGTTTCATCGCTGACCAGCGCGGCGGCGTCAACGCGTGCGTCGACCAGCTCGCGGGCGAGCATTTCAAGGCGTTGCGCGATGTTCACCGTGTCGCCGATCACTGTGTAGTTCAGCCGAACCGGCGTGCCGATGTCGCCCACCACCACCGGACCGCTGTGAATACCGATGCGAACCCGGACTATCGGCAAACCGGCCTCCCGACGCCGGACGTTGTCTTTCTCGATCGCCTCGATAATCGCCAAAGCAGCGCGGCAAGCGCGCACGGCATGATCGGGATGGCGTTCGGGCGCTCCCCAGAACGCCATGACCGAATCGCCGATGTATTTGTCGACCATGCCACCCTCCTGGGCGACGCATCCGTCCACAAGGGCGAAATGTTCATTCAGGAGCCGGGCAACTTCCGTTGGTTTGAGCTCTTCTGAGAGCGCGGTGAATCCGACGATGTCGGTGAACATCACCGTGATCTCCCGTTCCTCCGGCTGGATCGGACCGCTTTTCGCATCGTGCATCAAGCGCCTCACGAGCGATGCCGGGACATAGGCTGCAACCGTCCGCAGCGCGGTCGTCATGGCATTGAAAGCCTGCGAAACCTCGTCAAGCTCGCGAAAGAAGCTGCGTGGCAGTGAGTTGAGCGCATAGAGGTTCAGGTTCTGAACCTTGCGCGCTTCGGTCGCGATTCGCTTTATCGGCGCGCTGAGCCGTCGCCCAAGAGCAATAGCGCCGACGAGGGCCCCCAGCGCGACGATCAATCCCGCAAGGGGCAGATAGGTAAGCCGCGCGAGCTGTGCGCTGAATTCGACTGATGGAAGATAGGCACCGACGTACCAGTGATTCGCACCGTAGCCGTCTAACCGGCGCAGTATGACGATGTAGCGATGTCCGCCAGCCGTGATGAGGTGGCGTGTCACGCCGCTGCTTCGCAGGTTGTTGGCGGCGATCGCCCGGCGCAGGGCCGGCGCAGCCAGCACCGCATCGTTCACCTCGTTGATGCTCGGCAATGGGTGCTGGTCGCTTAGCCCTCTGAAGCCTCGGCGTATCGCGGCGTGTGCGAGGACGGCATCGGCGCCCAACAGGATGAACGCCTTGGTGTTATGCGTCTCGCCGAGACGCCGCACGAAGTCCGACAGCTCGATCACCGAAACGCCGGAAATCAATATGCCGGCGAACTTTTCACCTTTGAATACCGGACGCACGCGGTTCAAGTACGTGCGCTGGACCGGTTCTGCGACGAACAGGTGCCCCCAGAAAGCACGCTTGCCCAGCCGGCTGCGCTCGATCATGCGTCTTATGGCCTGATCATCGCTCCAATTGCTAAGGCGTGCCGATAGTTGCGGTCTATTGCGAAATGCGCGCAATACCCGCGCATTGGGCGTTACGAAGGCTATGACGGATACTTGAGGGGTCGCGGCCATAGCCGACCACATCAATCGCCGAAGATTCGCGGTGTCGCTCGGATCGACCGTCCCGCTTTCGAGCGGCCGAGCGACATGCGCGAGTTGAGCGGAAACGGGGTCGAGGTGGTCGCGTATCCGGTCAACGATCGAATCGATTATCAGCCCGGATTTGTCAGCTGTGAGCTCTTCCGTGTTGCGCCGGGCGACCTCGTAGCTGACAACCAAGACTAGGCCGAGCGCGATGAGCAGCAGCGCCAATGCGCCGCTTATAATCGCGACTATGATCGTAGGACGACTGCGCAAAGCGATGGATTCCTCCCACCCTCATAGCCTAGAGAACGGGGCGGTCCCGACATTGATGTGGCTCAAAATGTCCGCTTTTGGCTACAAGCGGACGTTAAAGGCGTGGTTTTCTATGTCCGCTTTGCGCCCGAAAGCGGACTCGGCCCGGCGATGCATCATCCCGCCCATTCGATGTCAATTCTTGGACAATCTGGTTAGGGCGAAGCGAAGTGCGTTGGCCGTCCATGTCGAGCGTGTCGATAGATTCATTCAGAGACGCAGCAGCTTAAGTCCCTGAAGCGCGATTTCATTGTCGGGACGATTGATACAGGTCATTGACTGATCGAAACGCCTAATCAGCATAGAGTGCAAGAAACGTGCGAAGGGAGGATAGCGATGATTACGGTCTTCTTTCTCATAAGCTGGACAGAGTTAGGCATCAAGAACGTCAAGGACTCGCCCAAACGGTTCGAGGAAGCTAAGGCGCTGCTTGAGAGTATGGGTGGCCGGGTCAAGGACCTGTACCTGACTAGCGGGGACTATGACATGGTCATGATCGCCGAGCTGCCGGGCGATGCCGTGGCGAAGTATGCGCTGACGGTTGCCCAAAAGGGCGCTGTGCGGACCAAGACTATTCGGGCCTGGACCGAGGACGAGTACCGCGAAATCATTGGCTCGCTGTAAGCCCAGGCGTCGTATTCGGCCCACCGAGCCAGTTACGGTAAAAGCTGCAATTGGTTGCCGGATTGTCGTGCCGGTGGCGAGTGCGGCGAACTGGGGGTAAGCGCCGATGCAACCAAGGCCGATAAGGCTGATCGCTGCTAAGGCCGATTAGTAAGTCCGCTTGTGGCTATAAGCGGACATTCACGACGTGATTTCCCATGTCCCCTTTCGGCCCTAAAGCGGACATCGCTGACGGCTTGGCCGACGTCTTCTTATGACCCATAGCGGACTTGCACGCGCGTTAGACTGAGATGAGGAGCCGGGAGCTCGCCATACTGCTCGACCAGCGCGTCACCGCCCGGTAGGCAGACGCTCAAACTTACTTGGCCCAGGAGAAGGTCTTTTCGCCTCGGGAATACCTGTAAATGTCAAAGACATCGAATATGAGACTTATGAAGATAGTTGCCGTGACGTAGTACGCCCAGATCTTCAGCGGCACAGAGTGTTCGAAATTCTGGAGCCGATACACAAGCCAAGGCAGCAGGGCCATCCATGGCAGATGGCAGATTCCGATAAGCCGTGAAAACCGCCACCGCCTGTGTATCTGTCCCGCTATGACAAGGGTCAAAACTACTGTCGCGAGAATGACCTGGCCTTCAATCGAGGCGATGAAGATCAGGCCACCAATCAACTGCGGGATATTCAGCAGACCGCCCCATACGTAAATAGCCAGGCCTTGCCCGCGAATGTCTCGAATCATTTTAATTGGGTCGAGTAGCAGAAACATTTGTGATTCCTCAAACTCAGTTGCCTTCTGCCCTAGTCCGTTGCCATAGGCCGATTGACTGGGATGCTGACCAGATCAACCACGTGCATCACAGGAAACTATACACATTGGGGCGTCGGTGTCCGCTATACGCCCTGAAGCGGACCTGGCTGACGGCTCAGGCGACGTCAGCCAATGACCCAAAGGCGACATCGATCGGCAAATGACCATTAAATGCGCGATATAGCTTCAGTATTTGCATTACAGCCGTTGCAAGAAACGCTCACGCGCCCAGAGCATGCCGCTCTAGGCTGCCGGGCAATGATCCAGACGCGCACCACCGCCTCAGTTAAACGGTTTGACACGATAACATGGCTTGCGTTGATGTAAGTCAGATCGTGAGACGCCAATGAGTTGCGCTAAAGGGGCCCGGCCTGCCGAGCAGACCGCGCAGATGATGCCGCATCCGGCTGCGGTTAAATGAGCGACGTAAGGGGATGGCTTTTCCATGGTAGATCTTCGACGCGACCGACAGCTCCAGCGACGTGCCAGTATCTATGGTGCATTCGCGGCGACCCGGCTCGCTCTGGCGAGGAGCCAGCTCGAGGTCTCGGCGCGGTTCGATCCGGAAATGCGGTTTTGGTTCGCGCGGTTCGAGCTTTATGTCGCCCTGCTGATCATGATGGACAACTGGTACTCGACATCCATCGACGACGAGCCCGAGGTGCGGGCGACGCGTCTATCCAACCTGATCAGCCAGATGCCGTGCTCCTATACGAAGGCACGGCAGCTAATCGACGATTCGGTCGAGCTTGGTTATGCGCGGATCAGACCCGGGTCGTCAGACCACCGGGTCAAGGTCGTCATTCCCACCGAGAAGACGATCAAGATCTGGCAGGCCTACTGGGACGAGGCCAAAGCGATCATGGAAGACACCGGTCTGATCGACATGCTCGTCGAGGAGCGGCTGGCGGCGACCGTCTCCGGCGATGGATAAAGCCCAAATTACCATCAGTATTCGTTACTAAATCCGGCGCCAACATAACCACGACATCCAATGTTGGTGGGGCGTGCCGACGCCGATAGCATTTCCAAGTCGCGCTGACGGCGTCAGTACGCCTGCGTCGCGCCCGCGCCAATCGACACGACCAGCATTGTGAGGAGCTGTGGCCGCACTTGCCGACTACAACCACCTGGACAAGGCCCTTTTGTTCGAGAACCCCAAGGGTTTCGACATCCCGGTCCTTGCCAACACGGTCGGCGGATGCTCCTACAGCCGCATCGCCTCGACCTTCGATGTGCCTATCGAAAGCGCGGTGCCGGCAATCGCGCAGCGTATGGGGGCGGCGCTGCAGTCGGGCGGCATTGCGCCTGTTCGGGTCGAGAAGGACAATGCGCCGTGCAAGGAGGTAATCCTGACCGGCGACGACGTCGATCTCACGAAGTTGCCGATCCTGCGCACCAATCCCGAGGATGGATCGGGGGGCAAGAACTTCGTCGAAGGCCGCTTCATCGGCAGCCTCGCCTGCTCGAACCCGACGCCGGACAGCCACAACTTGTCCTACCATCGCTTCGAGATTCAAGGCCGCAACGTCGGCACGGTCTGGGTCTTCCGGCTGACCGGCGACGCCCAGAGCATCGCCGAGCACTGGGGCGCGGAGGTTGGTGACCCCGAATCGGAATGGGACGCCAGCAAAGGCAAAGCTTATCCGATGGCGTTTGTCCTCGGGGTGCGGCCGGAGTTCCTGCTGACCGGCGCCAACCCGGGGCTGCCGCATAAGATCGACGACTACGCAATTATCGGCGGCATGGTCGACCGCCCAGTCGAGATGGTGAAATGCGAGACCATCGACGTCGACGTGCCCGCCAACGCCGAGATCGTGATCGAAGGCGTCTTCAAACCCTTCGCCTTCGACCAGCAGGGGCGCTACGCGTCGTTCAACGGCTTCTACGATGAGCCGAGACGCCGGCCGGTGTTCGAGGTCACGGCGGTTACGATGCGCAAGGACCCGATCTATCAGCACGTCCACATCGGTCAGCCGCTCAACGAGTGCAATAACATGGCGGCCTTCTTCCGCTCGGTGCGCGTCTTCAGGGACGTCAAGATGATCATGCCGAACCTGAAGGACGTGTTCGTCGACCCGGCGGCGGGCTGCGGCTTCACCGTCCACCTGTCGATCAAGAAGACCCGCGTCGGCGAACCGCGGATGGCGATGATGCGCGCCTACACGGCGCTAATGGGCTTTTGCAAGCACGTCTTCGTCTATGACGACGATGTCGACATCCGCAATCCGCACGAGCGCGACTGGGCGCTTGCCCATCGTTTCATGGCGGACCGAGACCTGGTCATCGTTCCCAACGTTGTGGGTATGACTATCGATCCCCTCGCCCAAGGCACGATGGGGGGGCGGACGCGCCTTGGCGCCTATGACGGGTACGACGAGTTGCCTTTGAACGTTAGGCCTTTCATGGGCGTGGATTGCACGGTCCCGCTGGGGATCCAGATGATGGACCGGGTCGTCAAGAAAAGCGATGCCGAGGCCCGAGTTGATGAGGTCTGGCGGGCCGCGGTAGGCGGCGCCTAGCGGCGCGACCGCGTCCAAGGAAGAGAGGTAGCGATGAACGAGGCCGTGAACCCGCGGTCCAACACCGGCGGCCAAGAGCATCCCGATTTCGCCTTCAAGGACCTGCGCGAGTGGCTCGCCGCCGCTGAAGGGATGGGCGAGGTGACGGTCGTGCGCGGCGCCGACACCGAACGTGATATCGGCATGGCAGCCGAGCTCGTCATGCGCTCGGAGAGCGCCAACTGCGTGGTGTTCGATGACATCCCCGGTTATCCGCCGAAATGGCGGGTGCTGGTCAACTTCTTCGGCGGGCGGCGGCGCAATATGACGCTCGGTTTTCCCAGCGACTACACCAAGGTGCAGCTGAGCGAGGCGCTCTATGCCGTTCGCATGCAGCAGCGCACACCCATACATCCCGAGCACGTACAGACCGGCCCGGTGTTGGCGAATGTGATCGAGGGCGACGAATTGGACGTCACGCGCTTTCCCTCGCCGATATGGCACCCTGGCGACGGCGGAGCCTATATCGGCACCGGTTGCTTCCACGTGACGCGCGACCCCGATACCGGCCGCATCAATCTCGGTACATACCGCTCGATGGTCCACGACAAGCGCACCGTCGGCAGCCATATCTCGCCCGGCAAGCAGGGCCGACTTCATCGCGACCGGTACTTCGCGCGAGGTGAGCCCATGCCTGTGTGCGTCGTCCTCGGCGGCGATCCGCTGACATTCCTTGCCGCCTGTTCCGAGCTGCCGGCGGACATGCCCGAGTACGAGTTCGTCGGCAGTATGCGCGGCGAGCCGGTCAAGGTCGTCACCGGCAAGTACACCGGCCTGCCGTTCCCCGCGGATGCCGAGATCGTCCTCGAAGGTTTCGTTGATCCCGTCGAGCGGCGCCCCGACGGGCCGTTCGGCGAATGGACCGGGCACTACGGGGGCACCGTACAGGATGAGCCGGTGATCCACGTGAAGGCGATCTATCATCGCGACGAGCCCATAATCCTCGGCTGTCCGCCGCAGCGGCCGCCCGATGAGATGTGCCGTTATCGCGCGATTATCCGCTCGGCCATGCTGCGCGCCAATATCGAGCATGCCGGCGTGCCCGGCGTCACCGCCGCATGGGCGCACGAGACCGGCAACAGCCGCACCCTGCTCGCGGTAGCGATCGACCAACGTTATCCAGGCCATGCGAAGCAAGCCGGGCACATAGCGGCGATGTGCCACGTCGGCGCGTATGCCGGGCGCTACGTGATCGTAGTCGACGACGACATCGACGTCTCAGACCTCGAGGAGCTGATGTGGGCCACGACGACGCGCTCCGATCCGGCGTCGGGCATCGATATCATCACGGGCGCATGGTCGACACCGCTCGACCCCTCGATCCCGCCAACGCGCAAATCTGTGGGCGACATGACCAATTCGCGGGCGATCATCGACGCTTGCCGGCCCTATCATTGGAAGGACGCGTTCCCCGAGGTCAACGCGCCGCCACGACAAGTCGCAGAAACGGCGCGGGCGAAGTTCGGCTGGCTGCTCGACAACGGAAGCGTTGATCCGGCGGACTGGCAGAAGATCGCCGGGCGGTCGCCCGAATAGCAGGGATCGGCCCAAGCTACGGGCAGTGCATGATTTCTCAGTCCGGTGGATGGGTTCATTCCGGGGCAGCCTTTGAAGCAGTCTGAGAAATTCAGGATCGAACGGGTAACCACCCAACTGTCGCAAACGCGCAAAACCTTGCTTGTCGGGAGCCTGCCCTACGCGGATGAAACCGACGCAATGAGCCGTTCGTTGCAGGCGTTCGGGAACAGCATGATCGCCCTGCCCGATGGCGAGATTGGCGAAAAGAATGAAACCTATCCGGACGGTGTCCGGTCCCAATGGATCGCCAGTATTCTGGATCGCTGCGAAAGGGACACAGCCGCCTGGCGGGTCGTCCGTCCATCAAAAATCGATCCGGCAACGGGTTTCGCCGACGACTATGCGACTTGCCCGAAGTTGAGGGCGAAATATTCGCCCAAGGAAATGCACAAGCACGTTGATTTTGGCTGGCTGGACTTTTTCAAATCCAGCTATCCAATTTTCCGAGAACTGCGAGAAAAATTCGGACTGCCCGATTTGAAATTTCAGGTTGGCCTGCCAACAGGCTTGGGCTCCACCTTTGCGATGCTTGGTCCGATCGGTGGGTTGCGCTATGCGCAGGCCTTCAACCGCCGCCTCGCCTGGGAAGCCAATGAGATGTTGAAAATCGCCGATGAGGGCGATCTTTTGTTTCAGTTGGAGGTACCGGGCGAACTGAAGCTGGCCTATGTCGCGCCGAAATTCTTGACCGGCTACGCTCTGAGATCGGTAATCGGCTTGGTCAAACTCATCGAGCCCAAGGCACCAATCGGAGTGCACTTCTGCTTTGGTGATTTTAACAATAAGGCGTTGATCGAGAACGCCTCGCTAGACCGTCTAGTGCATTTTTCCAACATTTTGGTACGCAAGTGGCCTCGCTCCCATGAACTTGCCTATCTCCACTACCCGCTGGCGGAAGCTGACGAACCGCCGCCGATTGATCCGGCATACTATGAACCGCTCAAGCATCTGATTGTCCCGGAGGGAACGCGTTTTGTGGCAGGTTTCGTGCACGAGAAGCGCTCCCCGGACGAGCATCTAGAGATCTTAAGAATTCTGTCATCAATCCGCTCGGAAATTGTCGATGTCGCGTGTTCGTGCGGTTTGGGGCGGCGCAACGCCGCAATCGCCGATCAGCTCTTCGCACAGAAATCCCAAATGTTGTGCATTTCGACATGAAATCGAAGTCAGGACTTTCGTCCTGACCCCAATTTCCACTATCTGTCCAATTACGATCGGGATCTGTAGCGTCCGCTATTGGCTAATAGCAGACATCCTCGAGGCTGAGCGGCATGTCCGCTTTGCGCCCAAGAGCGGACGTCACTGACACCACGTTCAATGTCCGGTTTTGACCCAGGCTGTGTGAGAACGTGAGCGCGATAGCATGGGATTGGGCGCCTTGGGGTTCATGCGACATTGCGGGGCGCATATTCCGGTTTTCGCGACCTCGGCGGCTGGCGCGAAGCGA
>JARRKQ010000184.1:0-4485 GCA_037387885.1 Alphaproteobacteria bacterium | reverse complement strand
ATCGCCGCAAGTCGTCGTCTTTCGCGCACGAATGACACGGGCCTTCCCCCTGCCTTTGACACGCAGAAATCACTCTACGATTGGTGGTTATCGGAGTCCACGGAGGCAGAGCCGCGACCTCCGCATCGAGGCAAGCGCGGACATTGCAAAGTGACCAGCGCAGCGAATTGCGAAAATGGTTACGGCGATAAGTGTCTCCAGCGGGCCGCTGATCGGCGCGCCGTCTCACTGATGTTCACCGCGGCCTTGCCGCTTACTTCGGCATCCCTTCGACGACTGTAAAACCGATATCGGTCTCGATGGCTCCGCCAAGTTTCAGACCGGACTGCTGGAACAAAGTCGACCAATCGTGAACCGACCTTTCACGACCATGAAGCAGAGTCATCATCTGGATGTCCATGGTCAGGTTAGGATGCGGCGCGTCGATTGATGGCGGTAGGTCTTGGTTGGCGATGACGACGCAGCCGCCGTCGCGCATCGCCTTGCGGCAATTCGATAGGATTGTGACGCATTGATTGTCATCGAAATCATGCAGAACGCCTTTGATGACATAGCAGTCCCCGCCTCCGGGCACTGCCTCGAAGAAATCACCGCCGATCTTCTCGCTCCGATTTAGCAGCCCCGCTTCGTCCAATCGGGTTGCCACGTCGATTACCTGCGGTTGCTCGAACAGCACACCCACCGCGTCGCGTGTGCGCTTAAGGATTTGCACCAGCAGCCCGCCCCGTCCGCCACCAACATCGACTATGCGCTTGAAGCGAGCGAAATCGTAAGCGGACGCGATCGCCGCGTCGTCCGAATCCGATATGCGCGCCATTGCCTCGTCGAACCGCTTCTGGATGTCTTCATGGCTCTTTAGGTACTGAAAAAATGGCACGCCGTGGACATGACCGAAGGCGGACTCTCCGGTTCGGATCGAGTGTTCGAGTTCACCTATGGCGTTCCACCAGAATGTCCCGATGCGTCGCAAGTTGGCACGGACCGATTGCGGGTGGTCGTCGCGGAGAACCGACGAAAGGTCAGTGTTGCGAAAGCTGTCCGGCGAACATGCCTCAAAGATCTGGTAGGCGGAAAGAAATCGAAGCAATCGTCTCAGCGCACCAGCATCGGTTCCACTGGTTTCGGCCAGACTTGTGACGGTCATCGGTTCGTCGGCTAGTCGGTCCGCGATCCCCAGCTCAGCCGCCACATGAATTGCCCGCGACAGGTAATACAGCCGCGACATCTCATCGATCATCCGGGCGGGTGATTGCCCAGCGTCATTCGACAGTAGCTCCGGCTTTTGCATTGGGTGCTCCGTTGCATTCACCGGCTCAAGTCTTGCGATCCTAGGCGTCGGTGGCTCGGGTGGCAAATTGGGGCGGCAATGTCCGCAACGGGTCAGAAGCTGACATGGACGCCGCGTTAGAGAATGTCCGCTTTCAGGTGCAAAGCGGACATGGGAAAAGACGCTACTAATGTCCGCTCATAGCCATGAAGAGACATCAGCCGCTTCCTGACTCCAATCCGCTGCGCTAGGCTGAACTTATGGTCGATGAGAGCGTTGAGCGTAGATTGGCTGCCGTCGTCATTTTGGACGTTGTCGGCTACAGCCGTCTTATGGAGTGGGATCCAACCGGCACCCGCGAACGCTTTCGCTCCATCCAGACTGACCTTGTCCAGCCCATTCTCGATGATCACCGTGGCCGCATCGTTAAGACGATGGGCGACGCGTTTCTGATCGAGTTCGGCAGTGTCATCAGCGCCGTTACCGCCGCCATCCTGTTGCAGCGTCGGATGACCGAACACCAGGCGGACCGGTCAGCGGAAGACCGGATCCAGTTCCGGATTGGCATCAATCTGGGCGACCTGATCATAGAGGGAGACGACATCCACGGCGACGGAGTGAACGTTGCTGCGCGACTTGAGGAGATGGCGGAACCGGGAGGCATCCACATTTCCGGTACAGTCTTCGATCAACTGAAGCAGAAAGTTGAAGCCGATTATGAGTTTCTCGGCGAGCAGCGTGTTAAGAATATTACCGAGCCTGTGCGAGTCTATCGGGTGCTGATTTCTCCCGGCGCAGCAGGCAAAGTCATCAGCAAAAAGCGTCTTTTTTTGAACCGCCGGCCGATTGGAGTGATGGTCGCGGCGGGGATTTTGGTAGCACTCGCTGTCTATTCGGTTTGGCCAGGCATTCAAGGTGTGCCGCCTGCAACCACCGATTTCTGTAAGCAAAAAACTGCTTTGGCTGTGCCCGACAAGCCTTCCATCGCAGTGCTGCCGTTCGATAGCTTGAGCGGCAAGGCACGGCAGGAGTCGTTTGGTGATAGCCTTGCCGAAGACATTATCACCGCGTTGGCCAAAGTTTCGGACATTTTTGTCATCTCCCGCAATTCAAGCTTCACCTTCAAGGGCAAGCCCGTAAAGGTCCAGCAGGTAGCCAAAGAATTGGGCGTTCGCTACGTGCTGGAAGGAAGCGTTCAGCAGGCTGGCGATCGTCTGCGCGTGTATGCGAAGCTCATCGACGCCAAGAGTGGTAACCACCTATGGGCCGATCGTTATGACCGTCGCATTGGGGACCTCTTTGCGATCAAGGACGAGATTACGTTCAATATCCTGACCGCTCTTCAGGTCAAGTTGACGGAAGGCGAGCAGGCGCGGCTCACTCGTGGTCGCACTACCAATCTGGAAGCGTATCTGCTGTTCTGGAATGCCACTGAAGAGTTCCAGCGCTTCAACAAGGAGGGCAATGCCAAGGCCCGGGCTCTGGCGAAACGGATAATTAAACTGGATCCGGAATGGAGCCGCGGATGGTTGATGCTCGGCTGGACCTATCTCCAGGCTATCCAATACGGTGCCGATCGCACTGAATCGATCAGATTTGGCTCGAAATATGCGGAAAAGGCTTTTCAAATGGACGCCTCAAATCCGGACAACAACGCAATAATGGCATTTGTTGCGTTGGCTCGTGGAGACCCAGCAAAGGCCGTCGAGTTGGGGCGAAAGGCAGTTGCCCTCGGTCCAAGTTCGGGTGACGTTCACGCCTTACTCGGTCTGTACCTGAATGCTGCGGGAAGGCCCGGTGAGGCCATTCCCATCATCCGGAAGGCAATGCGTTTGAGTCCCTACCACCCGACCTTTTATTCCATCCAGCTAGGACGTGCTTACCGTCTTACAGGACGGCATACGGAGGCAATTCTAGAATACAAAAAATTGGCCTGTCGTCTGCCCGACTCTTTCTTCCCCTACCTAGGGCAGGCGTTAAGCTATGCTCGCCTGGGCCGGGAAAAAGAAGCTGGAGCTGCAGTGGCGGAGCTGCTCAGGGTCAGGCCTGAATACTCGTTGAAATTGCACAAAAGACGCGCAATTCAGAAGGGTACCGAGCTAGCGCGAGATCTCGACAATCTGCGTAAGGCAGGGGTGCCAGAATGACCGGGTTGGGTCATAAACGGACATCGACTCTTGCGTCAGCGATGTCCGCTTTTGGGTGGAAAGCGGACATGCCGATCAACGTCATGGCTGTCCGTTATTAGCCAAAAGCGGACATTGACAGCCCGCGGCGGAACGCATGAGCACTCTAAGCGCTGTACTGTCGAAGCACGATGGTGAACTGGACCGCATTGATCGCGAAGCTTCTGATCAAGAAACCGTCGCGCTCAGCCGCAAATTTCAAGTTAGGTTGGCAATCCCGCTCGGCAAAGAGAGTCCATGAATCGTGTCATTTCTGCCGGATCCTTGAATCGAAATATCTGTTCGAAGAACGCAGCAGATAGATCTGGCTTTATCTCGATAGCCCTGTCCATTGCCTGCCGCGCTTCTTCAATACGCCCGAGCTCCACGAGCGGCACAACTTCGGTGAAGTACGCCCACACAGTTGCGTTAGGCCATTGCTGGGCTCTCCTAGCCCACACTAGTGCATCTTCATAGCGGCGCTGGAGTGCCATGGCAAAACTCTTGATCGCCGTGAAGGCCCACAACAAGGGATCATGTGGGCTCAATCGCTGTGCCTCGTCTAGCTCACGAATTGCGTCCTCTGGCTGCCCGGTGAAACACAAAGCGAATGCCAGACCGTAATGGGCGTTTGCATAGTTCGGATTGAGGACAAGGGATGTTTCGTGCGCTGCGATCGATGCATCGTGATCGCCATGTATCAGGAGGATACGAGCCAGCACTTCGTGGCCGAATGCATCCCGCTCGTCCGCGGCAACAGCGGCTCTAGCCTCCGATAAGGCTCGTGACAATCGATCGCCGGGATCGCTAACAAGGCCGCCGAGCACCTCGTAGTAGAGCGAAAAGGCGAGTGCAGCGTGGGGTGCAGCGAAATCGGGCTCCAGATCGATGGCGCGTCGAAAGAGTTCTTGTCCTTTGGTGCTATCTTCAGCGGTGTGCCGATAAAGGTGCCAGAGGCCTCGCTGGTAGCACTCCCAGGCGTCCAAGTTCTCTGGGGGCTTTCTGTGGGCACGCTCACGTTCCGCGCTGGTGAGTTGCGGTTCGATAGCGGTG
>JARRKQ010000183.1:0-4508 GCA_037387885.1 Alphaproteobacteria bacterium | reverse complement strand
TAGGGTTTCCAGCCGCGCGGCAATATTGACCCCATCACCATAGATCTCATCCTGATCGACAATCACCTGCCTGGTGAACGCAAGGTGCAATTTCGCATCGGCGTAAATCTCGGCGAGGTGATTGTCGATCAGGATGAGATCTATGGTGATGGGGTCAATATTGCCGCGCGGCTGGAAACCCTAGCGGACCCGGGTGGGATCTGCGTCTCGGAGGCGGTGTACAGCGCAATCGGCAATAAACTACCGCTTGAGTATGTGTTTCTGGGTGAACAGTCGGTAAAGAACATTGAAAAGCCAGTGCGCACCTACAGCGTGATCTTCGACGCCGACGGTGCAGTGCAGGTACCTGCCAAAGCTTCGACAAACACGCGCCTAACGCGCTGGTCCGCCATCGGTGCTGTGGCCGTAGTCTTGCTCCTTGCCGGCATGGGCCTTTTCATCTGGCACTCACCGCAGGAACCAGGCACGGATGCCGCAGAGAGAAGCGCCCCGCTTCCCCTTCCTGACAAACCTTCCATTGCCGTGCTGCCCTTTAGCAATATGAGCGGTGACCCGAATCAAGGGTATTTCAGTGATGGGATCAGTGAAGACATCATTACGGATCTGTCGAAGGTATCGAATCTTCGCGTCATCGCTCGCAATTCTTCATTCTCCTACAGGGGAAAATCCGTAAAGATTCAGACCGTGGGCGAGGAGCTCGGCGTGCAATATGTGCTGGAAGGCAGTGTACGAAAAGTCGATGACCGGGTACGCATCACGGCACAACTGGTCAAAGCGAGTGACGGGTATCACGTGTGGGCCGAGCGCTACGATCGCAAACTAGTCGATATCTTCGCCCTACAAGACGAAATTACGCATCGGATCGTATCGGCGTTGTTGGTAGAACTGACTCCCGAGGAGAAAGAACAGCTGACGCATAAGACCACTGACAACTTTGAGGCCTACGATCTCTTTCTGCAAGGCTTGCAGCATTTAAACAGTGAAGTCGACGTCCAACTGGCCCAGGATCTGTATCAGCGCGCCATCGACCTTGACCCTAAGTTTGGCCGAGCCTATGGCGCGCTCGCAGTGACACTTTCCCGATCCTATGTCAGGGGTTCGTCCGATTCGCCCGAGACATTGGATCGTGCCTTGGGCCTCGCTCAGAAAGCTGTGATGCTTAACCCCTACACACCGCAGACGTATTGGGCGCTTGGTTATGTTTACCTGTACAGAAAGGAATACGACAAGGCTATTGATGCGCTACAACGCGCCGTTACGCTAGCTCCGAACTATGCCGATGGCTATGGTTTACTGGCGCTGATTAACAATAATCTCGGCCGGGCTAAAGAAGCGATTCGATTGATCCAAAAGGCGATGACATTGAACCCCAATTACACATGGGATTACCCCTATAACCTTGGGCGCGCTTATTACGCGATAGGCCGATACCCTGACGCGGTGGAGGCGCTGCAAAAAGCTCTAGCGCGCAATCCGCAGGCTACGGGTGCGCACTGGTTCCTGGCAGCCAGCTATGTTCGGCTCGGTCAACTGGACGACGCGGAGTGGCAAGTCACAGAGCTCCAGACGTTGAATCCAAACATAACGCTTCTTCGCCTCTCCAAGACATTGCCGATCAAGGATGAGGCTTGGTTGGATGAGCTCCTTGCGGATCTACGAAAGGCGGGATTGCCGGACTGACCGACCGGCCTCAAGAGACTCGGGTGAGACGTTGCTTGCGTGCGTGCTGGTTGGTTTGTCTCTCGGAACCGCGCTCGCTTCGACCGATTCGGATATTCGCCATGAGTGTGTGCGCAAGAGCGCCGCAGCAAGGGCAACGTCAGCGGTAACCAGCGCGGCTTTCGACAGGACGCTCGAGCTCCAGGGCATCCGATTCCACGTTACCAGTGCCAACGAAGGCTCGATCAACACGCTTCGCATCGTCCCATCCGGCCTCGAAATCGATAATTCTCCGATCAAGCGCACGATCAACGGAACCGTTACGGGTGCCGAGGTCGCTGACCTGAATGCGGATGGCTCTCCCGAGATCTATGTTTATGTGACTTCCGCTGGCAGCGGATCGTATGGTTCGCTAGTGGCGTATTCGGCAAACCGCCGTAAATCTCTCAGTGACATCTATCTGCCTCCCCTGACAGAAAATAAGGCGGCTTCAAAAGGTTACATGGGGCACGACGAGTTCGCCGTGGACGAACGTGTTCTCGTCCGACGCTTCCCCGTTTACCGCGATACCGACACCAATGCCAACCCCACCGGCGGCACACGGGAGCTTCACTACAAGCTCGTTCCCGGCGAAGCAGGCTGGATCCTCAAGCTCGATGGAGTGCTTGAGCACTGATGGCATTCATGAGTGAACGAGGCAGATCTTCGCCTTGGATGGGCCGAAAGTTTACCAAAGGAGGAACGTCTGCTTCCACAGCGGACAGTCAATGCCCCAGCGGCTAATAAAAGGATAAGAGTCCGATTTCGGAGATTCGGTCAGCCGCTGACTTGGAGCTCGGCATGCACTTCAGTTACACCCTTGGTATGAGCAACCAAATCGTGTGCACGTTGCTTCTGCTCTTTGGTTGTGACCAGGCCCATCAGCGTGACGACCCCTTTGTCAGCATTAGCCATCACGCTGATGTCGGCGCCAGGAAACGCTTACTCGATCCCCCGACTGACTCTCTCGATCAGTGTCAGCTTCATTTCCACTGGCCCGCTCGACCAAGCGCCAAGCCTGTCCGTCGGCGGCGTGGCCGGAAAGACGGTCTCCGCTTGGTTGGAAAACTTTATGGGAGGCTGCTGCGGCCAATCTGGCCACATGCTGGGTTGACCGCTCGTGTTCGGGTCGATGTCTCGCTATATCTGCACCGAAGGCATCTTGCCTGAGTAGCGGTTCTGTTAGCTAACCCGTGCTCAATGATCACTGGGAATGACCGTATATGGACTCCTCCTCGGCTTGCAAGCACTCCGTTTTCTGGCGGTGAGGTTCGACTGCTCACGTATATCCGGTCTCTGTTTCGCGCCTCTCAGCACGGGACCTTGATGGGCTATCCGCGCACCGGCTCCCCATTGCTTTGTCGTGCTTTGAGCACGCGGACATTCACGGGTTCTGCCGGCGCCGGTTCGACCTGTTCGCCATCGCTCAGAATGCTACGCAATCGTGGTGGGTGGGTACCTCCTCTCAATCGCCTGTTTAAGCGAGGGGGCTTGCCGCGAGCTTCGGCTGATAGTGCGTGCCGTTTCGAATCATCGCCCAGGCGATTCGAGCCGTCTTGTTCGCTAGCGCCACCGAGGCGACATTGGGATGACGTCGAGCCACCAACGCCATCACCCAACGACTCAATCGGTCGTCCTTATCTTTCGCCGTTCGAATAACCGAGCGTGCGCCGTGCACCAAGAGCTTTCGCAGGTAGGGATCTCCCCGTTTGCTGATCCCCAGCAGACGGTCTTTGCCACCGCTGCTGTGCTGCTTCGGTGTCAACCCCAGCGACACGGCCAAGTCCCGGCCCTTGGCAAACTGTTCACCGTTGCCCACCACTGCCACCAATGCCGTCGCCGTTATCGGCCCCACGCCACGAAGCTGGGCCAGACGGCTCGCCACGGGATCGCGCTTCGCCATCGCCTCGATTTCAGCATCGAGCTCCGCCACCCGCCTATCCAGTTCCCGCAGGTCGCCCCACAGCCCAGCCAGCAAGCGCCGGAATCGCTCGCTTAGCCCGTTTTGCGCGTCCTCCAGCCAATTGGGAATCGCCGAGCGGAGGCTCGAGAGATTCTTCGGCGCCACCAGCCCATACTCCGCGACCAAACCGCGGGTCTGATTCGCCTTAGCCGTTCGTTGACTCAGCAATTCCGTGCGAACGCGGTGTACCGCTTGGATGTCTTGTTGCTCTACACTCTTTATCTCTACAAACCGCATCGCCGGGCGGCTCATCGCCTCGCAGATCGCTTCCGCATCATTATAGTCGTTCTTGTTGCTCTTCACGTAGGGCTTAACGAACTGCGGTGCGATGAGTTTCACCTTGTAACCACGCCCCTGGAGCGCTCGCGCCCAGTGATGCGCGCCCGCGCAGGCTTCCATCCCTATCTCACAGCCCGGTTCAACCTTCTCTATCAGTGCATTGAGCCATCTCTGTCGACTCAACCGAGGCCTCCACACCACCCGCTCCTCGCCATCGACCCCATGGACGTGGAAAACGCTTTTTGCCAAATCAACACCAACGCGGATAATCTTCATCGTGGACTCCTTCTCTCGTGACTGGTTACTGACAGCTCCAGTCTGGCACCTCGATGCCGTTGATGAGAGGAGGAGTCCATCCCATTGCTTATGCCTCCTGCGGTTTCAACCGATCGATGCAACACATTGGTTAAATCGTTCAGCCGGTGTCTCATAGTCTAGCGTCTTTCTGGGTCGTTCATTGAGCTGACGAGCGACCGCATTGAGCTTGGTTTGCGAGTGTAGCGAGAGATCGGTTCCCTTTGGGAAGTACTGTCTCAGCAGACCATTGGTGTTCTCGTTCGATCCACGC
>JARRKQ010000182.1:0-4968 GCA_037387885.1 Alphaproteobacteria bacterium | reverse complement strand
AACCTATTTTTGGCTCGGGGTAACAGCCTGGGTAACACGCGACAAAGCTTTGGGATGTAAGATCAGGTGCACAACCGGTGGCCACCGGTGCGACTTGCGAGTTGTTGCGCCCTTTGTGCCGGCGCGCAACGGATACCGGCGCAACTCGTGCGGACCCATCACGTTCAAGCATTCCGAGTACCCTGGTTTTGCCCTTTGCGCCGCGCCCGGTGAAGCCCTTGGTCATAGGCTTGCGTCCACGGACGACATATGTGCGCCATGGGTAAGAAACGGGCATCGGCGAGGGCGTCAGCGACGTCCGCTGTCGGTCCAAAAGCGGACATCCTCGTCCGCTGAATTCATGTCCGCTTATAGCCACAAGCGGACCTCGGCGGCTCCTCAAAGTTGGATTGCCGCGCAATTGCCGTTCGAGAGCCGACGCTAAACCGTGAGATGATCGCTAGCCGCACAAAGTGGGCTTGGCCCTTTGACCACCGCTGACCCAATTTCCGCTGTTCATCGGTATGAGTGGTTGGCCGCGGTGTCGTGCCACAGAGCGGCTTATTGGCCTGGTGTGTGAGTGCAGCCGCCCCGAAGGATGCGATGTCTGGGAAATGGACGGGCTGGCGGGAGCGAGGTGTCAACGGGCGCTGCGGGCCGCGGAGAGCGGACGAACCGCCGTTCGGTGTAGGGGGGTTGATGGAACTCAGCAATTTTCAGCAGATCGAATTGGCAACGATGGGCCGCCGCAAGGAATTGTTCCGGGTCGGCATGGCGATGCTCTTTATCGTTTCGATCATGATCTATGTGGGTGTGACGTCTCAGGGCGTACCAAAGGCCTACCTTCTGGTCGCCGCCGCCGTGATCGGCGCCTACATGGCGATGAACATAGGGGCCAACGATGTCGCCAACAATGTCGGACCGGCGGTTGGTTCCAAGACCATAACATTGACCGGAGCGATCGTGATCGCGGCGGTGTTCGAGGCAGCCGGAGCCCTCATCGCGGGTGGCGAGGTCGTCGCGACCATCAAGAAAGGGATTATCGACCCCGCGGTGCTAACCGATCAACGGGCCTTTGTGTGGCTGATGATGGCGGCCCTGCTGGCAGGTGCTATCTGGCTGAATCTCGCGACCTACATGGGCTGGCCGGTATCGACGACGCACTCGATCGTCGGCGGCGTGCTGGGCGCGGGTGTCGCGGCCGGCGGGTTCGGCATCGCCAACTGGGATCGTATGGGTGCAATCGCGGCCAGCTGGGTCATCTCGCCGCTCATGGGCGGGGTGATTGCCGCGATGTTTCTCTATGTGATCAAGCGCCTGGTAACTTATCAGAGCGACATGATTGCGGCCGCGCGCCGCGTTGTCCCGATATTAATCGCGATCCTGGCCTGGGCCTTCGGAACCTACCTCATGCTCAAAGGGCTGAAGAAGGTCTGGAAGGTCGATTTCTTTACCGCCGCGTCGATCGGACTTGCGTTTGCGGTAGCGGTCTTCCTCGTCGTATGGCCGCTGATTGGCCGTGCCGCCGCGAACGTCAGTGCCTCGAAGGACAGCGTCAACAAGCTCTTTGTGATTCCGCTGATCTGTGCGGCTGCGCTGCTCAGCTTCGCCCACGGCGCCAACGATGTCGCCAATGCTGTTGGCCCGCTGGCCGCGATCAATGAAGCCGTTCTGGGCGGCGGTGTTGCCAAGAAAGCGGCGATCCCGTTGTGGGTGATGATGGTTGGCGCCCTTGGCATTGCTCTGGGCCTCGCCCTCTACGGGCCGAAACTAATCCGCACGGTCGGATCGGAGATTACCGAGCTCGACCAATCGCGCGCCTTCTGCATCGCCATGGCAGCCGCGATTACCGTGATCATCGCCAGTCAGCTCGGCCTGCCGGTTAGCTCGACCCACGTTGCCGTCGGCGCGGTGTTCGGCGTCGGCTTCCTGCGTGAGATAATCAAGACGAACTATGCGGACGCGTTGATCGAGATCCGACACCACCATACCGGCGCGGACGAAAAGGTGGTCGAAGAATTCCTGCAACGTTTCGAGGAGGCACCGTTCCAGACCAAGGGACAGATGCTTAAGGATCTGAAGAAGCAGAACCTCAACGCCGTCGGCTTGACCCGCGAGGAGCGGAAAGAGCTCCGTCGCGGTTATCGCAAGGAACTCGTCAAACGCTCGATGGCCCTCAAGATCGCCTCGGCGTGGGTGATTACCGTTCCAATCTCCGCGTTCTTGGCCATGCTGCTTTACTACACGATCCGGGGCATGCTGTTGCCGTGATGCCGAAATGAGCGGACCCTTTCATCTTGTTTGGAAAAGGACCTTCGTTGGCATTGGCGCGGGCAGGATGATCCGCCGGATCTTCTTGCCGACGATCTTTGTCGTTCTCACCTTTGGGTTCTGGGTCAGCCCGGATTTTCGGGTCATTTCGGCGGGCGTCGCGATTTTTCTGTTCGGCATGATCTCGCTGGAGGAAGGCTTCCGGGCCTTCTCCGGCGGGCATCTTGAACGGCTTCTGAAACGCACAACCGACGGTCTCTGGAAGAGCATTTGGTTCGGCGTGGTTTCGACCGCCGTAATGCAGTCGAGTTCGCTGGTTTCGGTCCTTACTATCTCGTTCCTGAGCGCCGAGCTGATCGGGCTCGCCAGCGGTATCGGCATTATCTTCGGCGCCAACATCGGCACCACAACCGGCGCGTGGTTGGTGGCGGGGTTTGGGCTGAAGGTCAACATCGCGGCCTACGCCATGCCGATTTTGGTGTTCGGTGTTCTGATGATCTTTCAGTCGTCCAGGACCATGAAGGCGATCGGCTACGTACTCGCCGGGCTCGGGTTCCTGTTCCTCGGAATCCACTACATGAAAGAGGGCTTCACCACATTCAAGGAAGCCATTGACCTCTCGCAGTTCGCGATTTCGGGGTTCAGGGGGTTGGTGATCTTCCTGCTGATCGGCACCATGGCGACGGTCGTCATGCAGTCCAGTCACGCGACCCTGGTGCTGATCGTGACCGCTCTGGCGGCCGGCCAGATCACCTACGAGAATGCAATTGCGCTTGCCATTGGCGCCAACATTGGGACGACAATCACCGCGATTCTTGGCGCTCTGGGTGCTAACGCCCAAGGCAAGCAGCTGGCGGCCGGTCATCTCATATTCAACGTTCTCACGGGCGCGGTCGCGATTGTCTTCGTTCACCAGTTCACTTGGGCGGTCGATTTCATAAGCCATAACATCGGTATCGCGACCGACAACTACACGCTGAAGCTCGCCGTGTTCCACAGCCTGTTCAACGTTGTGGGCGTGCTGTTGATGATCCCGCTGATCGACCGGCTCGTCGCGTTTCTGGAGCTGCTGTTTGTCCAGCCAGCCGAAGACCGGGCCGAACCGCGCTATCTCAATACAGCCGTGTTAGAGATCCCCGAAGCATTGCTGGCGGCGCTCCGCAATGAAACGCTTTACCTTTTCGACAATGCCTTCGAAATCATCGCGCACGCGCTCAGCCTCCATCGTCACACGATTCTCTCCACGGCCGATTTAAAGGAGTTCGTCGCTAAGAGCCGCGAGGTGATCGAATTCGATCTCGACGCGATCTACGACAGAAAGGTCAAGACGCTTCACGCGGCGATCCTCGATTACATCAGCCGGGCCCAGCCGGCAGTCAGCGGCGCCAACGCCGCGCAGCTCAACGCACTGCGCGAAACGGCCCGCCTGATCGTCGAATGCGTGAAGGACGCCAAGCATCTGCGCAAGAACATGTTGCGCTTCATCGCCTCGGATAACCAGTACATCCGGACCGAATACAATGCGCTCAGGGTCAGGCTCGGGACGATGCTCCGCGACCTGTATCTCCTACGCGCCGGTACGGATCCAGAGCTTGATGTTCTCGACCTCGACGAGCTCAAGCTTGAGATGAAGAGCACGGACATCATCGTCGACGGGACGCTCGACAAGTTGATTCGCGAGGCCCGGATCACGGCTGTCATGGGATCGTCATTAATGAATGATATGGCATACGGGCGTAGCCTCGCGTGGAATTTGGCGGAGATCGGCAAGATGCTCTTCGGTGCGGTGGACTATGCGGCGAGTGACGCCGAAACGCTGGTTGCACTCGACAAGGACGAAATCGAAAGCCTCGCGGAGCCTGGCCCCAAAATCGGGACGCGCCGCAAGCTTAAATAGGGCGAACAACGACGATGAAACTGAACAAACTCATCGACGCGGTGCAGGAACTCCTGCAGGGGGGAAAGTCGGCGGATCCCAAGCGAAAGGCGGCGCTCGAGGGTCTAATCGCGAAGCTCGAAAAGAAAGAATCCAAGGTGCAACGGAAGCTGAAGAAGGCGGAATCCGCAGAGGAACGAGCTAAGTACGAGCGCAAGCTCACGATTGTTCGTGCCCAACGCGAAAAAGGCGAGAAGGCGCTCGGCACAATGTCGAGCTGACGAAGACCAAAGTGATCTACATGTTCGGAGAGCGCCCCGACGTAAAGCGCTACCTTCCGCTGGACGACGCACTGGAGGCGTTGACTGACTACCTTGCCGAAGCAGTCGCCAAGCGCATGTGCACTTGAGGTCCAGCCCCGGCGGCCACCCACATCCAGCCATTGCCGACTGTCCAGGCCCAGCGGCCATTGGTGTAGGGACGCCAGCCGGCGGCGACGCCGTGCGGCCGCCACGCCTGGCCGTAGCGAGGATGCGAGAACCAACGCCCGTGCGGCGGCAAGTTCGAGTGGAAGTAGTTGAATGAGACCGAAACCCCGGTCTCGGCCCGGGGAGCGGTAAAGGGGACAAGGAGCCCGCCGGTCGCGATTACGGTCCCGAGGACCACCGCATAATGTATGTCCGCAATGGGTCAAAACCGGACATCGAATGTGGTGTCAGTGACGTCCGCTCTTGGGCGCAAAGCGGACATGCCGCTCCGCGACGAGGATGTCTGCTAATCGCCAAAACCGGACGCTACAGATCCCAATTTCCACTATCTGACCGATTGCGATTGGGATCTGT
>JARRKQ010000181.1:0-4566 GCA_037387885.1 Alphaproteobacteria bacterium | reverse complement strand
AGTTCCTCGAACTTCTTGGACTCTGAAACTACTCCCGCAGCAAAGGCCTCCGGTCTTTCGGAGATGATCTCCGCAATGGACATGAAACTCTGAGTGATGGCTTGATGCGTCTGTGCCCGTGTCGCCTTCGTGTTCTGAACAATCGAATAGCCGACAAACAACAAAGACAACACCACGCCCAATGCTCCCACGAACTCCCCATAGTTGCCCAACAGCTGGGCAAAAGCCTGATGATCCATGGTTGTCTCCTCCTATGAATGAATAGAAGCAGGCTACATCAAGGGTAATCCGTCTCCTAAAGGTACCTTCTCAGGAAAGCTCAACGTTCGACGCGGTCTGTCTTAGAATGGCGAAGCCGAGCGAACAAGTTCGCCGAGCCTCATGCGCGAAGGGGGTGGTTATAGTGGGCGCGACCATGAGTCCCGAAGAGTCGTCGCGGACGATCCTATTGGGCGACTGGGCACTGGACGTTGGCAGTCAGCGGCTCCGCCGAGACCGCGTATCGCATGTGCTCCGCCCAAAGGAAGTCGGAGTACTCCTGCAGCTTGCGTCGGCGGCGCCCGATCTGGTAGCCGCTGAGGTGCTGCTGGAGCGCGTCTGGCCTGGTGTTGTCGTGGTCGATCACGCGGTGCACGAGGTGATCAGTCGGCTGCGCAAGGTTCTGGGCGACAACGCCCGACACCCACGTTATATCGAGACGCTCCATCGACGCGGCTACCGGCTGGTCTGTAGCGTGGAGCACCCAAGGGATCACCAAGGGACAGTGCAGACCGCTACGCCAGGTAGCGCAAGCGCAGAGAGAGCCGGGCTTCTGCTCGCTGTGTTGCCGTTCGAGGATCTCTCCCCCGACGGAGACATGCGTTATTTCTCCGATGGGGTAAGCGAGGAAATTCTTACTACGGTTGCCCGGACCACGGGCGTGCGCGTCGTGGGTCGGATGTCCAGCTTTCAGTTTCGCGGCTCAAACAAAGTGGTGCCGACGGTCGCCGCGGAGCTGGGCTGCACACACGTCCTCGACGGCTCGGTGCGTCGCAGCGGAGAACGTCTGCGGGTCACGGCGCAACTCATAGATTGTGCGAGGGAGACGACCGTATGGACCGGCCGCGTTGAACGGAGTCTGGCAGACGTATTCGCCCTACAGGACGAGATCGCACGTGCCGTATCCCGCGCCTTTGAGATCGCGTTTGCGGGTCCGAACGAGGCTGACCCGGTGGATCCAATCGCATACGACCTCTACCTGAAGGCGAAGTCATCCCTGACGCAGTGGCTCGGCGCCTACGACGCCGAGCTCCTCGAGCAGACGATTGCGCGCGCCCCTGCATTCGCTGAGGCCTGGGCCGCGCTGGCGATCACCCGTGCGATCGAGTTTCACGTCGAACGCCGCCCGGCGACCCTGATGAAGGCACGCACACGAGCGATTGAAGCCGCCAATGCGGCGCTGAGCCTCGATCCCGCCATCGGCGCTGCCTATGCGGCACTCAGCATCGTTGAACCCGTCTGCGGCCGCTACATCGAACGTGACGAGCTGATTGCACATGCCTTGAGAGTCTCACCAAACGATCCCGTGGTGCTCTTCTGGGCCAGTCGCTGGAGCTGGACCGTCGGCCGCCTTCGGGAAATGCTCGGTTACGCAACCCGCGCCTATCGCATCGAGCCGTTGTGGGCACAGGGCGTGCACGAATACGCCTCGGCCCTATGGGTGGGTGGGTTCGAGGCGGAGGCCGACCGGGTTTGGGATGATGCGATAAACCGCTGGCCGGACCTTGAATACCTCTTCAATGCACAGCTCAGCAACAGCGCCAACGACGGCCGCTGGGATCGCTTCGACCAGGTTCGCGCCGAGGCGGAGCGTGCAGGCGTCTGCACCCCCGGATACCAAGGTCTGCTGCGTAGATCGAGTCGCATGCGCAATTGGACCTCGCAGGACACTGCGACGATGCGCAGCCAGCTCATGAAGAAGTTCGAGCAGACGGGCAGCTTGTCACTCCATCAGCACTTTCTATGCCAGAAGGGTCTCACCGACTTCGTCTACGACCTCTTCCAGCGCGCCAGCTTCGACCACCTTTTCGAGCCGGATGGACGCCTGCGCGAGGGGGATTTCGGCCTTCATCACCTCTTCTCGTTCGATGACGCCATGCGCCGCGACCGCCGCTTCGTTCAGCTGTGTGGACGGCTGGGACTCTGCAGCTACTGGGTGAAAACCGGGCGCTGGCCCGACTGTGCCGACGAGTTGGCGGGCTACTACGACTTCCGTGCCGAAGCGCGGCGCTACACAGGACCGCTATGAAACAAACCCTGACCCTCTTGTTCCTATTGGCGACACCGGCCGCTGCCGAGACGCTTGATGCCGACATTGCGGCCTACGTCGATGGGCACCAGAAGGAAATCGTGACCGAGCTATTACAGGCGGTGTCGATTCCATCCGTGGCCGCTGACCGGAAGAACGCGCGCCGCAAAGCGGAATTTCTGCAGCGCCGATTTTCAGCGCGCGGTTTTTCCGCGGAATTGCTGGAAACCGACGGCAATCCGTTGGTCTGGGCTGAAAGGAAAGCCCGGGCCGCCGATCGAACACTGCTCTTGTACATGCATTACGACGGTCAGCCCGTCGATCCGACACAATGGTCCCAGGACGATCCTTTCCGCCCGGTGCTTCGCAGCGGCAAGCTCGGCGAAGGCGAGCGCGTGCTCGACATCCAGCCGTTGGAACGATTCGAGGACAACTGGCGCATCTATGCGCGCTCGATCTCCGACGATACCGCGCCCATATTCGCGGTGCTTGCCGCGATTGACGGGCTCGAGGCCGCCGGTGTTCAACCTACCGTCAACCTGCGCGTGGTACTGGATGGTGAGGAAGAAGCAGGCTCTCCAAGCTTGGTGCCTGCCATCGACCGATATCGAGACAAGCTCGGGGCGGACCTGATGCTCATCTTCGACGGCCCGCGCCATGCGAGCGGCAGGCCAACGGTCGTGTACGGAGCGCGCGGCATCCTGGCGCTGGAGCTGACCGTGTACGGCCCCAAGTTTCCGCTTCACAGTGGCCACTACGGCAACTGGGCACCCAACCCGGCATTACGTCTCGCACAACTTCTGGCTTCGATGAAGGACGAGCAGGGTCGCGTGGTCATCGAAGGTTTCTACGACGGCATCGACTTGGATGCAGCGACTCGGCGGGTACTCGACGCGGTGCCGGACAACGAAGCGGGGCTTAAACAGCTGTTCGGCATATCCCAACCCGATGCGGTAGGCGCAACGCTCCAGGAAGCCATCCAGTATCCATCATTGAACATCCGGGGAGTGAGAAGTGCCTGGGTAGGTTCTGAGGCGCGGACCATCGTGCCGGATACAGCGGTTGCCGCAATCGATGTGCGGCTGGTCAAGGAAACACCGCCCGAGGCTACCCTCGAGAAAATCTTGCGCCACGTTCGCAACCAGGGTTACTACATCGTGGACGCAGAGCCGGACGATGCAACGCGGGCTGCGCACGGCAAGATCGTACGGATCGAACGACGTGGCGGAACCAAAGCCTTTCGCACCGACCTCGATGATCCGCTCGCTCAAGGTATCGTCGACGCGCTCTCCAGCGTATCGGATGCAGCGCCCGTCAAGATCCGCACCAGTGGCGGTACAGTACCGATCTCCCCGTTCATCGGCGCGCTTGGATTCCCCGCGCTGAGCGTCCCGACCGTCAATTTCGACAACAACCAGCACAGCCCGAACGAAAATCTGCGCCTCGGTCACTTCTTCGAAAGCATCGTGATGATGGCCGCCATTATGACGAGCGAGTGACGGGTATCGCCCGATTCCGAACGTCCGCTTAGTCCGGCAAAAGGGGCAAAAAATCGGCCGAAAGTTGTCATGCGTTGGAATTCAAGAGAGCCGAGTAGTAGGTTTGGCAAGTAGAGAGAGCCCCGGGAGATACGAGATGGCCGACAATACCTTTGCACCAGACCGCCCCGCGCCGGCGTCTTTCGAAGAGACTCTGGAGGAGCTTTACCAAGGAGAGGTTGGTGGCGAAGCCTTCTTCTGTGCCCTGCTAGCGCGATTCAAAGAGCCAGACCAGCAGTACAAGCTTGGAACGTTGCTCCAGCTTGAAACAGAGTTCAAATCGAGGATTCGACCGTTAGCCTTTGCACACGGTATCGATCTGATGGAGAAAGACGTGTCGAGACGGGAAGTTGTGGAATTTGCTGACTCCCTTGCGGGCAACTCGTGGGATGAAGTGATGTCGCAGTTCGCTGAGCTGATGAAAGGATTCGTGGCAAGGTTTGAGGTGCTGGGAGCATCGGTGCCTTCCGAATATCCCGACTTTGCGAAGGCGGTTGTCGAGCATGAGGCGTCGATCGGCGAGTTTGCGGCTCTGGAGGCCGCTGGAGAGACCCATCGATCAATCGATCGCGTCGCCAAACAGTTGGTCAATCCACTTCCGAGGCCAAGCTAAGCGCTATGCAGGTTCACTCCAAGTCACGAGCCCTGAAGGTACGAAGCTGGCGAACGGCAGAAAGGGGCTGATTGACGATCAGGCCGGCACCGGCTCCGGTCCCGCGTAGGTCACCTGCTTGAGCAGCG
>JARRKQ010000180.1:0-4584 GCA_037387885.1 Alphaproteobacteria bacterium | reverse complement strand
GAGCGCCTTCCGCATCGCGTCGACAGCAGCTTGATCGGCCGCCTTTTCATCGCCGCGCCCCATCAGCCGCGAGGCAGACAATGCTGCGGCTTCCGTGACACGCACCGCTTCCAGGGCAAGATTGCGATCCATGCCCGATTGTTCGGCCATTTACCCCCCTACGATCAGCCTCTACAGGCTGTTTTCTATAAGTCCTCGATCCTGATCATGCACGGCGCTTCGCGGACGGACGACAAACCGCTGATCCGCTGCAACGCCCTTCGAATGGCGGCTTCCTCGCTGGTATGTGTGGTCAACACCACTGGCACCGCTTCGTCCGTTGACCGCGCGCGCTGAAGCATCGATTCCAGCGACACCTCCTCATCACGCAGCGCCGCTGCCACATCAGCAACCACACCAGGCTTATCATCAACCATCAGTCGAATATAGTATGAGCCCGAATGCTGCTCCATCGCCGCTGGCACGAGCGGTTCGAGTACGTTTGCCGGCACCGAAAAGGTCGGCGTCACCCGGCCCCGCGCGATATCCACCAAGTCGGCAACCACGGCAGACGCCGTCGGCCCCCCGCCGGCGCCCGGGCCGACGTGAACTGCGCTGCCAATCGCATCGCCTTCCGCAACGATCGCATTAGTCACGCCATCGACGAAGGCGATCGGAGCCGTGTTCGGCACCATCGAGGCATGCACCCGTTGCTCGATGCCGTGCGCCGTCCGACGCGCCGTCGCGAGCAATTTGATCCGGTAGCCGAGTTCGTCGGCGTATTCGATATCGAGCGGCGAGACCTGCCGAATGCCCTCGACATGCACCGCCCCGAAATCGATCTCCGTGCCGAACGCGATGCTGGTCAGAATGGCGATCTTGTGTGCGGCATCGACGCCGTCGATATCGAAACTCGGATCCGCTTCGGCGTAGCCCAGATCCTGCGCTTCATGCAGCACATCGTCGAAGGGCCGGCCGGACTTGCGCATCGCCGTCAGGATGTAGTTGCAGGTCCCGTTCAGAATGCCGTAGACGCGGGTCAGGTTGTTTGCCGCGAGACCTTCGCGCAGCGATTTGACGATCGGGATGCCGCCCGCGACCGCCGCCTCATAGGCCAGTGTGACGCCCGCCGCTTCTGCTGATTTCGCCAGTGCTGTTCCGTGATGCGCCAGGAGCGCTTTATTCGCCGTCACGACGTGGCGGCTTGCGCCGATCGCCGCTTCGAAAACCGACTTGGCCACGCCGTCCTCGCCGCCGATCAGTTCGACGATCACGCCAGCGTCCGCGCTCCGAGCCATCTCCACCGGATCGTCGAACCACTCGAACGCCTCGAGCGGATGGCCCCGGTCCTTGTTGCGGTCCCGCGCCGAGACCGCCGTGACCTGCAACGCGCGACCGCATCGCTGGGCGAGCAGATTCGAATGCCGCTGCACGATGCCGAGCGTTCCGGCACCGACGGTTCCGAGGCCGGCGATCGCAATCTTCAACGGCTGGTTCAAGATGCTGCCGCCCGCTTCTGCTCGACGCGCTCGCTCTGATAGGGAGCCAGGAAGGATTTGATGTTACGGCTGGCCTGTCGGATTCGCTGCTTGTTTTCCACCAGCGCGATACGCAGCCAGCCGTCACCGTATTCGCCGAAACCGATCCCGGGCGAAACAGCCACTTCCGCTCGGTCGAGCAGCATTTTCGCGAACCCCATCGATCCGATCTTAGCGAACTGCGGCGGCACGGGAACCCAGGCGAACATCGTCGCCGGCGGGCTGGGCACGTCCCAGCCGGCATTGTGCAATCCCTTGACCAGCACATCGCGCCGCTCGCGGTAGCGCTCGCGAATTTCGTCGACGCATTCCTGTGGGCCATTGAGTGCCGCGGCGGCGGCGACCTGGATCGGCGTGAACGCACCATAGTCGGTGTATGACTTCACATGCGCCAAGGCGCCGACCAAGCGGCGGTTACCGCTGGCAAATCCGACCCGCCAGCCCGGCATCGAGTAGGTCTTGCTCATCGATAGGAACTCGATGGCGATATCGCGAGCGCCCGGCACTTCGAGGATCGACGGCGGCGGCGGACCATCGAAATAGATTTCCGCGTAGGCCAGGTCGGAAATGATGAAAATCTCGTACCGCCGGCAGAACTCCACGAGTTGGCCGTAGAAATCGAGATCCGCCAATTGCGCCGTCGGGTTGGACGGGAAATTGACGATCAACGCGATCGGCTTCGGCACCGAATGGCTGACCGCCCGCTCAAGCTCCTTCATATAATCGTGGTCGGGCGTCATCGGGATATGACGAACCGCGCCGCCGGCCATGATGAACGCATAAGCATGGATCGGATAGGTCGGGTTGGGGACGAGCACAACGTCGCCGGGAGCGGTAATCGCCTGGGCGAGATTGACAATGCCTTCCTTGGAGCCGAGCGTGACGATCGTTTCGGTTTCGGGGTCGATGTCGACGCCGAAGCGGCGGTCGTAATACGCGGCCACCGCCCGCCGGAGACCGGGAATGCCCCGTGAGGTCGAATACCGATGCGAGCGAGGGTTTTGCGCCGTCTCCGCCAGCTTCTCGACAATGTGGTCCGGCGTCGGGCTATCCGGATTGCCCATGCCAAAATCGATGATGTCTCGGCCGTCGGCGCGCGCCTTGGCCTTCATCGCGTTCACTTCCGCGAAGACGTAAGGCGGCAGCCTTTTCAGCCGATAAAACTCGTCGTCCATGTGAATCCTGCCTTCCCCGGCACGTCCCGGGCAAAAGGTCAAAGGGCGATTTCGCGGCCACTGGTCAATTGCCCGCCGAGGATCCAACGGCGAGCAACCGCATCATACTATCCGGTTTCTCAACGGCGCATGAATATGTCGACACGCCGGTTCAGGAACGGACGCCGCGGGTTGGAGGGCTCTGTGTCGCCACGGCCGATGGCCTCCAATTTGGCTTTTTGGACCCCCAGGCGCGCCAGCAATGACGTCACGGCGTTGGCCCTTGCCAAAGACAAGGCATCCTTGGCCTTCTTGTCTTTCTCGGCGTCTTTGCTGCGCTTCCGCCGCGATGTATGGCCGACGGCGATCACCTTTGCCCCCGATCGCTTCTGGATCAGAGAAATCTGCCGCATGAGCCCGGCCGCCCCCGGGGGCAGACGGGCCGATCCGGCCGGAAAGCGAATGGTCGCAAGCCGCGCGCCCGCCACGGTCACGGTCTCGACCTTCGGACCGCCGCCGGCCTGGTCGCCTGTGCTGACATCGGCCGTCTTGGGCCGCGCCCAGACCGGTGTCGCATCGGTATGTTTGGCCCGCGAACGGTCGGCGAGCAGTCCTTCCTGGACCACCAACCGGCGCTCCTGCGACGTCACATTCGGGCGCTTGGGCACAGTGGACAGGTTGGGATAGGGCTTTTTCTCGCTCTCGCGTGCGGCCGCAGCCGTCGCCGCGTCCTGCTTCGATTTGGCGCCGCCGGACTTCGGCTCCTTCTTCTCGAAGGCCTTGCCCAAGGTCAGGGCATCGCTGCCGGAGGACGAACATCCGCCGAGCGCGATGACGGCAGCCATTGCAGCCGCGATGATCCCGGCCGTCCGCCGTCCGTCGATTGCTGGCGCCGCCGCGCCCAGATGTGACATCATTGTCATGGTCCGATCGTTGATTTTTCAGGTTTCTTCAGCGTCTTGGGGCTATTTTGAGAATCCCTTAGGCCTTGTTATATGACAAATAGCGTGCCTGTCGCCCCGGCTAAGATATCCGGGCATTCAGCCGGGATGCCGGGCAAATGTGGCGGAAATCAATACGCTGCACCTTATAAAGGAAGGGGCAATGGCCGATCAACCAGAGACGGGCGCCACAATACCCGACCCTGTGGAGACCGCAAAATCGTTGGCCAACGTTGCCGAGCGCAGTCAAAAGCTGCTCGCGGATTTCCTTCAAAAACAGGCCGCCGGCGACCAATCCGACATGGATCCACTGAAGGTTGGCCAAGCCTTCCTTGATATGACGGCAAGAATGATGGCGGATCCCTCGAAGGTCTTCGAGGCCCAGATGGCGCTGTGGCAGGACTACATGCGCCTGTGGCAATCAACCGCGCAGAAATTCGCCGGCAACAATACGGCTCCGGTTATCGAACCCGACCCAGGCGACCGCCGTTTCAAGGCCGAGGAATGGCAGACAAATGCCCTCTTCGACTACCTAAAGCAGTCCTATCTGCTGACCGCGCGCTGGATGCAGTCGACGATCGACGAGGTTGACGGCCTCGACGAGACAACCGCCAAGAAGGTCGACTTCTATACGCGTCAGTTCATCGACGCGATGGCGCCGACCAATTTCGCGATGACCAATCCGGATGTCGTTAAGGCGACGCTCGAATCAGGCGGTGAGAATCTGATCAACGGTTTGGAGAACCTGATTGAGGATCTCGAGCGCGGCAAAGGCCGCCTCAACATTAGGATGACCGACCCCGATGCCTTCCAGGTCGGTGGCAATATCGCCGTCACGCCGGGCAAAGTGGTCTTCCAGACCGATCTGATGCAGCTCATCCAGTATTCGCCGACGACCGAGGAGGTCATGCGTCGGCCGCTGCTGATCATCCCGCCATGGATCAACAAATTCTACATCCTCGATCTCCGCGA
>JARRKQ010000179.1:0-5021 GCA_037387885.1 Alphaproteobacteria bacterium | reverse complement strand
GGGCCAGGACGGCCACGACCGCGGCTCCAAGGTGATCGCCACCGCCTTCGCCGATATGGGCTACGACGTCGATGTCGGCCCGCTCTTCGCCACCCCGGCCGAGGCCGCCCGCCAGGCGATCGAGAACGACGTCCACGTGATCGGCATCTCGAGCCAAGCCGCCGGCCACAAGACCCTCGTCCCGCAGCTCGTCGACGAGCTCCGCAAGGGCGGCGGCGGCGACATCGTGGTGGTATGCGGCGGCGTCATTCCCCCGCAGGACTACGACATGCTGAAGCAAGCCGGCGTCGCCGCGATCTACGGGCCGGGCACGAATATCGTCGAGGCGGCCGGCGAGGTGATCGGGCTGATCAGGCGGCAGCGGAAGGCGGCTTGAGTGAGAAATCTTTCTGGGAATCTTCGAGGAAACCGAATGCGATAATGTGATGGACCTGTTCCCGGGACATCGGCCGAAGAACGCGAACGCTGGAGCAATTTTGACGAACTTTCGGAGCCCGCGTTTCAGATTCTGTCAATACTTGCGGTTGCCGTGCTGGATTCGCTGACCACCGTCGAGTCGATAGATTGGGAGGCTTACGGCCCTAACAACAAATACGCTTTCCCGGAAAAACTGTTGAATGACTATATGTCCAAGCCAACCGTGTTGAATATCCTCAAGCTCAAGATCCAGTCGCCGAAGTTTCAAAAGTTTGCGGCGGAGTATTGCGCGGCCTACGATTTCTTTTTTCCTCGATTGATTGAACGGGCGCCGAATGAGGGCGTGGAGAGCAATCTTCAAAACAGTGTTTTTGGAAAGATCACCGCCGGGCTAAGACCGCTGCTCTCGCCTGAGCAAGGCCGGCCAATCAATTACGATTTCGATCGGATCGGCTAGGGGATTCTGGACCACGCCGCCTGCTCGCCCCGGCGGCGCGAGGCGAAGAGGCCGCCGCCCCCCTCACTCCGCCGCAAGCTTCAGCGCCTGGCGCCTGAATTCCGACAGGTTCCCCAGCGTCACCACCGGGTCGTCGAAGACCGGGCGCGAGATCATCTCGACGAAGGCGTCGTGCTCGGGATGATCGGGCTCCCAGACGCATTTCTCCTTGTACTCCGCGCGCGTCCAGGTGCCCCAGAAGGCGGCGCGCGAGAAGTAGATCACGTCGGGCGAGAACGTCTTGCCCAGCTTCACGAATTCTTCCATCTCGCGGAAGTTCACGTCCTGCACCACGTAGTCGAGGCGGAGGTATTTGACCGTCCCCTCGCGCCGCAGTTCCCCGATCATCTCCATGTTCTTGATGAGCTCGCTCCAGCTCCCGCCGCGCCGCGTGATGGCGTAGGTCTCCGGCCGCGCCGCATCGAAGGAGACGATGACGGCGTTGACGTTCTTGTGCAGCTTGGCGATGCGCTGCCATTCCTTGGCGTTGAGGAGCACGCCGTTGGTCTGCAAATTGAGCTTCATGTTGGGGAACTTGGCGCCGTCGAAGTCGCGCAGGAACTCGCGGTAGACCCGGCTGCCGAAGGGATCGCCCGAGCCGGTCACGCTCAGCGTGAAGTCCTGCTCGGAAGGCTCGGTCAGGAACTCGGCCACCAGCTTGTCGTGCAGCTTCTTGGTCAGCGTGTAGGCCGCGCCCTTCACATGGCTGATCCGCTGCGTCCGGCAGGACGGGCAGGTGAGGTTGCACGAGCGGTCGTGCGAGAAGTTGATGAAGCGCGGGATGCCGTCGATGACGGTTTTCTTCTCGTCGATGATCTCGCGGTAGCGGGGCTCCTTCCGCGCTTCCTCGATTGTCGGCAGCGTGCCCGCCTGAATTTCCGGGCACATCTCCTTGTCGCATAAGGCGAAACTGCCGTCGAGGATGGCCGCCCGCGCGGCCTGGGCGCGCTCCGAATTCCAGATCTCCCGCGCGTTGCCCGAAACCAGATTGCCCGCCCGCGTCGGCAGCCAGACCGGGCAGCAGAGATAGATGCTGCCGTTCTCCTGCATCTCGATCGACTCGAACGGCCGGGCGCAGAACCGGGTCTTCAGCTCCGCATCGAGATCGCGCTTCTTTGTCTTCTTGAACCAGTGGAAATAGCTCTCGCGCACCTGCTCGTAGGCGCGCGCGACGAGCCCGCCCCACGGGGTCGCCACCTTGCGCTCGACAAGGCTCAGAAGAAAGACGGTGGGTTTGAATGCCATCCTGCCACCCGATCTAGCCTGCCTGCCTGGGTCTGACAAGCGGGGAAGGGGCGAATACGGCCGTCACCCTAACTTTCCGCGTCGTGCGCCGCGCGGTGGCCGTGCCAGAGATCGGCGAAATTCTCGTCGTCCTTGAGCTTCGACGGGCCCGCCCAGTGCATCAGCAGCATCCGCCGGCCCTCCTTGTCGAGGAAGCTGTCGCCGTCCCGCGTGATGCCTTCGCCCTTGTAGTAGGTCTCATCGGAGAGATCGGCCGTCACCTGCGAGACCGCACGGACTGGCACGTGCTCCATGTGGACGACGAAATTAAGGATCGGCTGGGTGTAGACGCGGGTCTGCCGGGCGGCGCGGAAGGTCGCGAGGTTGCCCATCACCGTGTCAATCAGCGTGCGTGTGGTCAGAAACCGCCGCGAGGTCACGAAGAAACCGTCGCTGAACTCGGTCGCGCCCTCAAGGCCGGGGATCGCCTGGTAGCCCGCCCGATAGACATAGCCCGGCGAGCGGCTGGCATAGACGAGCTCGGTCTCGCCGGCCTTGAGCAGTCCGCCGAGCGGGCTGAAATCATCGAGCACCACCGTGTCGACATCGGCGTAGATCACCGTGTCGAGATCGAGGTCGAGCGCGCCGAATTTCCGCACCCGCCGCCGGCGGATCGGATGAAAGGGATAGAGCCGCCGCGCGAAACGGTCGAGCTCGGCGAAGTCATGATCGACGAAGCTGAAGCGGTAGCGCTCCGCCAGCGCGCGCACCTTCGCCGTGCGGTCGTCGTAGGGCAGGACGAAGAGCGCCAGGTCCGGATTGTGCTGGCGGAAGCTTTCCAGGAAGGCGATCAGCCAGTCCTGCACCCGGTCGTTGGCAAGGATCGCAACCCCCAATCGGCCGCTTTCGCGCTCTGTCTTGCCGCCGGCTGCGGCCATGGCTCGTCTTTCTCGTTCTTGGGAGAGGCGCTCTTAAGCGCGCGCGGCGGACGATATCAGCTGCGCCCGGCTTTGCAACGGATGGGCTATTCGGGGTCAGGCCGGCTAGCTGCCCTTGGCGGGCTCGATGCGGTCGAAGATGAACATGCCGATCAGCATGTCCACCGCCTCGCCGTCGCTTGCGAGCGGCACGATCACCCGCTCGTAATGCACGAACTCGCGGCCGGGCGGCATCACGTTCGTGCGCCAATAGTGGGGCTCGCCGGAAGCGATGACCTTTGCATAGGTCGCTTCGGTCCGCGCCGCGTCGTCTGGCCCGAAGACCTCGTCGATGCATTTGCCGGTGAGGTCGCGCTGGTTGAACTCGACATGCGCGGTGCCGAAGAGGCGGAAGCGGTAGCGCCGTCGCTCGGCTTCGTCCACGACCTCGATGATGATGATCCCCGGCAGCATGTCGGGGAGGTCGACGGGGTCGATATCGGCGCGCGCAGGCAGCCGCCCCTCGCGGCACTTGCTGCGCCAATACTCGAGGAACCTCAGGAGCGTGGGGTGGTCGAACTCGTCCATCGGCTCGGTCATGCCCAGTCTCTAGCACGACACTGTAATGAAAACGTCAAAGTCCCGCATGGGACCGGCTCGTCTTGCCAGCCCCCGTGGTCCGCCCCATCTAGGCTCATGACCCCGCGCGAGGATTCCCGTCCATGAACGATACGGTCAGCGAGGCCGACAAGGAGCGCCAGTCCGGCCACCAGCGCCGGGCCATGGCCACGCTGCTGCCCTATCTCTGGCCCAAGCGCGGGACCAGCGAGATCTGGGTAGAGATGCGCCTGCGCGTCTTCGTGGCGCTTATCCTGCTGGTCGGCGCCAAGCTCGCGAACGTCTACGTGCCGATCTTGTACAAAAGCGCCGTCGACGTCCTGACCGGCCAGAACGGGACCACGATCGTCCTCGCCGTGCCCATCGGCCTGCTCGTCGCCTACGGCCTCGTCCGCGTGCTGACGGTGGCCTTCAGCGAGCTGCGCGACGCCATCTTCGCCAAGGTGGCGCAACGCTCGATCCGCACCGTGGCGCTCCGCACCTTCCAGCATCTCCACCGTCTCGCGCTGCGCTTTCATCTCGAGCGCAAGACCGGCGGCCTTTCCCGCGCCATCGAGCGCGGCACCAAGGGCATCGAGTTCCTGCTCTCCTTCATGCTGTTCAACGTGATCCCGACCATCGTCGAGATCTTCATGGTCTGCGGCATCCTCTGGTACCTCTACAACGTCTGGTTCGCGCTGGTCACGTTCGTGACGATCTTCGGCTACATCGTCTTCACGATGACCGTCACCGAATGGCGCATCAAATACCGCCGCGCCATGAACCGGACCGATGAGGAGGCGAACACCAAGGCGGTCGACAGCCTGCTCAACTACGAGACGGTCAAGTATTTCGGCAACGAGGGCCACGAGGCGCGGCGCTTCGACAGCGCGCTCGAGCGCTACGAGAAGGCCGCCGTCCTCTCGCGCACGACGCTCTCGGCGCTCAATGTCGGCCAGGGCGCCATCATCGCCGTCGGGCTTACGCTCGTCATGTACATGGCCGGGCGCGGCGTGGTGAACAAAACCATGAGCGTCGGCGATTTCGTGCTGGTCAACACCTACATGATCCAGCTCTATCTCCCGCTCAACTTCCTCGGCTTCGTCTACCGCGAGATCAAGCAGTCGCTGACCGACATGGAGCGCATGTTCTCGCTGCTCGACGTGAACGAGGAGGTGGCCGACGCGCCGGGCGCCAAGGACCTCGCGGTCGATAAGGGCGAGATCAGCTTCGATCACGTCAACTTCAGCTACGACGAGCGGCGGCAGATCCTGCACGATCTTTCGTTCACCGCCGCACCCGGCTCGACCGTCGCGATCGTCGGGCCGACCGGATCGGGCAAGTCGACGATCTCGCGCCTGCTCTTCCGC
>JARRKQ010000178.1:0-4600 GCA_037387885.1 Alphaproteobacteria bacterium | reverse complement strand
CATCCAGCGTGACGGAAGCCTTCCAAATATTGGTCGATGATGAGAAGAATACGCCCTCGGCCGCACTTCCGCGGCCTGAACGAAAGGCCGATCCGAAGACCATCGCACGCCTTTACCAAGCTATCCGGTCTAACAAAGCCCTTCACGTCCGCTACACGTCGATATCATCTGGTGCCGACGACGGGCAGTGGATTGCCCCGACCCGCTTCACATCGGACGGCGAAAGTGTCCACCTCCGTGCCTTTAGCTTCAAGCACCACGAATACAGGAACTATCTCCCTATTCGAGTCGAGCCCGACAGCTCGTTCGAGGAAAGGGATTTGATTAATCCGCTCCCTAAGGACGTGGACTGGGATACTCGGGCAATCATCTGGCTGCGCCCGAAATCAGGGCTCTCAAATCAGCAAGCCAGAGTGGTTCGGCGGGAATTCGGGTTTGAAGGCGAGTTGCTGCGCGTTGAGACGCGGAAAGCTCTCGAGTTCTTCTTCAATCGGCGATGGGGTCTCGATGAGAAGGGCGCCCGTCTCGAAAGGGAGAAAATAGAGTACTGCCCAATTGAAGAACTGCCCTAATTGGCGATGCTGAGTTCCTGCCGCAATTGCGTCGAAGCTCGTGATCACAGCAAAGTCTGTTTCCCGCCTAATTTTGGGCCTCTATGCAGTGCGTTGAACGACCGGATAGGGTCATAGCCGGACATCGATCCTGACACCAGCGATGTCCGCCTTTGGGTGGAAAGCGGACATTAAAATCCGGCCGATCCATGTCCGCTAATAGCCGAGGCTGTTGAAAAACTCGCTTTTAGGTCAGCGCGAGAATTTGCTTGATTTGAAATTGCAAGGGAAAGGTCGCACCAGAGGGCGTGTCATCGTCCCTACACGCTGTTAGGAGAGCGTTTTGGGTGCGTTTGCCGGTCCCTTCGCGTCAATCATCTACAACGACGCTCAGTGAGCAAGATATTTCGTGCGGCAGGCTTAGATCTGAGTTTTTCAACAGCCTCAGCCAAAAGCAGACATTCCAAGTGGCTAAACGACCGCATCAAGAACTGATTTTGCGTCCAATAGATCCGGTGTATCGAAGCCTTCTGTAAAAGAGTTGTAGACCTGTGCGAGTCGCTCAGCGGTCTTGTGGCGTTGTTCGTTGGAGCTCCTTAGCTTGGCCAGGCTGACGGACGCCCTGAGCTCGAGAACCTTGGCTCTCTGCCTCGCCGCGATTTGCAATGCTTTTTGGAGACTGGCAGCGGCCTGGGTAGCGTTCGCCGCAGATTTCGCTAACAGGAGCTCACCTTTCACGCGATGTAGTTCGGGCAGGTTGAAGGAGTCGCCATTCTTCTGGGCGATAACCAAGCCCTCCTCAACCGCCGACAGACCCTGGTCGATCGCACCATTTCGTCTGCAAGCGTCGCCCAAACTTGCAAAAAAACTCGGCAGCGAAAACTCCGATCCGCCGGCACGCAGTTGCTCCATGCCGCTCCGCAGGGCCGCGATGCCTTCTGTGAGGGCGCCGTCTTCAGCCAGCGCCCATCCACGGAGAATTTCGCCAGTCGTAAGCATGAGGGCAAAGCCGCCCTCAGTGCTGCGTGTGATCAGGTCCTCTGCGGCTTCAAGCGTGGCGCTCCCATCCCGTCGAAGCTGCCGAAGCATGCAAGTTGCCCACACCGCCACCGCCTCGGAGAAAGGATGGGCCAACTCGGCGGCAAGCTGTTGGCCGGCACGACATGACTCAAGTGCCTTGTCCGGATATCCGAGTTGCCACAACGGCATTCCGCGGAAGCTACGGCAACACACGCCGGGATCATGGCCTGAATAGGTATGGGTCAACGCATGGTCGCGATCTCGGTCGTAAAGCTCAAATCCGCTGTTCGCGTGCGCTTGGGCGGCCTCGAATTCACCGGTGAATGTCAGAGTGATCCAGCCAAGATGGTGCGCTTCGATAAGGGCGCCGTGATCCTGCAGGTCGTCCGCAAGGCTCATTACTCGCCGCGTTTGGGCTGCTGCGCTTCGTAGATCGCCCGAGATCATTTGGTACTGGCCCAATCCGCGCAGCGCCACGAACAGCCCGCGGAAGTCGTCCGCCGCTTCGGAAACCGACGCCGCCGACAAAAAAGCTTCCGCCACCTCGGGACTGCCGAACCCCCGCGTGGGCATCAGGCAGACACCTCTTGCATTCTGCAGTTCGGCCTCGAGCCGTCGACGCTCGGGCGTCTCGGGAAGGCTTTTCAGCAGCTCTAATCCCTGGGTCAGGTGATGTTCGGCTTCGGCGTTCGCCGATCGCTGCATCGCGCGTTGAGCGGCCTTCTGCCAAAACCCGATGGCCTTGAGACTATTGGCCGCCTCAGTGTAGTGATGCGCCACGAGTTCGGGCTCGTTTTCCGCCACCGTCGGGAAGCGCTCTTCCAGAAGCTGAGCGATTCGTGCGTGATGCCGATGGCGCGTCGCCTTTAGCAAGGACTCGTATGCCGTATCCCGAACGAGGCCATGCTTGAATTCGTACACTGCGTCGGTCCCCTTGCCGCGGCGAAGTACGAGCTCAGAGGAAACGAGTTGATCGAGCGCCTCTTCAATTTCGGCGAGCTCCTGGGGGGCGGCCGCCACGATCAGGTCATGTGCGAACTCCCGTCCGATCACGGCGCCTATTTGGGCAACCGCCTTTATTTTGGGAAGCCGGTCCAGCCTGGCCATGAGCGAGTCCTGGAGGGTACTCGGAATCGCAAACCGTGGCAGCGGCCCGGCCAGTTCAAACTGATCCTCGCCCTCCGTCACTAGCCCGGACTCAAGAACCGTCATCGTCAGTTCTTCGATAAACAACGGCACGCCGTCGGTCCGGACAACGATCTCTTCGACGACTTCGGCGGGCAATTGCTTGCCGTGTACCAAATCGTTCACGATCTCAACGGTTTGATTCCGACCCAGGCGCGTCAACGATTGGGAGGTCAGATAATCATGCTGCCGCCACGGCGGATGGAATTCCGGTCGGTGGGTTATCAGCGCGAGGATCCGCTGGTCGGATAGGCGCTCTATCAGCATGCCCAGCAAGTCGAGCGTGGTGGGATCGGCCCATTGCACGTCCTCGAAATAGAGCAGGACCGGTTTTGATTTCGCGATGTCCGCGAGCCGGTCGTTCACGGCATCGAGGATCTGGCTCTTTTTCTGCTGGGGCGTTAACTCGGGGGTAGGAAACCGGTCCCCGCTCAGAGACAGGAGCTCGCAGAAGAGTGGCAGATTGGCATGGCTGGTTCTGGAGGAGGTCCGCGAAAGCATTCCGTCCAATTTGTCGATCTTTTGATCAACCGAATCGTCGGCGGCAAATCCGGCGCTTCGCTCCAGGTCGATGATTATGGGATGGAGTGCGCTGTTGGCGTGATACGGCGAGCATTGAAACTGCAGCAACGTGTGATCATCCGATGCGACGCGTTCGCGCAGGGCTTCGAGGATGCGCGATTTTCCGATGCCGGCCTCACCGGAAATGATCACTGCCTGACCGCTGCCGTCGCGTGCCCTTTGCCAGCGCTCAAAAAGCCGGTCGACTTCATTGTCCCTGCCGATACACTTGGTCCAATGACGTCGGTGGTCTTCGAAGCGGCTGATGGAGGTGCGCTCTCCATCGATCCGCCAAACCCGGACAGGCTCGCGCAGCCCCTTCAGGTTACGTGCGCCAAGATCGACATAGACAAAGGCGTTGCCGGCAAGATCGCGCGTCGCGGTCGCAACGGCGATAGTGTTAGGTTCGGCAGTCGCCTGAAGACGCGCTGCCAAGTTTGGCGTATCGCCGACGACTGCCTCTTCCTGGGCGGCGCCCTCGCCGACCAAGTCACCCACAACAACCCGACCCGTGGCGATGCCGATCCTAACCTGAAGTTGGCGCGCGTCGGATGCTTGAATCCGCGCGATCGAGTCGATGATCGCCATCGCCGATCGGATCGCGCGTTCGGAGTCGTCTTCGTGGGCCTGCGGGTAGCCGAACAGGACCATGACGCCGTCGCCCATGAATTTGGCGACATGGCCTCCAAAACGGGAGACTTCGCCGGCGACCGCATTCTGGTATGAGCGGATGATCTCGCGCATATCCTCGGGATCAAGCGCGGCTGAAAGTTCAGTCGAGCCGACGAGATCGCAGAACATGACCGTTACTTGACGACGCTCGGCTTGCGGTTCGGTGAAAACGGCCTCGCGTTCCGTCGCCGCGTCGACAGCTGCTGACAGGAACGGTTTCTGCACCGTCAAATCGCAGATTGCGCGAAGGATCTTTTTACGGTGTCCCATACTCTCGACACCGAGATCCTTCAGGTCACTGTCACTGAGGTCGGCGACAAGATCAAGGTCTAGGTCATTCTCTTCGAAGACCTCGGCGTAACGATCCAGCCCCAGTCCTGCCAGCCATTCTCGAATGCTGCGCGCCAATGGTGCCCCCCTCGCGGCGGGCGATCCTAGCAGATCGGGAAGGCTGAGAAAGTAGCGGCCGTCAATGTCCGCTTTGGGTCTCAAGCGGACTTCGTTCACGGTGTCAGCGAGGTCCGCTTTTGAGCGGAAAGCGGACGTCAAAATTTGCGCACGCACCACCCCGGTTTGCGGTAGCCCGTTCCCCAGATGCCCAGCCGTCGAAC
>JARRKQ010000177.1:0-4601 GCA_037387885.1 Alphaproteobacteria bacterium | reverse complement strand
GCTGCCGAAGAATGCTCATCTCGATTATTCCGGCAACGACTGGAACTGCGACCGGCCCTATGAGCAGCAAGGGGACCTCTGCGTTCTACCTTGAGCGGATTGGACCGAGTGCAGCCGCCTGAAGATAGACTACATTGCCGGCAGCGGAACGGAGGCAGCGTTATACGCCGATGCTGATCCCCCAGAATTGGTAACTTGTTTGTCTCGAGAGGAGTTCCAGATGTACATATCGCCACCGATTGCCGTAATGGTCATTCTAGCCGTTGGACTCACTAGTGCAGCTTGGCTCCCACCGCAGCCGCGTGGGATGGCGCAGGCTACTGTGATGCTACCTGCCGCCACCTACCAGAAGCTCGCGCTTTGGGGGAAAGAGCACATTAGCGCAGACGGACATCCGCAGACCGTAGTGCAGGTCATCGAGGAGCTCGCGACGAAATGGGAGAAAGAGAAAGAGCTGTCCGTGAACTAAGCGGAGACGCGCGTGAGACTGTCATCAAAAATATCGGAACCAGAGAGGCGCTTAAATGAACAGTACAGAACAAGGCGGCCGTCAAGAGGTTGGGCGGGCCTTGAAAGATCTCCAAATTCGAACTGCTAAAAATCTGCGAGCGTTTAACGATGCCGTTCCCAACGCTTCTTGGCTGAGACGAAGCGAGATCGAGCGCTTCACAGTAGACCTGTTGCGGTCGACCGAATGGGCACCGCAAAGGCGTCGGTCCATGGCCTTTGGGAGCATCAAAAAAGCCTTTTCTTGGGTCACACGGGTAGGAAAAGCATCGCGACTGCCTTGAAGCTGCCTATTCCATCCCCGAAAGAAGAATACATGAATGAGATCAAAAAGGGGATCACCTAATCGATCTCCGCGAGTGCTAAGACAGCGCGAGACAGACAGCACCAGGTATCAATCGCCCGCGCCTCGATAAGCTTCGGGCTGCTCAGCCGACCTCGCGAAGTTGCCGGGAAGAGCTCGAGAGGTTCCTCTTTTCCGGCCCGACCGAATCCCACCTAGTTGTTGGGGCCAATCAGCAAGTCATAACCAATCGGCGTGGCGAACACGCTAATCACGAAGGGACTATTCAGATCATGCTCAAAGGGCTTATTAGTCTGACGGCTGCCACAGTCCTCATAGCAACATCCGTCTCTGCACAAGCGTTCACCCTGATAAATCGGGATGTTACGCATCACACGTTCACCATATATGAGGAAGACGATGAGTGGAGCGTTACGATCCAGCCCGATCAGACTCTGACCCACCTCTGTCGCTCGGGATGCTCGATCGCTCTTGAACATGACGAAGAACGGGATTTCGACGGCCGGGAAATCGGTGTGATCTTCGATGGAAGAGTGTTAGTGGCCAGGTAATCAGCCAGGGAGCGACCCATGCTGAAGGCACAAAGGCGCGAATATTCACCCGGACCAATCGATATGAAAGCTTGGGCAGATATTCCGCGACCCGCAGTCCGCCGGCAGCATGAAACCACTCCCACGATATTGCCACAGCCGGACATCCCGCCACAATTTGATCGCCGCAGAGCGTTGAGGCCGTCCGACAAGCAATGACTGGCGTAATGTTCAGCAGGGTGCTGTCGCTGGAGGAGTTGGTAGGGAGGTTTTAAGCAATGGTACAGGGGCATAATTTTTGCTGGAGCCGAGATCGCTCATACTCGATTGTGGTGCACGACCGCGACAGCACTGTGCTTTATCGTTTGAAGGGCATTGCCGCTGCCTCGTCCACGAAAGTGCTGGAGGAGCAAAAGATGCAGCACCAATCATACCTGGTCACTCTGCATCTCGATATGCAAGCGGACTGTACCGATTGTGACGGTACGGGTGTCCGGCACATGAACAAGAAACTCCTATGTCCGGTCTGCGAAGGCCGAGGGGCGATAGTCACAAACGAGATTGGTCCAGAAGTTCCACAAGCTTGAGTACGAGTTGATGAATTACGCCCCGAAATCTTCAGCGGCAACTCCGTTATGGTTTTTGGAAAGCGATGGACCGAGGCTTCCGGCACGAAATAGCTCTCGGCATCGGTAAAGCGCACCGCCAGCTCCCGAGGCCATAGATCGGGTTCGGCCTGGACAAACTGCAGGACCCGATACTGGACTTCGTCGGGAATGCGGTTCCACAGCCAGTGTTAGAAGGCGGCGCCGGTGGCGGCGACCTTGACCAGAGTCCGGCGCACCGCGATGCGAGAATGTTCTCAGCGTGTGTTCACAATTTATACGGTGTCGAAACGCTCGCACACTGATTTACATGCATAGGACGCTCAGTTGGATGAAGGTCATGACGCCACAGCAGATTTCCGACAACATTGAGAGAATCGTCTCTGGCAGACATGGCGACCCCTTCTCGTTTCTTGGCCTGCACGAGGAGGAGAACGTGGGGTTTGTCGTGCGCACTTACCTGCCTGGAGCGATAACGGTACATGTGGCCGGCGTGGACAGCAGCACGGTCTTGACGGAACTTACCCGCAGACACGACGCGGATTTCTTTACCGGGCCGGTCGGCCGCTTGGGACATAGGTTTGCCTACCGCCTTCACGCCGCCTTCGCAGACGGCGTGCAGGTCATGGAGGATCCCTATCGCTTTCCGCCGATCCTCGGCGATATGGATGTGCATCTGATTGCAGAGGGTAAGCACTTACGCCTCGACGAAAAGCTGGGTGCACGCCCGATGACAGTTGACGGGGTGCAAGGAATAGGTTTTGCGGTCTGGGCGCCTAACGCGTCCAGGGTCAGCGTCGTCGGCGATTTCAACGACTGGGACGGTACGCGCCACCCCATGCGGTTTCGTCGCGAGTGTGGTGTCTGGGAGATCTTCCTGCCAGGGCTAACGGAAGACGCTCTCTACAAATACGAGATCGCGACCGACAAGGGCGAGTTGATGGCCCTGAAGGCCGATCCGTTTGCTTTCTTTTATGAGCAGGCACCGGGAACCGCTGGAATAGTCTACGACCTTTCACGCTACCGCTGGGATGACGGCGCATGGATGGAACGCCGCGGCGCTGCAATACGCACCGAGGCGCCAGTGTCGATCTACGAGGTGCACCTCGGCTCGTGGCGCCGCAGCGCCGAGCGCGAGGGTCGCTATCTGACCTATGAGGAATTGTCCGAGCAGCTGATTCCCTATGTGCAAGATCTGGGCTTTACCCACATCGAGGTGCTGCCGATCAGCGAGCATCCCTTCGACGGCTCGTGGGGATACCAGCCGCTTGGAAGCTTCGCGCCAACGAGCCGCTTCGGGCGGCCCGACGAGTTCCGTACCTTCGTCGAGCGCTGCCACCAGGCCGGCATCGGTGTCATCAATGACTGGGTACCCGCCCATTTCCCAACGGATCCCCAGGGGCTCAGCTACTTCGATGGTACCAATCTCTACGAGCATGCCGACCCTCGCTTAGGCCGGCAGCTGGACTGGGGTACACTGATCTACAACTATGGCCGCTACGAGGTCGCCAACTTTCTTCTCAACAACGCCCTGTTCTGGCTGGACGAGTATCACCTGGACGGCCTGCGGGTCGACGCCGTCAGCTCGATGTTATACCTCGACTACGGTCGACGCCCGGGAGAGTGGATCCCCAATAAATATGGCGGGAACGAAAACTTGGAGGCGATTGCCTTCCTACGGCGCGTCAACGAGCACTTATATCGGGAGTTCCCCGATACCGCTACGATCGCCGAGGAATCGACCTCGTGGCCGATGGTATCCCGACCGGTCTCCGACGGCGGCCTCGGTTTTGGCTACAAGTGGAATATGGGCTGGATGCACGATACGCTGGCTTTTATGAGCCGCGAGGCGATCTATCGGAAGTTCCACCATGACAAGATCACCTTCGGCCTGACGTACGCTTTCTCTGAGAACTTTGTTTTACCGCTCAGTCACGACGAGGTGGTGCACGGCAAGGGGTCGCTGATCGGCAAGATGCCGGGAGACCGCTGGCAGAAGTTCGCCAACCTAAGGTCTTACTATGCCTTTATGTGGACCCATCCCGGAAAGAAGCTCTTGTTCATGGGCGGCGAATTCGCCCATGAGCGCGAATGGAACCACGACACCAGCCTGCATTGGCACCTGCTCGATAATCCACTTCATAAGGGCGTCCAGAGTTTGCTGCGGGATCTGAATCGGCTATACCGCGAGGTGCCGGCCCTGCACCAACGTGACTGCGACGCGGAGGGCTTCGAATGGATCGACTGCACGGACAGGGAGAGGAGCATCATCGCCTATCTGCGAAAGGGCTCCGACCCCAAAGACCTGGCGGTCGTTGTGTGTAACTTCATGCCTGCCATCAGAGAGGCATACAGCGTGGGCGTCCCCCATGGCGGCCTGTACCGGGAGCGCGTTAATACCGACTCCGAGCACTACGGCGGCAGCAACGTCGGCAACGCGGGAGCGCTGACGGCGGCCGAAATGCCCTGCCATGGCCGGCCGTTCTCGCTTAAATTGACTCTACCGCCGTTGGCCACCATCATCCTCGTCCCCGATCACGGCCAATATTGACCGGTTTAAGCATATACGGCGCGGGTGCGCGGTCTTTCGGCCTCACTCTCTTCGGCATACGCCTATCTGCGTCGCACAGATCGACCTATTTTCTTCTTCAAACC
>JARRKQ010000176.1:0-4677 GCA_037387885.1 Alphaproteobacteria bacterium | reverse complement strand
GGTGAAAGGAGTTCTTGCCGATAACGATTCCGATCGTCGTCACTTGGGTCGTCGTCTTGCGGACCACGGTTCGTACTCCTTCTCTTGACTGCATACCCGAAGACCTCAGGCTGCATCTCGGAGCACGGTCGGTCGATTCGATTAGCCGTCATTCCGGCAGACTGATTCCGACCGTGGCGCCAAAATGCCTAACTGGTGCGGCAAGACTCTGCCTCGGCGGCAAACGGCTGCAAGCGCCTAGTGTAGATCAATGCCGAAATGTTCAGGCCCAGGATGACAATAATCGGCCAAACGACGTGACTGAAGTGAGCCAGCACCCCGAAAGCGAAGGCCACGAGGACGCCTAACCCTCCGGTCAATGTGTCTGCGACCACTATGAAGTAGAGGCGCTCCGCTTCGGGGGCACAGCCCACCAGATAAACCGTACGCGCATTGACGATTCCATGCGCGGCGATGGACATCAAAAAGAATACCCCCGCATGCGCGATGGGGTACTGCAACTGTGGCCAAAGCTGGACTGCGAGAGCGAGGAGCGCTCCGGCCGCCGCTATCGCCGAGCTCGATGCCATGACTAAGCGGATTGAGTCCCGGCTGACGCGGCGCCACAACGGCCCGCCGACAATAACACCAGCGCACGAGGCGATCACGAACACGCTCAGGTTGCCGAGTTTGTCCTTGTGCAGTGTCGCCGCGTGAATTGCGTAAAATGGCGTGGCTAGCTCGATCGACAAAAACAGCCCGCGGGCGACCAGGAAGCGGCGAAACCAAGCCAACCCTATGACGGCCCGGAAGCCCTCGCGCAGTTCTGTCAGATAACCGGTTTCGTCCCGCGCTGCTTTTGGCGATGGCGCCGGGGACGTGCCGCGCTCCGGAGGCCTTTCACGAATGATGGCGATGCAAAGGCCGGACAAGAAGCAAACTCCGGCCGCGGCCCACAGGAGAGCGAGATGGCCATCGAGAGGGTCAGTTCCCGGAAGCGCCGAGTTGGAGCCCCAGGCAATGGCCATGGCGAGCAGCCCGGCAAGGGCCGATTCCTCATAGAGAAGAGTGCTCTGACGATTCGACGGCAGAACGCGGCCGAGCAGGTCCTGATAAGCTACCGTGATGATGCCCCGCGCAACGCCGATAATCGCAGCGACCAACAAGAACACAGTCACCAGCCAGACCGAATGGAGAGTACGGGCTGCAAGTCCGATGATCGCCAGGGAGGTCGCTATAACGATGATACCTATCGCCCCGTGCCATTTGCGCAGACTGGCGGCGGATACGACAGGTGCAGCAGCAATCGTTCCGATTAGTCGAGAAACCTGAACGATGGGCAAAAGCAAGCCGGCGAAAAGGACCGGTGCCCCCAGGGCAATATAGAGAAAAGGCAGTACCAAGCGCGGGCTAGCGAGTGATCGAGAACAATCCCAGGAGATCCCCTGTCCGATGAGGATGGCGTAGTTCCAGGATTCGCCATCGCGGCCCATCACGGTCCCGCTTTTTCCAGGTGGTGGGGTCACGGCCATTACGTCAGAGCCCTTCCAAGATCCGGCTTGCACTTATCCATGCCGACGGGGTTCACGACGTGACCTCCCTCAAAGCACTGACATGAAATGACTCACAGACTAATCGAACTATGCGGATGCTTGAACCGGGATGCTGATATCGTCGGTTCTGGGTGAGGGCGTCGAAAAAGTGCTTTGGAAAGCTCGGCCGGGGTGATTCCTTGGGCTGATGGTTTCAGCGGAGGATCACGGAGAAATTGGGTCCGCCAGTAGGTCGGCAAGACTGTCTGTTCTATGACTTCGGACTCGATGATGTAGTTCCCGCCGATATTTTATTACGCAAGATCAACGTGGTTCTAAATCGATGTTGCCTGCGTGACGGGCTCAAGGCCCACTATAGCGATACCGACCGGCCTTGGGTCCCTTCGGAACTGGTGATCCGCATGCTCATGCTCGGCTATTAATATTCAATCTGCTCGGAGGGGCGTCTGTGCGAGGAGATGAAGCTGAATTTGGCCTATCGGTGGTTCTGCCTACCCGGTATGGAGGATAAGGTTCCCGACCATTCGACCTTTTCGGTCAACCACCACAGTTGCTTCAGGGAGAGCGATATCTTTCTCATGGTCTTCGAGGAGGTAGTTTGCGGCCACATGGCTGCAGGACTAGTCGGGGGAGAGGGCTTTGCGGTGGACGCCTCAGCAATCAAGGACAACGCCAGCCGCTTCCAGCGTGTCGAGGGTGCGGAGGCAACTCGGCCTCTAGGAATCGGCGCCAAGCGCCTTCGTCAAGTCAGGATAGTGGTTACCGATCACATCGAACACGCCATTGATGACCATCTCCACCGCGACCGCAGCGAGAATAATCGCCATAATCCGAGTGATGACGCTGATCGCGGTGGCTCCGAGAAACCGTGCGATTGGGTCGGCAAACAAAAAGCCAAGCCAGAGCGTCAGGCACACGCCAACCACAACGGGGATCATCGTGACGATCTCACTGGTGTCGTCGAGCAAATGGGCGAAAAGAATGATTGTCGCAATTCCGCCCGGACCGATGGTCAGAGGAATCGCCAATGGCACGATAGCAATGTTGCTTTTACGTTGGTGGCCAGCCGCAGCGGCCTTGGAATCACCCGCCACGGGGGTATCATCCTTCAACATCGCAAGGGCAATCCCAAGGATGATGAGTCCGCCAGCGATCTGAAACGCGGGGACCTCGATGCCAAAGAGCCCGAGGATCTCTTCGCCGATTGTGGTTGCAATCGTAGCAATTACTAAGACTGTGACGGTGATAATGCTAGCCGTTCGCCTACGTTCCGCCGCCGTATAGCCATCGGTCATGCTCAAGAAAATTGGTATGCCGTAGAGCGGGTTTAGCAACGCCAACAGTGCCGCCAGAAACTTGAGGAAAACATCCTCATGAAAATACCCTTGCAGGCTGCTCATTCTCTCATCCTCGACCTTGCGAAAACCTGCTGACGAGACAACAGTTGGTATACCAGGCGCACGCATGAAATAGGTTACTCGGTTTCACGCCTGAATCGAAAGGCCGGGGAGAAATCGGCGACGCTACCACTTTTATGAAACCACACCTTGGGTCGTTCGCGGCATCTAATCCAAATCACTGCTGTGGGTCGAACCCGGTCATTTGAGGCGCATCTGAGGCGCCTCTCCCAATGACGAATCTTGGCTAAACTCCGTCATGCCGAGGAGTGGCCCAGATCTTCAGCGTTGCCGCCGAGACCGGTCATCAGGGTTGGGATATCCGCTTTTTCCAATGATTTCGCAGCCTAGCGCTATCCTCGAGAGTCTTGTCGTCAGCGCACGCCGATGACACCGGGCCAAAAGCGGTCTGCGACCAAGAGGACGATCGGCCAAATCACGATCATCGACATCGTCGTCACCGATATGATACCGGCGGCGCGGTTCGCGTAGCGGTCACGCTCCTCGCACAAGGGAAACACCATTTGCGCCGTCGGCAGGGCGAAACCGACGACCAGGGCGACGGCGAGCACGGCCGATAGGTCCATCAGCTTGGCAACTCCCACGGCCAGCGCTGGCGCCACCACCACGCGCGTCACCGACATCCAGGCGATCTCGGCCATCTCCTCACGCCAGGACGCCAGACTCAGTGACATACCGACGGCGATCAACGCGACTGGGACGGCGGGCTTGCCCAGCATCTCCAGGCTCGCATGCAGCCAATCGGGCATTGTCACGCCGACGCTTGCGATGAAGAGACCTAAAAGGGTCGCCAGCACCAACGGATCGGTTGCCGTGTGCTTCACTGATCCGAACAGGACCGCACCGGCGCGAGAACGGCCCGCTTGGGGCTTCGCCGCAGAGACATCGGCGAGAACCAATGTCAACGGTAGGATCGTAAAGTAGCCCATAACGATCAAAATCACGCTTGGTGCGATCCCCCGATGTCCCAAGACCGCTAGCATCACCGGTACGCCAATGATTACCGCGTTGAACTTGGTGCCGGCGAACGCAGCCAGGGCACTCACGTCCAATGGACGCCGCAACACCACCGCGTGTACCACGAGGAGGCCACCATAGAGCCCCAGGGTGAGCACCAAAGCCGCTAGGATGAACCTCACATCCGCCAGGTCGGCAAAGTCTTCTTGCCCCATCAAGGTGACGATCAAGGGCGGAATGAAGACGTACAAGAACAGCTTGCTCAGCACATGAGCGTTCTCGGCATTGACCAGTCCCGCCCACACGATGATGCGCCCCACCAGCGCCGGGATCAGCAAAGGCACGATCAAGGCCAGAACATCGCCCTCGCTCACTTGCCCCGCCCCTTCAATCGAAGTTCCCCCGATGTGATTTCACGGCAACAGAGACTCCTCTCGGCACACACTTTTGACAACACTTTTCAAACGCAGCGATATTTTGTGGTCCAAGACTTCGTGGCCTTCTACCGCGGCATGGTCAGTCAATGCGTATGGTCCTTTTTGGCATGAGGCGGCTAGGTGGGGCGACCCATTCCACATGCGCTTGTGCCTGAGAGGGCGGACAATCGGGTCGATTGCTGCGGCGCACAATGATCGCCTCGTGCGCAATGTCGTCTTTGCGATTCAGAAGCGGACGTTCCCGTTGGCCACTGTGAATGACCGTTGTGGGTCGGTTCCAGCCTTTGATCTGGCCGAAACCCGAACTCCGCGAATGTCCGAGTTTGGCTACAA
>JARRKQ010000175.1:0-4689 GCA_037387885.1 Alphaproteobacteria bacterium | reverse complement strand
GCGGAGATCGATGCCAGCAACGAGTTTCCGATGGATCTGTGGCGGAAGATGGGCGACATCGGCATCCTCGGCATCACCGCGGGCGAGGAGTATGGCGGCGCCGAGATGGGCTATCTCGAGCATGTCGTGGCGATGGAAGAGGTTTCCCGCGCTTCAGCCTCGGTGGGGCTCTCCTACGGCGCGCATTCGAACCTCTGCGTCAATCAGATCAACCGCAACGGGACCGATGAGCAGAAGGCGAAATATCTGCCCAAGCTGATCTCCGGCGAGCATGTCGGCGCGCTCGCCATGTCGGAGCCAAATGCGGGTTCCGATGTCGTTTCGATGCGGCTGCGGGCGGAGAAGAAGGGCGACCGCTACGTTCTCAACGGCACCAAGATGTGGATCACGAACGGCCCCGATGCCGATACGCTGGTGATCTACGCCAAGACCGACCCCGAAGCGGGTCCGCGCGGGATCACGGCGTTCCTGGTCGAAAAGGGCTTCAAGGGCTTTTCCACGGCGCAGAAGCTCGACAAGCTCGGCATGCGCGGCTCGAACACTTGCGAGTTGGTCTTCGAGGATTGCGAGGTGCCGGAAGAGAACGTGCTCGGCGGTGAGGGGCGGGGAGTCAACGTACTGATGAGCGGGCTCGACTACGAGCGCGTGGTGCTGGCGGGTGGCTCGACGGGCATCATGCAGGCCTGCATGGACGTCGTCGTTCCCTACATCCACGAGCGCGAGCAGTTCGGCCAGCCGATCGGCACCTTCCAGCTCATCCAGGGCAAGATCGCCGACATGTACACGACCATGAACGCCTGCAAGGCCTACGCCTACATGGTGTCGAAGGCGTGCGACCGCGGCGAGACGACGCGGAAGGACAGCGCCGGCGTCATCCTCTATTGCGCGGAGAAGGCGACGCAGATCGCGCTCGACGCCGTGCAGATCCTCGGCGGCAACGGCTATATCAACGAGTACCCGACGGGGCGCTTGCTGCGTGACGCCAAGCTCTACGAGATCGGCGCCGGTACGTCGGAGGTTCGCCGCATGCTGATCGGCCGCGAGCTCTTCGAAGAGACCGCTTGAGCCGCCGGGCCGACTGCCGTTCAATTGCCGCCAAGTAACGACGACCGCGACGACCGACGTGAAGCCGGCGGCGACAGCCGGCGCAACTGGGACGAGGAACGCCAGCATGGGCCAATCGACGACGTATGAGGACATCCTCTACGAGGAGAAGGACGGAACCGCCTGGATCACCATCAACCGGCCGGAGAAGTACAACGCCTTCCGCGGGACGACCTGCGAGGAGCTGATCCACGCCTTCGGGCGCGCCGGCTGGAACAAGTCGATCGGCTCGATCGTCCTCGCCGGCGCCGGCGAGAAGGCCTTCTGCACCGGCGGTGACCAGTCCTCCCACGACGGCCAGTACGAGGGGCGCGGCACGATCGGCCTGCCGGTGGAAGACCTTCAGAGCATCATTCGCGACATTCCCAAGCCGGTGATCGCCCGCGTCCAGGGCTATGCCATTGGCGGCGGCAATGTGCTGGCGGTGCTCTGCGACCTCACCATCGCCTCGGAGAAGGCGATCTTCGGCCAGGTGGGCCCCAAGATGGGCTCGGTCGATGCGGGCTTCGGCACGGCCTATCTGGCGCGCCTGGTGGGCGAGAAGAAGGCACGCGAGATCTGGTATCTCTGCCGCCGCTATTCGGCCCAAGAGGCGCTCGAGATGGGCCTCATCAACGCCGTCGTGCCGCATGACGAGCTCGATGCCGAGGTGGCCAAATGGGCGGCGGAGATCAACGAGAAGAGCCCAACCGCGATCACCATCGCCAAGCGCTCCTTCAACGTCGATACCGAACAGCTTCGCGGTCTCTCCTCGATGGCGATGCAGGCGCTCAGCCTCTACTATGACACCGACGAATCGAAGGAAGGCGTGAAGGCCCAGTCCGAAAAGCGCCCGCCCGAGTTCCGCAAATACGTCCGGTAAAGCGCGCCGATACCATTGCCGTGACAGGCCGGCCTCTAGCCGGCGGGAGGTCCCGATGATTCCAAATCAGCTGCCTTCGCTCAATTTCGATCTGGGCGAGCATGTCGACATGCTGCGCGATCAGGTGATGACGTTTGCCGCCGACGAGATCGCGCCGATCGCCGCCGAGATCGACAAGACGGACGAGTTTCCGCGCCATCTCTGGCCCAAGATGGGCGATCTCGGCTTGCTCGGCATCACCGTCGAGGAGGCGTATGGCGGCGCCGGCATGGGCTATCTCGAGCACACGGTGGCGACCGAGGAGATCCACCGGGCCTCGGGCGCGGTCGGTGTCTCCTACGGTGCGCATTCGAACCTCTGCGTGAACCAGATCCGCCGCAACGGGACCGAGGAACAGAAGCGGACATACCTGCCGAAGCTGCTCTCGGGCGAACATGTCGGCGGGCTTGCCATGTCCGAGCCCAATGCCGGCTCCGACGTCGTCTCGATGCGGCTCCGCGCCGACAAGAAGGGCGACCGCTACGTCTTCAACGGCACCAAGATGTGGATCACCAACGGTCCGGTCGCCGAGACGCTCGTCGTTTATGCCAAGACCGATCCCGAAGCGGGCAAGCGCGGCATGACCGCCTTCATCGTCGAGACCGCCACCAAGGGCTTCTCCGTCGGCCAGAAGCTCGACAAGCTCGGCAATCGCGGCTCGCCCACGGGCGAGCTGGTCTTCGAGGACTGCGAGATACCGGAGGAAAACGTGCTCGGCGGCGAAGGCAAGGGCGTCAACGTGCTGATGAGCGGGCTCGACTTCGAGCGGGTCATCGTCGCCGCGGGCGCGCTCGGTATTGCGCAGGCCTGTATGGATGTCGTCGTCCCCTACATCCACGAGCGCGAGCAGTTCGGTCAGCCGATCGGCACCTTCCAGCTGATCCAGGGCAAGATCGCCGACATGTACACAAAACTGAACGCATCCAAGGCCTACTGCTACATGGTCGCCAAGGCCTGTGACCGCGGCGAGACAACGCGGAAAGATGCGGCCGGCGCCGCGCTCTATTGTGCGGAGCGGGCGACGGAGCTGGCGCTCGATGCGATCCAGATCCTCGGCGGCAACGGCTACATCAACGAGTATCCGACCGGCCGCCTGCTGCGCGACGCCAAGCTCTACGAGATCGGCGGCGGCACCAGCGAAGTGCGGCGCATGCTGATCGGCCGAGAGCTCTTCAAAGAGACGGCGTAATGGGGAAAACCGATCTGAGGATACCCGCGATCGACCCGGCCTCGGTCGAGGTGCGGCACGGTTCGGCCTATCCCGAGGAATTCCAGGCAGTCGCCGCAGGCCGCCAGAAACAGGCGTTGGGTAACGCGGCGGGACTGACCCATTTCGGCGTCAATCTGGTGCGGCTAACGCCGGGTGCTGCGTCGGCGCTCCGGCATTGGCACAAGCACGAGTTCGTCTATGTGCTTGAGGGCGAGCTCACGCTTATCACCGATGCGGGCGAGCAGGTGCTGACACCGAGTCTCGCAGCGGGGTTCCCCGCGGGTGTGCCCGACGGCCACTATCTGGTCAACAAGACCGATAAGGACGCGCTCTACCTCGAGATTGGCGACCGCCACCCCGAAGAGGAAGCGCACTATCCCGATGACGATCTCCACGTGCGCCGGAGCGGCGGGGCCTTCACCTTCACCCGCAAGGACGGCAGCGCGATCTGACGGCAGCAATTGAAAGCATGGGTGGGCTGCGGGATTGGGGTGACCGCGCCGCTTGATGAAGGCGCCGCAGAGGATCACCTTAGGCCCAACAGCCGATATCTGAAGGAGAACTTCCGATGGCCGAGAACGGCAAGGATCCGATCGTTATCGTCGACGGCGCGCGGACGCCGATGGGCTCGTTCCAGGGGTCGCTGAAGGACGTAAAGGCGACCGATTTGGGCGCTGTGGCCGTGAAGGGGGCCTTGGTGCGCGCCGGCGTCAAGCCGGAGGAGGTCGACGAGGTGATTATGGGCTGCGTGTTGCCGGCCGGTCTCGGCCAGGCCCCGGCCCGCCAGGCGGCGCACGGCGCGGGCATTCCCTGGGAGACCGGCGCCACGACCATCAACAAGATGTGCGGCTCGGGCATGAAAGCTACGATGTTCGCTCACGATTTGATCAAGGCGGGTGCTGGCGACGTGGTGGTGGCGGGTGGTCTCGAGAGCATGACCAACGCGCCCTACCTGATGGACAAGGCGCGCGCGGGCATGCGTATGGGCCACGCCAAGGTCTGGGATCACATGTTCCTCGACGGTCTGGAAGACGCCTACGAGCCCGGGCGGCTCATGGGCACTTATGCCGAGGAGACGGCGCAGCACTTCCAGTTCACCCGCGAGTCCCAGGACGACTTCGCGATCACCTCGCTCAAGCGCGCCAAGACGGCGAATGAGGACGGCTCCTTCGCCAACGAGCTGGAGCCGGTGACGGTTCAGACCCGCAAGGGCGAGACGGTGGTCGAGCAGGACGAGCAGCCCTTCTCGGCCGATCTCTCCAAGATCCCCAACCTGAAGCCCGCCTTCGCCAAGGACGGCACGGTGACGCCGGCGAATTCGAGCTCGATCTCCGATGGCGCGGCCGCGCTCGTCTTGATGACGGCGTCCGAGGCGGAGAAGCGGGGTCTGACCCCGCGGGCCCGTATTGTTGCGCACGCGACGCATGCCCAGGAGCCGGCCTGGTTCACGACCGCCCCCGTGGGCGCGATCCAG
>JARRKQ010000174.1:0-6650 GCA_037387885.1 Alphaproteobacteria bacterium | reverse complement strand
GTCCCTGCCCCCTTGCCGAACTGCCCGGAGGACACCGTCTCGTAGTAGATGGCGAAGATCGCCAGCAGCATCAGGACGGAGCCGGTCAGCGTGGAGAGGAAGAACTTGAAGGCCGAATAGACGCGCCGCTTGCCGCCCCAGACGCCGATGATCAGGAACATCGGGATCAGCACGCCTTCGAAGAAGATGTAGAAGGTGACGAGGTCGAGGGCGCAGAACGTCCCGATCATGAAGGTTTCCAGGATCAGGAAGGCGATCATGTATTCGCGCACCCGGTCCTTGATCGCCTGCCAGCTCGCCAGCACGCAGATCGGCGTCAGCAACGTCGACAGCAGCACGAAGAAGATCGAAATGCCGTCCACGCCCATGTGGTAGGTGAGCTTGTAGCCGCCGGGAAAGTTGAACCAGGCGACGCGCTCCTGGAATTGGAAGCCGGCGGACGTCTCGTCGAAGTTGAACCAGACGAAGAGCGAGAGCGCGAAGACGACGAGCGAGGTGAAAAGCGTAAAGTTGCGCGCGTTGCGGGCGACCTCGGCCTCGTTGCCACGCACGAAGATGAGGAAGATCGCGCCGACCAGCGGCAGGAACCAGAGCAGGAAGAGGATCGGGAATGTCATGCGATCCGCCCTACCCTGCGATCACGAGGACGTAGAGCGTCACGAAGGCGGCGACGCCGATCAGGATAGAGAAGGCGTAGTGGTAGAGATAGCCGGTCTGCAGCGCGCTGGCGCGCTTGGCGATGTTCTGCGCCGCCGCCGCGATGCCGTCGGGGCCCACTCCGTCGATCAAGGCGCCGTCGCCCGACTTCCACAAGCCGCGGCCGATATAGAAGGCGGGCTTCACGAAGATCGCGTCATAGAGCTCGTCGAAATACCACTTGTTCAGCAGGAACTGGTAGAGCCCGCGCATCTTGTAGGCGAGGAAGACCGGGATCGCCCGCGCGAAGGAATAAGCGACGTACGCGCAGGTGATGCCCGCCAGCGCCACGATCAGCGGCAGCCATTTGACCCAGGCATCGACGTGGTGCGCGGCCTCGATGATCTTCTCCATGCGGCCCATCTCGAAGCCGGCGCGCTTGAACACCTCGACGCCGTGGCCGGCGAAGAGATCCTGCGCCAGGAAGCCCGCGACGACCGCACCGGTCGCCAGCAGGAGAAGCGGTCCGGTCATCACGAAGGGCGATTCGTGGACGTGGCTCATCACCTTCTCCGAGGCGCGGGGCCGGCCGTGGAAGGTCATGAGGAGGAGCCGCCAGGAATAGAGCGCGGTCAGGAAGGCGGCGGCGATGCCGAGCCAGTAGGCATACATGCCGATGCCCGAATGGGCGCCGAAGGCGCTTTCCAAGATCGCGTCCTTGGAATGAAAGCCGGCGAAGCCGATGAGGCCCGGGATGCCGATGCCCGCCAAGGCTAGTGAGCCAATCCACATGACGGCGTAGGTGAGCGGCATCTTGCGCCAGATCCCGCCCATCTTGCGCATATCCTGCTCGTCCGACATGCCGTGGATCACCGAGCCCGAGCCGAGGAACAGCAGCGCCTTGAAGAAGGCGTGGGTCATCAGGTGGAAGATCGCAATCGAATAGGCGCCGATGCCGGCGGCGAAGAACATGTAGCCGAGCTGCGAGCAGGTCGAGTACGCGATCACGCGCTTGATGTCGGTCTGGCAAAGGCCGACGGTCGCGGCGAAGAAGGCCGTCGACGCGCCGATCAGCGTAACGATGAAGAGCGCCGTCGGCGCCGCCTCGAAGAGCGGCGACATGCGGCAGACCATGAAGACGCCAGCCGTCACCATCGTCGCGGCATGGATGAGCGCGGAGACCGGGGTCGGGCCCTCCATCGCGTCGGGCAGCCAGGTGTGGAGGAAGATCTGCGCCGATTTTCCCATCGCGCCGATGAACAGCAGGATCGCAATCGTAGTGAGCGCGTGAACCTGCATGCCGAGGAACTGGAAGGTCACGTCCTTCTTGCCCGCCACGCCGGCGAAGATGGCGTCGAAGCCCACGGTGTCGAAGACGAGGAAGATGCCGAAGATGCCCAGCGCGAAGCCGAAATCGCCGATCCGGTTGACGACGAAGGCCTTGATCGCCGCGGCGTTGGCCGAGGGCTTGTGATACCAGAAGCCGATCAGGAGATAAGAGCAGAGCCCCACCCCTTCCCAGCCAAAGAAAAGCTGGACCAGGTTGTCGGCCGTCACGAGCATCAGCATCGAGAAGGTGAACAGGCTCAGATACGAGAAGAAGCGCGCCCGGTGCGGGTCGTGCGACATGTAGCCGATCGAATAGATGTGGATGATCGCGGAGACCACCGACACCGTGAACACCATGATCGCCGAGAGCGGGTCGAACTTGAGCGCCCAGTTGAAGGCGAGCGAGCCCGACTGGATCCAGGTGAAGATCTCGACCGTGTTGTTGCGCGCCTCCTCGGCCAGCACGACCTCGTAAAAGATCACGCAGCCGAGCAGGCCGGAGATCACCATGGCCCCGCAGGTGACCGCCATCGCCCAGCGGTCGCCGATCATGCGGCCGAAGAGACCGGCGATGACCGCGCCCAGAAGCGGCAGGAAAATCGCGGCTGCGTACATAAACGCCCCTCAGCCCTTCATCACGTTCACGTCCTCGACCTCGATCGAGCCGCGGTTGCGGAAATAGACGACCAGGATCGCAAGCCCGATGGCGGCCTCGGCGGCGGCGACGGTGAGCACGAACATGGCGAAGATCTGGCCGACCAGGTCTTTGAGCGCCCAGGAGAAGGCGACCAGATTGATGTTGACCGCGAGCAGCATGAGCTCGACCGACATCAGGATGACGATGACGTTCTTGCGGTTCAGGAAGATGCCGAAGATGCCGATCGTGAAGACGATCGCCGCCAGCGTCAGGTAATGGGTGAGGCCGATCTCGAACATGGGCTCAGACCCCGCTCCTGGTGGGCACTTTCTTGAGCTCCACCGTGTCCTCGACCTTGCGGCCGATCTGGCGGGCGATCTTCTGCCGGCGCACGCCGGCGCGCGAGCGGAGCGTGAGCACGATGGCGCCGATCATGGCGATCAGCAGCACCATGCCTGCGGCCTGGAAGAGGTAGATGTAGCGCGTGTAGAGCAGCGTGCCGATCTGCTCGGGGTTGGAGAGGGCGCCGAGCTTGGCCTGCGGGGCGGCGAGCGTGGCCGCGTCGGGGCCGATGGCCCAGGTCGCCACGACCAGCACGAGCTCGACCAGCAGGATCAATCCGATCAAGCCGCCGATCGGTAAATATTGAAGAAAACCAGCGCGTAACTCGACGAAATTGATGTCGAGCATCATGACGACGAAGAGGAACAGCACCGCAACCGCGCCGACATAGACGATCACCAGGATCATGGCGATGAACTCGGCGCCGATGAGGACGAAGAGCCCGGCGGCATTGAAGAAGGCGAGGATCAGGAACAGCACCGAATGCACGGGATTGCGCGCGGAGACGACCATGACCGCGGCGGCGATCAGGAGCGCGGCGAAGAGATAGAAGGCGAGCGCCTGGATGATCATGCGACCCACCCCCGCGCTTGCAGTGTTTCGTGCATCCCCTGCTCCCCCCGTTTCGTCATAGCTCTATCGGGCTCTACCGGTAGGGCGCGTCGGCGGCGAGGTTGGCGGCGATCTCGGTTTCCCAGCGGTCGCCGTTCTCGAGCAGCTTGGCCTTGTCGTACATCAGCTCCTCGCGTGTCTCGGTCGCAAACTCGAAGTTGGGGCCCTCCACGATGGCATCGACCGGGCAGGATTCCTCGCAGAACCCGCAGTAGATGCATTTGGTCATGTCGATGTCATAGCGCGTGGTGCGGCGCTGGCCGTCGGCGCGCGGCTCGGCCTCGATAGTGATCGCCTGGGCCGGGCAGATCGCCTCGCAGAGCTTGCAGGCGATGCAGCGCTCCTCGCCGGAGGGATAGCGCCTGAGCGCGTGCTCGCCGCGGAAACGGGGCGAGAGCGGCCCCTTCTCGTAGGGGTAGTTCAACGTCACCTTGGGCTTAAAGAAGTATTTGAGCGTCAGCCACATGCCCGAGACGAGCTCGGCCAGGAGGATGGTGCGGGCGCTGCGGTCGAAGGATGCCATGTGCTCGCTCCTTGCCCCTACCTGCCCGGCACCCAGCCGGTCGCCATCAGCACGCCGCCCACGACGACGACGGCGGCGAGCGAGACCGGCAGGAAGACCTTCCAGCCCAGACGCATCAGCTGGTCGTAGCGATAGCGCGGGAAGGTCGCGCGCACCCAGAGGAAAACGAAGAGACACGCCGTGATCTTGAGCGCGAACCAGATCGGGCCCGGAATCCAGGTGAGCCACGAGACATCCAGCGGCGCCAGCCAGCCGCCGAGAAAGAGGACGGTGGTCATCGCGCTCATCACGATCATGTTGATGTATTCGCCGAGGAAGAAGAGCGCGAAGGGAAAGGCGGAATATTCCACGTTGTAGCCCGAGACGAGCTCGGCCTCGGCCTCGGGCAGATCGAAGGGCGCACGGTTGGTCTCGGCCAGCGCGGAGATGAAGAAGATCACGAACATCGGCAGCAGCGGCAGCCAGAACCAGTTCCAGAAGCGATGTCCGAAAGGTTGAGCGATCCCACGCAGAGCAGCACCGTGATGATCACGAAGCCCATGGAGACCTCGTAGGAGACCATCTGCGCGGCCGAGCGCAGCGCGCCGAGGAAGGCGTATTTCGAGTTCGACGCCCAGCCGGCCATGACAATGCCATAGACGCCCAACGACGAGATCGCGAAGAGATAGAGCACCCCGACGTTGATGTCGGCGAGCACCCAGCCGTCGTCGAAGGGGATCACCGCCCAGGCGACGAGGCTCAGGGAGAAAGTGATCATCGGCGCGGCGATGAAGACGCCCGGATTGGCGCCGGTCGGGATCACGGTTTCCTTGAACAGCAGCTTGATGCCGTCGGCGAAGGGCTGCAGCAGGCCGAACGGGCCGACCACGTTGGGCCCTTTGCGGAGCTGCATCGCCCCGATGACCTTGCGCTCCATGTAGGTGAGATAGGCCATTGCGATCAGCAACGGCACGACGATCGCAAGAATCTTCAGGACGATCAGGATCGTCGGCCAGGCCCAGTTGATCCAGAAGGCTTCCATCGCGCGCCCGCCCTACCCTTCGGTCCCGGTGCGCCCGCCGGCGGCGGCGCTCACGAGCTCGGTGCACTTGGCCATGATCTCCGAGCAGCGGGTGATGGGATCGGTCATGTAGAAATTCGCGACCGGCGAGGCGAAGGGCGCGGAGTCGGTTTTGCCCTCCTTGCCGAAGTCGTCCCAGGTCGCGGGCACGTCCTGATCGATCGCGGCGAAGGCGGGGCCGGTCTTTGTGAGGGCAGCGCGCACATGATCGAGCGTATCGTACGGCAGCGTCTTGCCCAGCACCTCGGAGAGCGCGCGCAGGATGCGCCAGTCCTCACGGGCATCGCCCGGCGGGAACGCGGCGCGCTGGCCGTGCTGGGCGCGGCCCTCGGTGTTGACGTAAGTGCCGTTCTTCTCCGTATAGGCGGCGCCCGGCAGGATCACGTCGGCGCGGTGGGCGCCGGCATCGCCGTGATGACCCTGATAGATCACGAAGGTCTTCTTGCCGAGCGATTCCATGTCGATCTCGTCGGCGGCGAGCAGGTAGACGACCTCGATATCGCCCTTCCCCGCCGCCTCGAGAATGCCGGCGATGTCCTTGCCGCCGCGCTTCGGCACGAAGCCGAGATCGAGCCCGCCGACGCGCGCGGCCGCGGTGTGCAGCACGTTGAAGCCGTTCCAGTCGGCGGTGACGATGTTGGTCGCGTCCGCCAGAGCGTGGGCCGCGGCGAGGATTGCCGCCCCGTCGGGCCGGGCCAGCGCGCCCATGCCGAGGATCAACATCGGCCGCCGAACGGTCTTGAGCGTTTCTGAGAAGCTGTGGCTGCCCTTGGCGATATCGGCCAGCGTGTCCGGCCCCGCCCCCAGCACCTCGACCGGATAGGTTAGATCGACCGGTGCGCCGATCATGGCGACGGGGAAGCCGCCACGGAGGGAGCGCTTGCGGATGCGGGCATTGATGATCGGGGCTTCGAGGCGCGGATTGCTGCCGACGATGAGGAGGGCATCCGCCTCCTCGATCCCGGCGATCGTCGTGTTGAAGAGGTAGCTCGCGCGGACGCGCGGATCGAGTGCAGCACCATCCTGGCGGCAATCGATATTGGGCGAGCCGAGCGCGCCCATCAGCTCCTTCAGGCACAGCATCGCCTCGGCGTCGCATTGATCGCCGGCGATGGCGGCGATCTTCTTGCCGTCCTTGCCCTTGAGCGCTTTGGCGACGGCGTCGAAGGCGTCTTGCCAGCTCGCGGGCTCGAGCTTGCCCTTGCGGCGGACGTAAGGCTGGTCGAGGCGCTGTCGCTTTAGGCCGTCGTAAGCGAAGCGGGTCTTGTCGGAAATCCACTCCTCGTTGATGTCCTCGTTCAGGCGCGGCAGGACGCGCATGACTTCCGAGCCGCGCGTATCGACGCGGATGTTCGAGCCGACCGCATCCAGGACATCGACGGATTCCGTCCGCTTGAGCTCCCAGGAGCGCGCGGTGAAGGCGTAGGGTTTCGATGTCAGCGCGCCAACGGGGCAGAGATCGATGACGTTTCCCGATAGCTCGGAGGTGAGCGAACGCTCCAGATAAGTTG
>JARRKQ010000173.1:0-4719 GCA_037387885.1 Alphaproteobacteria bacterium | reverse complement strand
GATCCTATTCGACCTCCAAAGCCCTCGGAGAGCGGGCGCCGCAATTACGCCATGTCCGCTTACAGATTAGAGTGTGGTCGTTGGGCCATCATTCAACAGGTTGCCGGAGCTGATCCTTTCGGGGGGCTTTACCATCCATCGGCGCTTTGGCTACGTTCGTCATAATACTTCTTAGCAATCACCAAGTTTCCGTCATGTGGAAAGCGGTTCGAGCTCGGCACAGAGCCGCTCCAAATGTTTCGAGCAATTTCCGTCGAATGGTGCTATAGTAATCCTCGACAAAGTTGCGGAGCGGTCCCAAACCCGAGCGAAGGACGGGTATTAATGGTTCGCCAGGAGGCGATGCGAACTCCGGTGCTCTGAACCCGCACTAGCTCGACGATAGTAGATTATGCCGTCGGCTGGATACGTCCTTCTTGACGGATCCGGCGTCCACGAATTTCACGACCAGCACAAAAAACAGCAAGCTCGTGTTCAGCAGCGCCGAAAGCGGACATGGTGCTCCGTCCGACCGGGGCGCACTAACCCGCGGCGACGCAGCGGTCGTAGTCTTCAAGAACGGCGGGAATAAGACTGGCTGGCGGGCCGAGCCAACGCGGCGGATCTTCGGGGGCCGACCACCTCAAATGAAAAGGCATTTCAATGACGGACACTGAGATTGAGCAATTGGCGCGCTGGCTGAGTTCTAATCATGAGCGGCCGCTTTTGGAAATCATGGACGCAATCGCGACAACATGGCCGGATGCGACTGCGGAAGAGATCAAACGGGCCATGCAGCGCATGAACGAAATTGCCAAAGATAGGCTCAACCGTCAGAGCACGCCAATCGAGCGACGTTCGCGGTTCCGCTTGGTTGGCTCGGACTCCCACGGTGAGCCAGCTTGAGAGTGCTTCAAGAAGGAGAGAATATCCAATGACAGGTGTTGAACTTGATGAACTGTCGAGCTGGCTATCGATCAATCACCGCCGCCCCAATTGGGAACTGATTGGGCTGCTTGCCAAGTATTGGCCAGACGTCAAGGCGGCCGAGATCAACCAGGCTTGGCTAAGCATGAGCCTGCTTGCGATGGATAACTTTGAAAGCAGTGTTGAGCCGATCGGAAGACGGACTGTCACTCGGTCGAATGACAACAAACTCGCCGTGGAGTCGGATTGAGCGAGGCGGTATCAAGTATATGAAAAGCGTATCAACGAGCGATGATGAGTGTGAGAAATTTGTTCAAGCCAGGAGCCGACTTTCTGCGGAGAGCAAATCAAAGATTCACGTTAGTGTAATGTCCCACCGCGCTGGAACAGCAGCCTGGGACAATGAGACCTGACTGGAAAGGACTTGTATCGATTTCTTAACTGCCTCAGCCTACTGTGATCTCTCATCAGAGGAGATGTTCATGTTTCTCGAAAACACGCGCATGAAAATTTCTGTGGCCAAGAAAGTTGTCCTGGGAGGCCATACGTTCCGCGCTGACGAGGATCTTATGGCTCAAGCTACGGATAGCGGACTTGTTACTTGGCATGTTGGATACAAGCCCGGTGACTATGTTTGCGTTGTGAGAAAGGCCGAACTCGAGGACCGACGTACGGAAAGCTCTATCAATTTCGATTGGCCTATAAAGTAACGAGGTAGCGTCCCGACAGCTCGCAACCGCATAGCAGTGATCTAGCACAGCCCGCTTCGGTTACTAACGCCCGCTCGCAATCAATCGCTCGGCTCGAGAGCGAACGAATGGCCCTATCGATCGCTAGTTTGCTCGCCCGAGTTCATTCAGGCAGTCGTGATAGCGCGACTACCGCCTTAATAATCGCTTTCGAATTCCGCTCCTGTCTTTTCAGCGATGCGGCGCGGGCCGGTCAGCTGGCAAGATGATCGCCGCCGGTCCTGGTGCAATGTGACGGCTACTTGTCCTTGGCGCCCGCCGTCTCGGCCGCTTGTTTGTCGGCCGCCTCTTTGGCCAGGCGAAGAGCGCGCTGTTTGGCCATGCGTTCCGTCATGGCTTGGCGCGCTTTTTCCTTTTCACTCAGAGCCTGCTTGGCTTTCTTCTGAGTGGCGGCGAACTTTTCCTCAGCGCGGGATCTCAGGGTTTTTTGCATTCCGGTACTCCTCTGCTTGAATTCGAGACGTCAGACCCGGGGTCTTTCGTCACACAGCACAGGCGGATCCGTCCGCAACCTGGTACGCATGGGCGGCCGCGAGTGTGCTTGTCGCGCCGTATCTCGTTGTTTGCTTTATTACATGCGGACCAAGAAACAGGAGGCGAATTCGCCTGAGCACCTCGGTCCATGCGACGTTCTTTCTAGGTCGCACCGCCAACACTTATTGGGTCACGCCCCCAACGCGAGTCGGGGACGTTACCTCGTGTGGCTATTCGATCACGGACAGGTTCTCGGCGGAAGATTTGCCGTTCTGCCCGGGCTGAAGTTCATAGGAGACCTTCTGCCCTTCGCTGAGCGAACTCAATCCGGCGCGCTCGACGGCCGAGATATGAACGAAGTTATCATTCGAGCCATCATCCGGCGCGATGAAGCCATAGCCTCGCTCGGCGTTGAACCATTTGACGGTTCCTTTGGTCATTGATTGTTCCAATCGCATTGTTGTATCCGCCGGACACGCCGCCCGGCGGTTCTCTTTCTACCGAAATCTTTCTGGGAAACCGGTATCTGATCTGTACTTCGACTAGGAACCGTTCCTAGGGTCGAAGACCGACCTAGTGAAAGTTATATGGGCTCCCTCCCGAGCGAAATCAAACCATATCTTAGACTGCGGGCTTTTATTGCTGTTTCACCGCTCTCTCACCCAGGTGAAGATCCGATTGGGCGCCTAGAACCGGTCCGAGAGCTTCGCTATGCGCACCTTCGTGACGTTGCGAGCGGCATCGCTCGAACCCGTTATCGTGGTCCAGCCGGCCTTCATGACCATGTTGCTGCGCTCGTAGCTGCCGGCGTCCCGCAAGTAACCGAACATCTTCAAGACTTACGATTGCTCATTGGATTGCTCTATGCAAATCGGCACCAAGGCGGCAAAGACCTCATGAATCGCCCGATCCGCGGCCGTATTTTCGGCCGTATCGGCGGCCACCGGTGGCAAAGGACCTGAGCGGCGTGCCGCTGCGCCATGTGTTCGAGTTCTTGCAGTGCGAACAGATCCGCTCGCCGGCCCACGCGCCGTGTAATGTGGCCCGGCACCTGAGGCACTGGCGAAGTTTAGGCACCTCTTTGGCAGGCTGATCGCTCGGCGCTTCTCCTACCGGCGAGCGGGTCATGAAAGCTCTTTCTCACAGTCGCACAGTCTAGTGAGATCATCGAGCGCATGGGCGATGAGCTCCTTGTGACGCGGGTTTTGAGCCTCCGCTGTGGCGGCAAACAGCTGGATGAGATACTGGGCCTTGGCAGCGGCCTCGGGCCAGGTCTCCGCTGGAGCGGCCAGGAGAAGTTTCTCCAGCTCTTCCTGGCGACGCTTCAGGGCCGCCTGATCTTCCTGAAATTCGTGGAGCCGCTGACGGCGAAGGTCCGTCGCTATCTGAGCGGCCATACCGCGGTGTTCGTCGAGGTCGACCGGGTCGCCCGTCATGGCCCAGTTCCTTCTCAGTTAATTGCAGCTTCCAATTAGGCCGATTCACGGCAACCGAGGTGCCGCCCTGATCCGCGCGATCAAAGCAATGACGTCCGGAATTCTTTGGCGCCACGCGAGACGACGTCTCCGCGGTGCCGTTTCGGCCGCTCGCATCAACTCCGATGTGAAGCGCTCGATTTCACTCCGCCTTAGCCAAGATGTATGGGGAACGGCATCGTTAAATGCCTGCAGGCTCGTGGCTGTGCGGGTGCGCAACTCGCTCAACGCTTGTTGAACCTCTCGACCTCCCGCTGGATCTGAACCGTTCATTCGTAAGCCTCATCACTCATGCTGACATTTATTCGTTCTTGCGCGCCGTCACACCCGTCTCACGGCGGGGCATTACTCTTCGAGCCTTGCTCCGAGATTCTCTATGACCTGCACCACCGTTTGCGGCTTTCCATCTGTCCCGACGTGCGCCTTCCCCCAAAGCGCAAGCCTCTGGTAGGTGGCGGCTGGCAACGCCACGGATATCTCTGTCGCTGCGCGCTGCGGCGGCGCGAGCCACGCCGCGCCAGCCAGCATAACGGCGAGAATGGCCAACACGGTTAGCGGTGGAGACATGTGCATCTGGAAGTTCTCCCAAACCAAGTGACGGTGCCGATCTAGACTCGGTCGCCTGCGTCGTCGGCTCCATCGACCGCTCCCGCAGCAGGGCGCACCTTCGCAGACGACAGCCGTCCCAATTCAACAATGACGTGCTTCTAAGATGAAAAAGAACGAAGAAAGCGGCTGCTGTCGTCGTTCCTTGTCATGCCAAGCGACTTCACGCCGTGCCAGCCGGATGGTTGTCGTCCGTCCAATCCGCTCAAGGTAGAACGCACCGACCGCCTTGCTGTCGGTAAGGCCGATTGCAGTCCCAGCCGTTTCCGGAATAGTCGATGTGCGCGGTCTCCGGCAGCTTCAAGGCCACACAACTCTCGTCGACGGCCTGAAATCCATACTCGCATCTCCACCCAGGTCCATGCGAAGCGTTGATAAAATAGCCGTTCTCAGGCACTCTCACGACCACGCAGTCCTCGCCGGTTACTCGATAGCCGCGCTCGCACTCCCATCCACGGCCATAAGTCGCGCTCACCAGATAGCCGTTCGCAGGCACCTTGATAGCGACG
>JARRKQ010000172.1:0-4740 GCA_037387885.1 Alphaproteobacteria bacterium | reverse complement strand
AAGGACAAGGGCTGGGAGTTCCTCTTCGTCCTCGGCCCGGCACGCATCCGCGGCGCCGTCCAGATGATCATCAACCCGATCGCGATCCGCTAGCGGTCAACCGCAAAAGCCCTCTCCCGGTTTTGGGAGAGGGCTTTCTTGTTCGCACGACGGGCGCGGCGTCAGACGCCGGCGGTGAGCAGCTTGCCCATCGTGACCCACCAATTCGGATTGCCGCCGGCGACCACCGCGGCGGCGCGGGCGGCAGCGGTCTCGTCCTCATAGAGCGCAAAGCAGGTGGCACCACTGCCCGACATGCGCGCGAGCAGCGTGCCGGGCACGGCCTCGAGCGCCATCAGCACCGTCGCCACTTCGGGCATCAACGCGACCGCCGCGTCGGTCAGATCGTTCGCCCGCTCGGCCAGAAGAGCGGCCAGCGCGGCCGCGTCCATCGGGATTTGATCGAAGCGCGCCGGATCGCTGAACGAACCCTCGCGCGCGCCGAAGACCTTGGGCGTGGAGAGCGCACGGAGTGGGTTCGCGAGCACGATCGGAACCGGCGGCAGAAGCGGTGCCGGCGTCAGATCCTCGCCGATGCCGCCGACGAAGGCGGGCCGGCCCTGAAGGCAGACCGGCACGTCCGCGCCGAGCTTGAGCGCCAGCGCCGCTAGGTCGTCTTCGGGTAGGCTGATCGACCAAAGCTCCGAAAGCGCGCGCAAGGTTGCCGCCGCATCGGCCGAGCCGCCGCCGATGCCCGCCGCGACCGGCAACCGTTTGATCAGCGTGATCCGCGCCGTCGGCTCGACCCCTGCCGCCTCGGCCAGCGCGCGGGCGGCATCGAGCACGATATTCTCGGTGGGATCGCCGAGGGCAACGCGGAACGGCCCTTCGACCTTCAGCGACAAGGCCGCCGAGGGCCGCACCTCGATCGTATCGTGGATATCGGCGAAGGCGACCAGGCTGTCGAGCTCGTGATAGCCCGCCTCGCGCCGGCCGGTGACGTGCAGGTAGAGATTGATCTTGGCCGGGGCGGCGACCGCGATGGTGCTCGTGCCCGCCGCCGGGCCGTCGCTCACGGTTTCTTGCCGGGCTTCTTCAGACCGTCCTTGATCTTGGCCTCGATGACCTTGATCTGGTCTTTCTCCGGCTTGAGCGAGAGCGCGCGGCGCCACTGGAATTCCGCTTCGCGGTGGCGGCCGACCATCCAGTAGGCGTCGCCCAGATGGTCATTGATCGTCGGGTCGTGCGGGCGCAAGGCAACGGCGCGCTCCAGATGCGGCACCGCCTCCTTATATTTTGCCATGCGGTAAAGCACCCAGCCGAGGCTGTCGGTGATGTAGCCGTCGTTGCGGCGCAGGCTCACCGCCTTCTCGATCATCTTGCGCGCGCGGTCGAGGTTCTTGCCCTGCTCGACCCACGAATAACCCAGATAGTTGAGCACGAAGGGCTGGTCGGGCACGAATTCGAGCGCCTTCAGGAAATCCTTCTCCGCGCGGGCCCATTGTTTGTCGCGCTCGAGCGCGATGCCGCGCGCATAAAGGAGACCCCAATGCCGGCGCTCGACCTTGGGTATGCGGGCGAAGGCCCGGTCATAGGCCTTGACCGCCTCCGCAAACTGCTCCTTGCCGCGATAGAGATCGCCCAGCGCCACCAGCGCATCGAAGCGCTTGGGCCGCTCGCTCGCCATCTCCTGCAGAATCTTGGCCGCTTCGTCGGAGCGGTCGAGGTGGTTCAAGGCCTGCGCCGTGGCGAGCCGCGCCGACCAGGAGAGCGGCGAGCGCTTCGGCACCGAGCGGTAAAGCCGCACCGCGGCCTCGCGCTGGTTCCGGTCCTCGAAGATGGCCGCGATCAGGACGATCGCCGGGCCGAAATCGGGTTTGAGATGCAGGGCGAGGCGCGCGTAGAGAAGCGCCTGCCGTCGCCGCCGGCTGCGCCCGACCGCGCTCGCCACATCGAACAGCGATTCGGCCAGACCGTCGGCCGAGGAGATCACGAACGCCGCCGCCTTGCCGCCCGACTGGGCGCGGATCAAGGCCGACTGCAGGCCGACCGCATCGGGGCTGCGCTTCAGATATTTCTGATAGAGCGCGATGGCCTCGGCCGTGCGGCCGGCGCGCTCGTAGTAAATGCCGACGGCTTCGATCATGCGCAGGCCGACACGCGCCTCGTCGACGAAGGCCTTCTTGTAGCGCTGCTCGGCGGCCTTGCCGCGGCCCGACAATTCGAGCATCAGGCCACTATGCAGATAGAAGTAGTTGGCGAAGCCCTTCACCTGTTCGACCTCGCGCACGGTGCGCAGCGCCTTGTCGCGGTCGCCGGCGCCGAATTCGAGCCAGGCCTGCATCAGCGGCATCAGCACCCGGTTGGCGCCGCGCTTGGGCTGCGGTTCGAGATGCTTCAGCGCGACGGCATATTTCCGGCGTTTCGCCGCGTCGACGGCGAGCACGAGATTTGCAAGCCGCGCCCGCGGCCGCTTGGCAACGACACGCCGCGCCAACGGCAAGGCGGCGTCGATGCGCCCGTCGGCCACCATCAGATAGAGGGTGCGGGCCAGCAGCGCGTCATTGTTGGGATCGTCGGCCAGCGCACGGGCATAGAGCGTCGCCGCCTCGGAGAGCGCGAAAAGCCGCTCGGCGTGACGCGCCGCGAGATAGGCGCCCGACGGCGTTTCCGGCTGGAAGGACGGTGCCTTCGCGCTTTCCCCAAGGGCCGTGCCCGGGAGGATTGCTAAAGCCGAGAGCGCTGCCGCACCTGCGAGCCCGCCCAACCAGCGGCGGCGCCGCGCGGCCACTGTCACATGCTTCAAGTCCGTCATCGCTCCTGCCGTTCCGTCTCGTGAACCGATGGCGTCCGGCTCTCCCATCATCGGCCGGTATGATGAAGAGGACGTGAACGCCGCCTGGTCAGACCTGCTCCGATGGCAAACCGCCGCCGAAGAAAATACTTAGCTCACATATTAGGATAATTTGGCCCACCGCCACCCTGCGGCGTGACCCAGGTGATATTTTGTTTGGGATCCTTGATGTCGCAGGTCTTGCAGTGCACGCAGTTCTGCGCGTTGATCTGCAGCCGCGGATTGCTGCCGTCGTCGTCGCGCACGATCTCGTAAACCCCCGCCGGACAATAGCGCTGTTCGGGCGCGTCGTAGAGCGCGAGGTTGTAGTCGACCGCGACGCTCTCGTCCGCGAGCTTCAGGTGAACCGGCTGGTCCTCCTCGTGATTGGTGTTCGAGATGAACACCGAGGAGAGCTTGTCGAAGGTGATCGTGCCGTCGGGCTTGGGATAGTCGATCGGCTTGACCTCGGAGGCCTTCTTCAAGGTCTCGTTGTCAGCGTGCGCGTGTTTCAGCGTCCACGGTGCCTTGCCCCGGAACAACACCTGATCGATACCGGTGGCGAGCGTGCCCATCATCAGGCCCCATTTGAAGGCCGGCCGCACGTTGCGCGCGGCGCGCAATTCCTTGTCGACCCAGGACGCCTTGAACGCTTCGGCGTAGCCCGTGAGCTCTGACGGCGGGTTCTCCTCCGCCAGCGCCGCGGCGGCGGCCTCGGCCGCCAGCATGCCCGACTTCATCGCCGTATGCGTGCCCTTGATCTTGGGCATGTTGAGCGTGCCCGCCTCGCAGCCGATCAGCACGCCACCGGGGAAGGTGAGCTTGGGCAGGCATTGGTAGCCACCCTCGTTCAGCGCCCGCGCGCCGTAGGCGATGCGCCGGCCGCCCTCGAAGGTCGGCTTGATCTTGGGATGCAGCTTGAAGCGCTGGAACTCGTCGAACGGGCTCAGGAACGGGTTCTCGTAGTCGAGCCCGATCACGAAGCCGACCGCGACCTGATTGTTCTCCAGGTGATAGACGAACGAGCCGCCGTAGGTCTTGCTATCGAGCGGCCAACCGGCCGTGTGGACGATCAGGCCTTCCTGATGCTTCTCGGGCGCGACCTCCCACAGCTCCTTGAGGCCGATGCCGTAGGTTTGCATCTGCGCGCCGCCGCGGAGCGAGAATTTCTCCATGAGCTCTTTGCCGAGACTGCCGCGGCAGCCTTCGGCGAAGAAGGTCCACTTCGCGTGCAGCTCGATGCCCGGCTCATAGGTGTCGAGCTTCTCGCCGTTCTTGCCGATGCCCATGTCGCCCGTGGCGACACCCTTCACCGAACCGTCGTCGTTGAAGAGCAGCTCGGCGGCGGCGAAGCCCGGATAGATCTCGACCCCAAGCGCCTCGGCCTGCTCGGCGAGCCAACGGCAGAGATTGCCGAGGCTGATGATGTAGTTGCCGTGGTTGTGCATCGCCGGCGGCAAAATCCACGTCGGCCAGGAGACGCCGCCCTTCTCGGTGAGGAAAAGGAACTTCTCCGCGGTCACCGGCACGTTGACCGGCGCGCCCTGTTCCTTCCAGTCGGGGATCAGCTCGTCGAGCGCGCGCGTCTCGAGCACGGCGCCGGAGAGGATATGTGCGCCCACCTCGGAGCCCTTCTCCAACACGCAGACGCCGATCTCGCGCTCCTGCTCCGCGGCCAGTTGTTTCAGCCGGATCGCCGCCGCCAGACCCGAAGGCCCGCCGCCCACGATCACGACGTCATAGGCCATCGACTCGCGTTCCATGCCCACATCCGTGCGTTCTTATTCAGGCGACCGGCCTTATAGCACAGTCTCCGAACGCGCCAGCCCCAACGTTGAGCGCGATAGCCCGAGCGTTCAGCCAGCTGTGGAACCATTGAATATCATACCATCAGCTTTTATGTATTCCGCCCAGAACCGGTAAGTACC
>JARRKQ010000171.1:0-4772 GCA_037387885.1 Alphaproteobacteria bacterium | reverse complement strand
TTTGCCGACAAGGACGAGGCGCGAGACTATTTCACGCGCCTCATCGGGCTCTACAAGAACTTCAACTATGCCAGGCCCGACTCGCCCGACTATGCGCGGCTGCTCGAGGAAATCGACGCGCTGTCCGCTTCGAAGCGCGGCATGGCCGCTTGACGGGCCGGCGCGAGGGACGGCGATGCGGCCTGGGGCGGGGCGACTTGCCGAAAGAGGGGAGAAGCCGGGAGTCGCGCTTGCGTCGCCCGGGGCCTCGCGGACGCGTTAGCGGAGCCGAAAGATGTTCAAGGCCGTTCTGGTTTCAGTCGACGGGTCGGCGCCGTCCGATCGGGCGCTCGCGCTCGCCATCGATGTTGCCGGGCGCTACCGGGCCCGCCTGGCGATCGTTCACGCGGTCGTGGGCGATATCTCGCTCGGCGCCTTGATGGAGACGGCGAAGCGGCAGGGCTTTCTGGGCGACATCGTCGCCGAGCTCGACGAAGCCATGACCCGGCCCGCCTTTCCCACGCCGATCACCGCGCCGCCGCGGGGCGCGGCGCCGACCGTCTTGCTGGAGCGTTTCGGCGCGCTGATGCTGGAGGGGGCGTCGGCCAGGGCGCACGAGCTTGGCGTCGCGCGGGTGGAGACCGCGCTGCTGGGTGAGGACATCGCGCGCGAAGTGCTCCAGTTCGTCGAGGCCAACGGCGTCGATCTGATCGTGTGCGGAACGCGGGGCCAGGGGGATATCAAGAGCTTCTTCCTGGGCAGCGTTTCCCGCGAGCTGCTCGAGGAGGCGAAATGCCCGTGCCTGGTCGTCAAATAGCCGGGATCGTCCGGCAGGCGAAAGCGTCCGGCGAATCCGACCGCTTGGCGTCGATGGTCGCGGGTGCGACCGAGCGAACCAACCATGCAACAGGGAGGGGAATATGAGCGATGTATCCGTGATCGGTTTGGGCGTCATGGGCAGCGCCCTCGCGCGCACGCTTCTCGAGAGCGGCCGCGCGGTGACGGTCTGGAACCGAACCGCCGAGAAGGCAGAGCCGCTGGCGGCTGCCGGCGCTGCCGTGGCGGACACCGCCGCCGCGGCCGTCGCGGCGAGTCCGGCGACCATCGTCTGCATCGCCTCGCACGACCAGACCATCGAGCTGCTGAGCGGTTTCGCGGATTCGCTGCGCGGCAAGACGATCATCGAGCTCAGCACCGGCGGCGCGGAGGAGGCCGAGGCGCTGGCGAAGCTGCTGTCGGACAACGGCGCGGCGTGGCTGGTCGGCATCATCAATGCCTATCCGACCCAGATCGGCGGCCCGGAGACCGTGCTGAGCATGGTGGGCGACACCGAGGTCTGGGAGACCTGGCAGCCCGTCATCAAGACCCTGGGCGGCGCCGCCGCCCATTTCGGAACCGAGGCCGGCATGGCGGCCGCGCTCTTCGCCGCCCTGTTCACGACGCGCCAGGGCTTCATGTTCGGCATGATCTACGGCGGGCTGATCTGCAAGAAGGCGGGGATTCCGCTCGAGAGCTTCGTTCGTCAGGTGCCGGTGTCGCTGGGCATGCTGCCGAGCTACCACAAATACTTCGCCGACACCGTTCCGGCCGGCAAGTTCGACAATCCGCCGGCCACCATGCAGACCTACGCGGCGGCGCTCGACGACGCGCTGAAGACGTTCAAGACCCACGGCGCCCCGAGCGAGCTGCCGCAGCTCTTCAGCGACCTCGCCCACAAGGGCGTGGACGCGGGCCTCAGCGACAAGGCCCTGACGGCCCTGGTCGAGCTGCTCTAGGCGAGCGCGCTCGGCCGACGGGTCATAACTTCGGAGCGGCGGCCTCGCTCAGCTCCGCAGGATCTTGGTGAGCGCGGTGATCTGCTCGTCGGCCAGGCCGGACTCGATGCCGCGTTCGACCAGGTCGTGGAGAAGCTGCGGCAGCTCTCGGGGCGTGCCGAGGTCCCGGCAGGTGTTCAGCACGTCCTGGAACGCGGCGTAATAGGTGCCCATCGAGGCGGGTGGGTTGGAGAAATCGCCGCTCGGCACGCTGGCGGCGAACACGTCGTAGTAGTCGCGGACGACCTTGATCGTCAGCGGAAGCTGGGCGACGTAGGCGTCCATCGAGACGCCGGCCTTCTCGCACAGCAGGGCGCCGTAGATCATGCCGAACATGAACCCCTGACGCGGCAGGAAGAGGGAGGCGTAAATGGCCGCCAGCGCCTTGGGATTCTCGCCGACATAGGCCGACTTGCCGGCGAGCGTCTTGAGAAGCGGCGCGCAGCTTTCCCAGACCCGCGCCGGGCCGACCGTGAGGATGGCGCTGTCGGCCTGGCCGATCCCGCCGGGAAAGGTCGAGATCATGCCGATCAGGCAGTCGGCGCCCTGGGACCGGACCCACGCCATCAAGGCCTCGGCCTCGCGGGCGTCGCCCGTGCTCAACTCGACGATCGTCTTGCCCGCAAGAGAGCCCGCGTCCGCCTCCAGCAGGGCGCGGGTATCGCCGTGGGTGCGGATGCAGGTGACGACCGTCGCGCTGGCCCCGATCGCCTCGCTTGCGGAGCGCGCCAAGCGCGCGCCGGCCTTCACGTGCGGCGCGGCTTTCTCGGGCGAGCGGTTCCAGACGGTGAGATCGTAGCCGTTCTCGAGCAGCACCCGGGCGAGCGCCGAGCCCATCACGCCGAGACCGATGAGGGAGATCGATTGCATGTCGTATGCTCCCGCCGAACTGGGAGGAGGAGACGGACGGGCCCGGCAGCGCGCGGCGCCCTCGACGGGCCCGCGACCGACCCTTGACCGGCCGTCGACCGGCCGTCGGCCCGGGCATCGTGTTGGGCGCCGTTCGGTCCCGATGGGATCAAGCCTGCGTCAATTGGCGGCCGCCTTCAAGGACGAGCCTCGGCGGTTTATCCCGGGCGGTTTATCCCAGGCGACCGATCCGGGGTGGCGGGCCCGCAGGGCTTTGCCGGCCGTTAGGCGACGTCGCCCCGGACCTCGCGTTCGCGGCGATGGATGTAGTCGAGGAGCTCTTCGTCCTTGGCCTCGTCCAGCTTGGGCTCCTCGTAGTCGGCGAGCAGCTTCTTGGCGTGGATGAGCGCGCGTTGCGTGGTGTCGCGCGCGCCGTCCACGGTCCACTGCTCGAAGGAGGTGTTGTCGAGGAGCTGCGGCAGGAAGAAGGCGCGCTGGAAATTCTCCTGGGTGTGCGGGTGGCCGAGGTAGTGGCCGCCCGGCCCGACGTCGCGGATCGCGCTCAGCGCCTCGTCGAAATCGTCCCACCGCGGCCCCTCGGTCATGCGATAGGCCATGGCGCATTGTTCGGCGTCGACCACGAACTTCGCCATGGAGCAGTGCAGCCCGCCCTCGTTCCAGCCGGCCGAATGCCAGATGTAGTTGGCGCCGGCGAGGCAGACGGCCATCAGCGTGGTCGCCGATTCGTAGCCGGCCTGGGCGTCGAAGACCTTTGCGCCGCCGAGGGTGTTCGAGGTCCGCCACGGCACGCCGTAATGCCGCGCCATCTGGCCGATCATGAAGTTCATCAGGGAGATTTCCGGCGTTCCCGCCATGGGCGCGCCGGACTGCATGGAGACCGTGGAGAGATAATGGCCGTAGATGGCCGGCGCCCCCTTGCGCACCACCTGGGTGTAGGCCAGCGCCGACAGCGCCTCGGCGTTGAGCTGCGCCACCGCCGGCACGGTGGAGGCCGGCGTGTTGGCGCCGCCCAGGACGAAGGGCGAGCAGAGCACCGGCTGGTTGTGGCGCGTGTAGGCGCGCAGCGCGCCCAGCATGGTCTCGTCCCAGACCAGCGGCGAGTTGCCGTTGACGTTGGCGGTCACCACCGCGCGGCGTTCGACGGTGTCCGCCCCGAACAGGATCTTGACCATCTCCATCACGTCTTCGCCGTTCTGGCCGCTGGTCGACATGCCCATGAAGGTCTTGTCCGAGTGCTTCATGGACGAATAGGTGATCCAGAGATGGCGGTGGCCGACCGGGACGTCCATCGGCTCGCAGATGACATGGCCGGAGGAGTGCATCGCCGGCGACATGTGGGCCAGCTTGTGAAAGGTGCCGAGATCCGCCAGCGTGCCGTTGCGCCGCACGTCCTCCAGGTCGCGGATGAAGGGGGCGCCGGCCATGGGCACGAAGATCGATTTGCCGTCGCCGAGGCTGACGGTCTTTTCCGGATCGCGGGCGTGGAGCGTGATCGAGCCGGGGATCGATGCGATCAGCTCCATGACCTGGGCGCGGTCCAGGTAGACCCTTTCGCCCTCGATCCGGGCGCCCGCCCGGCGCCAGTCGTCCAGCGCCGCGGGGTCGCGGAAATCGACGCCCACCTCCTCCAGGATGCGCATCGAGGCGTCGTGGATCCGGTGCACCTGTTCCTCGCTCAGGGGCTCGGTGTAAGGCAGGCCGTGCCTCAGGCTCGGCAGCATGTCCTCTCGCCGCGAGGTGCGAAGGCTCCGCCGGGCGTCGCGCCCGCCGCGCCGCGTCGCCGTTGGTGCACCTGCCGTTGCTGCAACCGCCATAGTCCGATCCCCCGTGCGATGGCAGCCGAAGGAGAGGGGCCGCCGGCCCCGCCTCGTGCTGCGTCAAGCTGTGTGACGTCTCGCCCATATTTGGCGGACTTTCGCCCGCTCAGGAAGTCGAAAAAATGTCAACGGCCCCATGAGATTGGTGCATTATTTTCCGGTGCCGGCGCGTCCGGCGCCCGGCGCGGACGCAGCGTGCCCCCGCGGTAGCAGGCAGACGACCGAGGCCCGATGGTTCGCAGATACTACAACTTGCCCTCGCTGACGGCGCTCGCGGTCTTCGAGGCCTCCG
>JARRKQ010000170.1:0-5702 GCA_037387885.1 Alphaproteobacteria bacterium | reverse complement strand
GTATCTTGGTCGAGACCGAACACGAAGGTCCCCATGATGGCGATGCCATGTGCATGGAGCGTCCCGATGATTTCCCTGTATTGCTCGGGTGCGTTGAAGCCTTTGCGCATCTCGCGGAGGCTGCCGCTTGATATCGATTCGAACCCGATCAGCAAGCCACGGCAGCCGCTCCGCGCGCACGCTTCGAGGAGTGGAGGATCGTTAGCGAGCAGCGTCGTCGCTAGGCCAGACCATTGGATCCGCAGCGGCGTCAGGGCCTCGAAGAGGTGCGCCGCATAGTCTCTGTCCGCGATGAGATTGAGGTCGACGAAGATCGCCGTGCGCGCGCCGGTCCGGTGGATCTCCTCGACGACCTCCTCGACCGGCTTTTGGAGCGGCTTGCGACCCCAGGCAAAGGGCGCGACACAGAACTCGCAGCCGTGGACGCACGAGCGTGTCGCCTCGAAGACATGCGTCGTTCGATATAGTCCCCGCGGCATCAGATCGCGTCGTACCGGTGGCAGGCCGGCCAGGCTCAAATTCGGATCCTGGTCGTAGCGCCGCCGCAAAGCGCCGCGCTGAAAATCCCGGAGTAGACGCGGCCATGACTCCTCCGCATAACCCACGACGATGGCATCGGCGTGCTGAAAGGCATCGTCGGGAACCAGTGTGACGTGCGGGCCGCCGAGGACCACCGTTGTCCCGCGGGCGCGAAACCGAGCAGAGAGTTCGTAGGCCCTCTTCGCGCTTCCGGTTATGACCGTCAGTCCGATGAGATCGGCATCCAATTCGAGCGGTACGTCCTCGATTCCCTCATCCAGCAGGGTGAGCTCGTGGTCGATTTCGGGCGGGACGCAGCGATTTTTTGAAGATGCCGCCGCCATGGCGGTAGAGCGGCCCTTTGGGGGATATGAGCGCGATGCGAAGCATCTGGGTGATAGCCCTTTTTCATCCGGCGCACCGTGTTTGCGTGGCTTACGCCGGCCAGGAACTTTCGAATCTCGATTTTCTTTTCATCGCAAAGGTTGGAATTGCAAAACGCTTCGAAGTTCCCGAGCTCTCGACGATGGTTTGGTCGGAGCCGATCACGCATGAAAATCACGTTTATCCGCCCCAACCTCTATGCCACGCGCTCTTCCGACGCGATGGAGCCTCTCTGTTTCGCGATCTTGAAACGCTTGACGCCGGGCGATGTCGAAACCGCGTTTCATGACGAGCGTCTGGCGTCGATCCCCTTCGACGAACCAACCGACCTCGTCGCTTTGACGGTGGAAACCTATACCGCCCGCCGGGCTTACCAGATCGCGGCCGAGTACCGCCGTCGTGGCGTCCGCGTCGTGATGGGCGGCTATCATCCCACGTTCCTGCCTAATGAAGCCCTTGGGTTTGCCGATTCCGTCGTTCAGGGCGACGCGGAGTCGGTTTGGCCCCAGGTGGTTGCCGACGCGCGCCGTGGGTGCCTACGCAAACATTATCGGCAGGATACGTTCCCTTCGTTGGACGGCATCGAGCCTGATCGTTCGATTTTTGCGGGCAAGCGGTACGCTCCCATCGGGCTCGTCCAGTTCGGGCGCGGCTGTAAATTCAATTGCGACTTCTGCTCGATCCGAGCCTTTTATGGCGCAAATCTTCGCCAACGACCGGTGCACGAAGTGGTCGCCGAGATTGAGCGCCTTGGCCGCAAGCACATTTTTCTGGTCGACGACAACATATTCGCAAACCCCCGCAGTGCCCGTGACCTGTTTCGAGCCCTGACTCCGCTTAACATCCGATGGTCATGCCAAGTGTCCATCGATATCGCCAAAGATCCCTCCCTCGTGAAGCTCATGGCGAAAAGCGGCTGCATGTCCGCACTGATCGGCTTCGAGTCGCTGAATCCCGAAAATCTGAAACTGATGAAAAAGGGCTGGAATCTCAAGTTCGGCGATTATGAGACCTCGATCCGAACGTTCCGTGATGCCGGGATCATGATCTACGGCACTTTCGTTTTCGGCTACGATCACGACACGCCTGACGCATTTGACGAGGCGGTCGAGTTCGCCATCCGCAACAAATTCTTCCTCGCAAACTTCAATCCGCTGACCCCGACGCCTGGCGCGCCGCTATTCGACCGCCTCAAGCACGAGGACCGGCTGATCTATGACAGGTGGTGGCTCGATCCCAATTTTCGGTACGGAGAGGCGACATATCACCCGCGCGGCATGACCGCTGATGAGTTGACTGAAGGCTGCTATCGCGCACGGCAGGCCTTCAACACCTACGGCTCGGTGATGCGGCGGGTCTCGGACTGGCGAACCAACTTGCGATCGCCATACCGCGCCTGGATTTATTTCCTTTCAAATCAAATCTCTCGCCGTGAGATTTTTAAGAAGCAGGGCCGGCCGCTCGGCGACACCGACGGTAAGGATCTGCGTCTGGAGGAAGGTTGAGGATCACCTTCATAAGACCCAACATCGGTCGTCTCGAAGACGGGCCATTTCACGAGCGCGGCAAGATGGAACCGCTAGAACTGGGGGTATTGGCAGGGCTTACACCTGCCGACGTCGAATGCGTCCTCTATGACGACCGAATCGAGGCCATTCCCTATGATGAGCCCACGGACCTGGCAGCGATCACCGTCGAGATCCATACCGCGCGGCGTGCTTACGAGATCGCGGCGGAGTTTCGCAGTCGGGGTATCCCGGTCATCATGGGCGGCTTTCACGCCACATTGGCCCCTCAGGAATGCATACTCCACGCCGATTCGGTTTACATCGGCGATGCCGAGGCGCTGTGGGCGCACGCCGTTGAGGACGCGCGCAGCGGCCGTCTGCGGCGCTTTTACAAAGCGCCTTTTGGCGTGCCTCAAGGCGGCCGGGTGCGGCCCCGACGAGATCTGTTTCAAGGCAAGGGCTATCTGCCGATCGCGCTGGTCCAATTTATGCGCGGCTGTCGATATGCGTGCAATTTCTGCGCGATCAGTGCCTATTTCAGCCGGCAGCAACGCGCGCGACCGGTGCTCGACGTTATTGAGGAGGTTGAGGCCTTAGACGGCCGTACTGTCTTTTTCGTCGACGACAACTTCCTCGCCGATCCGGACGCCGTCAAACCGTTCCTGCGGGAGCTGATTCCCCTCAAGATTCGATGGGTATCTCAGGCGTCGATTGAGATGGCCAACGATCCAGAGTTGATGGACCTCGTCGAGGCAAGCGGATGCATCGGTACGGTAACTGGTTTCGAAAGCCTCGACCCCCGAAATCTGCGCGCGATGAAAAAAGCACCGAACCTCTTGGGCAAGACTTGGGACCGCTACCAGCGGCAGATCGAGGTATTACGGTCACATCATCTGCAGACGTGGGCCGCATTCACTCTTGGCCACGATCACGACACCATTGAGTCGATCCGCAATGTCCTCGACTTCGCAATTGAGAACAAGTTCTGCCTCGCCGGATTCAACATCCTTCTGCCCTACCCGGGGACACCGCTCTACGACCGTCTTCACCGCGAACACCGGCTGCTTTGGAATGGACAGTGGTGGCTGCATCCCGCATACCGTTTCAATCACGCTGCGTTCTTGCCCAAGAATATGTCGCCTGACGAGTTGACCGAAGTGTGCTGGGAGTGCCGGGCCAAATGGAACAGCGCCAGATCGATTGTGGGGCGAATGTTGGATGTTAAGACGCACTTGCACTCGCCCGTGCGGCTCGGCTTCTATCTCTACTACAATCAGCTCTACGCTCGGGAGATCAAGACCAAGCAGGGCATGCGCTTTGGCTGGTTCGACGACAAGGTTGTTCCTCACGATCGGATCCTTGCGAGAGGTTGAAAAGGCATTGATTTTCGGGATCCGTCCGGCCGCGACGGAGCCCAAAGACCGGATCGACCCCCAACTATCAGCCGCGGTGTCCCGGCCACCAGTTCCACCGCCCCGCAATCTTGATTAGGGCTGGCCCCAAGACCATACGCACCACAGTAGCGTCCAACAGCACCGCCACCGCGAGAGCGAACCCGAGCATTTGGACCGGCAGGAAGGCGCCGAAGGCGAACGCGCCGAAGACGGCAACCATGATCGCGGCAGCGTTCGTTATGATGCCGCCCGTCCGGGCCAAGCCCATGGCGATGGCGTCTGAATTGCTCATCCTGCGGCGACACTCGGCGATCCGTGATACCAAAAAAACTTCATAGTCCATGCTGATGCCGAACGCGGTGCAAAATACGATGATCGGTAGGGCGGGAAAGATTCCCTCCACCGGATCACTCAAACCAAACAGCTCCAAGCCGATTCCGTTGAGGAACACGATTGAGAGCGCGCCAAAAGCTGCCCCTACCGGTAAGAGGTTCAACAGCACCGCCTTGATCGGAATCACAACGGATCTGAACCCGACAAGGAGCATGACAAATGTTCCCCCCAAGACGAGCACGATCACAAATGGAAACCAGCGTTGGATGACAGTCTGATAGTCGAGCGTCGCGGCGGGAATTCCGCCGACCATGATCCGTCCTCCGGGGCTGCCGGTGATCTCCCGCACGTTAATGTTGCGGATATCGTCGACCATCATCATGAGGGTCGCGCTCCCGAGCTTGCCACGGGGAATCACCTCGAAGAGGGCAACCGTGCCCGATTTGTCGACGAAGCGATGCTTTACAGATTCGGGTAGGAAAGCCGCGACGGCTGAATGCGGAACATTTGGGCCAGCTAGGCCTGGAAGTGAATAAACGGTTGCGACCCGGTCGTCCGCCACGAGAAGCCGCTGCAGTCGGTTGAGTACGGCCCAGCCTTTGGCGCCGAGCGCCGACATGCCGTCGGGGAGCTTGAGAATCACAAGGTGTCGATAAAGCGGCCCGATTCGGTCCAGCTTCTTAAGCGCCTGAAGTCCCTGGACAGAGCTCAGCTCACGCGGCAGCCAACTCTCGCCAGGGAACGCGATCCGCAGACCGAAGGCGGGATAGGCGAAGCCTGCCATAAGCGCGGCCGCAACGACGAACATGGTCCAAGGCCGCCGCGTAACCCAAAATCCCCAGCGTCCCCAAGCTTCTCCATCGATTCGCCATTGATAAACAAAGGGTACGCGGCCGAGATCCAAGCGGTCGGACAGCCAGATTAGCCAGGCCGGCAGGAGGGTGGTCGCGAGGAATGCGGCCATCAACGCGACGAGAAGACCGCCCAAGGCCACTGAACGCAACTCGTCGATCGGCACTATCATGAGTGCGAGAAAACCGACTCCAACTGATCCGCCCGACATAAGTACCGTCTTGCCCGCTCGGCGCAGGGTCTGCTCGGCCGCCAATTCTGACGCGAAACCCATCGCGCGGAGCTCCCGAAACCGGCTTACGATTAACAGCGCATAGTCGATGCCAAGTGCGATACCCAAAAGCGAAACGATGTTCTGAAGCAGTACCGAAGGTTGCCAGGAACCGCTAAGGAGTGAGGCGGCGCCAAGCGCGAGAATGATCGAGAGGACCGCTAGCAGTATCGGACAAGACGCCGCGACCACCGCACCGAAGACCAAGATCAGCAGCAGGAAGGTGAGCGGCAGTGCGCGCATTTCGCCCCGGCGCACATCCTTTTCGCTGTTTTTGATCAGGTCGACGTCGAGGATGAAGTTGCCAGTCACGTGGAGCGTTGCACCCGGAGACTCTCGGCGGAGCCTTTCGTTGAGTACGTTTACCGTACTGCGCAGTGAGGCACCCAACCGATCTGGGCTTGGTCCCTCCCGCATTGCAAGAAACAGAATCCCGCCGTT
>JARRKQ010000169.1:0-9672 GCA_037387885.1 Alphaproteobacteria bacterium | reverse complement strand
AAGTAAAATTTTTGCGGGCCTGGAATTCTCCAGGGGGGGTATCGGAGCACGGCAAGCATGCGAGTAGAGGGCGCAAATCTGAGGCACCGATGTCCGCTTTCCGCCCAAGAGCGGACATCGCCTTCGACGCCGCTGACGTCAGCTAATGACCCAATGCGGACATTCGGCCAGTACATCGTAAAGGCCCACAGCGCAGTTCCATTATCTTTGAGTCAGACCACCTAGTCCGGCTGTTCCGGCAATGGACCGTCATAGATTTCGCGGATCGGATCGGTGAAATCACGCCACCGCGTTCCGCTCGTTCTGGGCCGAAAAATATTCCTAATTGCATCTTCTGAACCGAATTGGACAACGCGGGCAAGTTCGCGCCTTGCCGCATCAACCTCGCCTTCTCTGGTCAAGATGGCTGCGAGGATAAGTCGTCCGAACATCAAATCTGGCTTCAGCCTAAGGGCGTGTTCCACCGCACGCTGAGAGGACTTCAAGTCACCGGCGAAATAGTGCGCTGATCCCTCGTACAGGTGAAACATGTACTCCAGCGGGTCTTTGGGACTGAGAACGAATGCCTTGGCGGTTAATTTGACGCCTTCCTCAGCGCGGCCAACTACAGCGAGTGCATGACCACATATGGAGCAGCACAAAGCCGAATTTGGATTGAGCTCCACTGCACGTTCGGCTACGGGCGCGGCCTTCCAGAAGAGGCCCAGCCAAATGTACGAAAACGCCGCATCCATAAGGACAGCTGGGTTGTTGGCGTCTATCTCCAAGGCCGTTTGGGCGTGTTTGATCGCTTCCCGCGCGGATCCGAGCCAATCATCCGACCAGCCATTGTACGAACGCCACGCGAGGATTTGGCCGAGCACCGCATGTGCGGGGGCATAGTCCGACTGGATTTCCAAGGCCCGTCGCGCCAGTGGCTCGGCTTCATCCATGTCCTGAGGGCGGTAGGCGAACATCTTAATACGCGCCCTGACCACGTTCCCCCAAGCATCGAGCGTTTCCGGGGGCTTGCGACTCATGTAGTCAGATTCCGCGATCAGTAGGCGCGACTGGAGCGCCCCTGCGATGCCCTCCGCCACTTCATCCTGCACCGCGAAAATGTCCTCAAGCTCGCGGTCATAGCGGTCAGCCCAAATGTGATTGCCGGTAAGCGCATCGATGAACTGAGCCGTCACCCTGATACGGTTGCCAGCTTTGCGAACGCTGCCCTCGAGTACGTAACGCACACCAAGCTCCTCCGCGACCTTGCGCACGTCTGGTGACTGGTCCTTATAGGCAAATGTCGAATTTCGCGCGATTACGAACAGTTCGGGCACCGTAGACAACAGGGTAATCACGTCCTCGGTCATACCGTCGGCGAAGAATTCCTGTTCGGGATCGCCGGACATATTGTCGAACGGCAGGACCGCAATTGACGGATTGTCATGGGTGTCGAGCACGCTGGTCGTATCGGTTCGATTGTCGGCAGTAGTTGCTGGGCTCCAGCGCCAAACACGCACCGGTCGGTCTATGTTCTTAACTTGCTGCTCGCCCATATCCTCAAATGCGAAATCGAGGCGGTCGCGCACCTGGTCGTGGACGGTGCCCGAAACGCAAATGCCACCCGGCTCGGCCAGAGCCTCCAAACGCGCCGCTACGTTCACGCCATCGCCGTGAATATCGTCCCCGTCGATCACCACGTCGCCAAGGTTGATGCCGACCCGGAATATGATGCGCTTGGCCTCGGGCAAGTTCGCATTGCGCTCTCCGATCGCCTTCTGGAGCTCGCCCGCGGCGCGCACTGCATCAACCACACTGGCGAATTCGACGAGAAGGCCATCGCCCGTCGTCTTGACGATACGTCCTCTATGCGCGTCGATCTTTGGATCGACAAGCTCCGAGCGTAACGCCTGGAAAGCCGCCAGCGTGCCTTCCTCGTCGGTCCGAATCAAACGAGAATAGCCCACAACATCGGCGGCAAATATCGCGGCGAGCCGGCGTTCCATTCGATCCTCCCTGAGACGGGAGATTATTTGATCGTGGTAACGAAAGCCACGCGATCTAGAAATGCGCTGTGTCCGCTTGTGGCTACAGGCGGTCGTTCCGGTGGCTGATCACAATGTCCGCTTTTGACCCGAAGCGGACATCCTAAGATCGGACACCAGGTCGTTTTTTGGGCCGCAATGCGCACTTAGCGTTGCGGAAGGCAGAAGGTTTGGGATCGCCGGTCAGATCTGCTTACGCTGATTTTTCAGTCGTGGGGTCAATCATCTTACGGATCGGAGTGATCTGGGTCGCCGGGAAGCCGCTAATCTCGGCATGCCTCCGGATTGCCTCCTCGTCGTACACGCAGAAGGTCTTGTCGGCTGCAACAAAGGACTCAACCCACTGGACATCTGGTGCCAATTGCGCCAGTGCCTCATTGGACTTGGCTGCCGCAGCGGCCAGTTCCTCTCGCTCGAGCGATCCCACCTCTGGAATGTCGCGTTCGATAATGTACTTGTTCAGCGCCATGTTCATCTTCCCCCGTTTGGTTTTCGGCTAAGCCAAGTTGGCAAAGGCCGAGGCGGAACAAGAACTAGCACAAACGGCAATCGCCCTCGAAGTCTGTTGCATCTTTCTGGGCATAACGGACCCTAAAGCCCATTTCCGCTTTTCGCCCAAAAGCGGACATCGCCTTCAGCGCCGCTGACGTCAGCTTCGGACCCTTAGCGGACATTCGATTTCAAATTCAATAAAGCCCGTAAAGGTAAAGGTTCAGTCCAACGACCTCTAATTTAGGAGTCTATTTGTTGGCGCGCGCGCGTTTGACCCTGGGTAAACCAGCCTCGGTCAGTTGCTTTGCAAACCGCTCGTTCGCAGGCGCACTTCCTGGAAAACCAACACTCTTAAGTGCATCTGCAACCGTAAAGTCTGGAGACTGCCGGCGTAGCGTTTTGATGGCCTTAGAAGCCTCAGCGTTTTTGCCCATTGCCACATTACTGGCGATTTTAAATATGCGGCAGGCTGTGAACCTGGGCGCTTTGGTAAGGCAGGCATTGGATGCCTTGTTGCTTTCCCGAAATTTGCCCTGTCCCCAGAGTGCTCGTGCAAAATGAAGGTCATAGTACGCCGGCCGAATCGGGTTCAATGCTATCGCATGCCGCATGCGGGCGACCGCTTGATCGAATTCACCAACACTTGCCAAAGCCCGGCCGAGAAAAAGGAGGTTGTCCGCATCTCCGGGTCCGAGCTCAACCGATCGTTTTGCCGCCTGTAGTGCGCCCCGCACATCGCCCTGCCAGGTCCTCAGAATACTGAGACCTTGATAGGCAGTGGCTAGCGTGGGTTCCATTTCGATCGCCTTCTCAACTTTATTCGTTGCGTCTTTGAGATCGGAGATGTCGAGATCGTCGGACCATTTAAAGACGATAGCGATGGCTTCGACCCAACCGAGATAGAGCCACGCTGGTGCATAGTCGGGATCGAGTTCGACCGCGCGCGTGAGGTCCCGACGTGCTAAAGCGATATCCTTTGGACTTAGCCGATGCTTTCGCGCTACGCCCCGGAGAGTGAGTTCATAGACGTCGAGATTGCTAGGTGGGCGTCGCAAAATTGCGGCCTTTTGAGTCTCTCGTATTTCCGAGAACAAGGTTCCAACAATCTTCTCGACTATGTCGTCCTGCGTTTTAAAAATTGTTGCGGCAGCACTGTCATACCGCTCCGCCCACACATGGTTTCCGGATTTCGCGTCGATGAGCCGGGCAGTGATCCGTAACTGGTTACCAACACGGCGAACGCTACCCTCAAGGACGTATTGTACGTTCAGTTTTCTGCCGATCTCCTTGGCATTGAGGCCGCTGCCCTTGAGAGTGAATGTCGTGGTGCGAGCGATAATCGTCAGCGCCGAATTTCGGGCAAGCTGGGTGATAATTTCATCAGCTATTCCCTCTCCCAAAAGGCGCGTACCGGACGTCTTGCTGAAGGTGTCAAACGATAAAACGGCAACGGAAGGCTTGCCCGATAGGAGGAATTTGCCGCGATCAGGTTGCCTCCAATCTCGCGCCATCCACCAGGTGCCCACAGCGGCAACGAGCAACACAACCGCCGCAGTCATGAGACCCCATTGCCATCGGCTCTTGGGCGGTGTTGGTGAGATCGACCGTCGTGGAGCTGGCGATCCGGACGGGATCACCCGATAGACCATGATCGGATCAACGAGGTTCTTGACCCGATGTTCGCCGAGGTTCTCGTACGTAAAGGGAAGCTGCTTACGAACCTGGTCATATACTTGGCGTGAGATGAAGATCTCATTGGGTGCGGCGAGGGACTCTAACCGGGCTGCTACGTTGACAGCGTCACCGAGAAGGTTATCCCCGTCGATCACTACATCGCCCAGGTTGACCCCGATGCGGAACCGCATTCGACGATTTTCCGGTAGGTTGCCACTACGGCTTTCGACGTCCCGTTGGATCGCGACGGCGCAGCGGACAGCCTCCACCGGGCTTGCGAACTCGGCGATTACGCTGTCTCCGGCACTCCCGAACACCCTTCCATTGTGGCTGGCAACGAAAGCTTGAATAGCTTTTGTGTGAACCCTGAGGTTTTCGATCGCTGCTTCTTCATCCGCTTCTACGAGGCGGCTGTACCCGACAATGTCAGCGGTCAGGATCGTGGCGAGGCGACGTTCCATGATCACTCCCTCATGGAAACAGTAGCCCACGGACAAGCCAAAAAGGTTGCTGACGGGCATGTCCGCTTTCCGCCCAAGAGCGGACATCGCATTTGGCACCGCTAATGTCTGCTACTGACCCATAGCGGTCATCCGCAAGGTTGAGGGCCGCGCGACCGGCCACTGCAACGCTGGCAAAGAATACCGGCTTAAATTAACTTTGCGCGTGAACCACGTCTCCGGACCGGTCAATCGAATTCCCGGCCCGGGCCGCACCAGACGCCAATGTTCGAACGCTGAAGGAGGTTTGATGAGCCGAACAGACGAAGCATCCGAGCTTCGCTTCGAGCCTCCTGGCCCTGGCTCTTGGGAGCTGGACGCCGTTCACTTTCCGCGCCCTGTGACACGCTATTGGTCGGAAATGCATCCCGAGGCATCCCTGAAGGGCGTTCAGGATTTTACGCGCTTCTATGGGATGTTGATCGACGCGCTGGAATACCAGTACGTGAACGGTTTCGCGTATCGGACGGTGCGGCCGCTTGCGGAGACGGACGTCCCCCAACGGTTGCAACGCGCGGAAGAAGTCATTCAAGGCAAGCTCTGGCGAGAGCAGCTTCGCGACTGGGACGAAACCGTCAAGCCGGCTTCCATCAAAGCCCACAAAGAGCTGCAGTCGATTGATCCCTCTTCACTTTCGGACGAAGACCTTGTCGATCATTTGACGCGCTGCCGCAACCGCCACGCCGAGATGATTTACCAGCACATGCGCTTCACGGCTGCGGCAATGATCCCTACGGGAGATTTCCTTGCTCATGTCGGTGACTGGACCGGTCTGCCGGCTGCCGATTTGCTTGACCTGCTGCGAGGCACGGCGCCCGTATCCGCAGGCGCGTCCACCGAGCTCGACCACCTGATTGCGAGCATCAAGCAAGACGCTGCGGCGCAGAAACTCCTAGAGTCGGATGTTGATCCAAGGAGCCTGCTCGACGCGTTGCGTCGGCAAGAGAGCGAAACGGGTGCTGCCGCGTTAGCGTATCTGAACCTCGTCGGGTATCGTCTCCTCGACGGGTTCGACATTTCAGGACCGGTTGCGTTGGAGCTGCCCGACGTTTTGCTCCGCGCAATCCGCGCCGCTGTTGCAGGAAACGGCGCTGAGTCGTTAATCGATGGGGATCGGCTCGCCGACATCAGCGGCCAAGTGCCCGATCAACATCGCGCCCAGTTCGATGAGCTGCTTGAGGAAGCTCGCCTGACCTACAGAATCCGCGACGAACGCGGCGTGTTCAGCGACATCTGGGCGTCTGGGATCATGCGGCGGGCCGCACTTGCAGGTGGGCAGAGACTTGCCGCCAATGGGCGGATCCAAGACGCCGCTCATTTCGTCGACGCAGGCTTCGAGGAGATGTGCGCGCTGTTGTCGGACGCGGATGAGCCGTCGGCGGATGAGTTGGCGAGGCGGTTCGAATTTCGCGCCTCACACAGCGCGAAGGAAGCGCCGCCGACGCTCGGCCCGCCGCCGCCACCGCCGCCCGATCTATCCGGGTTGCCGCCTGCCGCCGCGCGCATAATGCGCGCGATCGATATTACATTGGTGGCATTGTTCGGCAGTTCCGAGGCGCAGCATGACGTGGAAACGCTGCGCGGGCTGGCGGCCAGCCGGGGCGTCTATGAGGGGCCGGCACGCCGTGTCTCGAATCCAGCCGAGTTCGACCGGATCATCAAGGGAGACGTCCTTGTCACTGAGTCGACGACCGAGGCGTTCAACATCCTTCTGCCGTTGCTCGGTGCGATCGTGACGGATAGCGGCGGCTTGCTCTCCCACTCGGCGATCGTCGCGCGCGAATATGGGATACCGGGTGTGGTCGGAACGCGCGAGGCTACCGACCGCATTGCCGATGGTGCGCGGTTGCGTGTCGACGGAAATGCTGGTGAGGTCACGGTGCTCGAATGAAGCAGGTAGTCCCGCTGGAGAAGGCGCGCGACGATGCGATCTTCGGATCGAAAGCGGTCGGACTCGGGCGGGCTATCCGGGACGGCCTTCCAGTACCACCCGGATTTGCACTTGCCGGTTCGATTGTCGAGTCCGTTGCTGCGGGAGAGAAACGTGCGATCAAGGAGGTTGCCAAACGGGTCAAGCCGCTTGGCGGTCCGCTCGCTGTCCGATCATCCGCCGTCGATGAGGACGGCGCCCAGGCAAGCTTCGCCGGACAGCACTTGACGCTACTCAATGTCCCCTCGTCAGACGAGTTGAACGCGGCATTGAGCGAAATCTGGTGGTCGGCCAATTCGGACTCGGCGATCACATACCGCAAGCGCGTCGGCCTATTCACTCGCCCAAGCGTCGGCGTGGTCGTCCAGGCGCTCCTCAATCCCGATACCGCAGGGGTAATGTTCACGAGGAACCCGGTCACCGGGGCCGACGAGCGGGTCATCGAGGCCAGCTGGGGGCTTGGCGAGGCCGTCGTCGCGGGCATCGTGATTCCGGACCACTATCGCGTTGACCGTTCCGGTCGAGTGCTTGAGCGGAAACCGGGACACAAGACCGTTGCCGTCCGTAGTGTTCCGGAAGGGGGGACGGTCGAGGAGCAAGTTCCGTCCGAGCGTGTCGCCCGGCTCTGCCTAGACGACGACCAACTCCTCGAACTCAATCAGCTCGCTGATCGGTGTGAGCAAGTCTACGGCCCTTCCCGAGACGTCGAATGGGCGCTGGCCGCAGGGAAGCTCTATCTCCTTCAGTGCCGGGCGGTTACGAGGGCGGGGCTTTGACTGCAGTATCAGCTTATTAGGAACGGTTCCGATGCGAGGCGTCCCCATCGAAGCATTGCGGCGTGTTCCGCTCTTTTCGGACTTGAACAAGCGCGAGCTCCAGGAGATCGCCCGTTTGTTCAAGGAGCGCCGCTTTTCCAAAGGCGAAACCGTGGTGCAGGAGGGCTCGGGCGGGGCCGCCTTCTTTGTGATAGAGGCGGGTGAGGCAAAGGTCTTCGTAGGCGGTGAGGAGCGCTCGATACTTGGGCCTGGCGACTTCTTCGGTGAAATTGCCTTGATCGACGAAGGCACGCGAATGGCGACGATCACCGCTTCCAGCGACCTTCTTTGCTACGGTGTGACCTACTGGGACTTTCGGCCGCTCGTGGAGAAAAACGGCGTGATCGGCTGGAAGCTTCTTCAGCGGATGGCAAAGATGCTGCGCGACACCCGGGGGGTCGAGGACGTGTCCCAGGCTGCTGGAAATGGACGTGAATCGTCGGGTTCGGGTTGAGTGCTAAATGGCCGTTCGGCTGCCGGAGTTGAGAACGATTCGCTGTCTATTTGCGTCCAAACTGGAGGCTGGCCGGGATGGGTTCTTATTGGCGCCAAGCGGGCATGGCCGGCAGATGAAAGTCTTACGGAGAGAATCAGATCGATGTCTGCTTCTGGCTAGAAGCGGACGTTCTGGCGGCTGATCACCATGTCCGCTATTGGCCGCTAAGCGGTTATTGCTGTAGCGATTGCCGATGTCCGCCCATGACCCTTTGCAGACTTCAGCCCAATCGCGGCGTTCGGCCATCTTCAGAATGGTTGGATCCTCTTTCCGATCGGCTGCGGACCGTTATTCGTACGTCGGTCTAATTAACGTTCACCTACACTTCCGACCGGATTGCTATATTTACCTGGACAAGAGCTGGGTCCTCCTCATGCCCCTGCAGGAATCATGATCAATCAGCAAAAATTGAATGCAGCTTTTAGCTGGCTGATTGCAGGCGCCCAGCCGGCCAAATCGGTGGACGAGATAGTCGAGGAGTGTGCACTCCGATTGATCGAAGTCGGTGTTCCAATCGATGTTCTGATTCTCAATGGGTTGTTCATTCACCCTCATACCCGGGGCATACAGATTCTCTGGAGCAAGAATCGGGGACGTTCGCGCGAAACCTTCACACACCAATTCATGGACTCAAACGCGTTTCACGACATTGAGACGGCCAAGTGCATTCAGACCGGCCGAATGGCGCGTTACCCTGTGGATCCCGCTACGGCCCCGACCATGTCCGAATACCTGCGCAGGTTTGAGGCTGCCGGGTATTCCGAATTGTTCTTCATGCCGCTTTTCAATTTTGATGGAAGCGTTACAGGTGCGGTCGAGGTCGGGACACGGCAACCCGGCGGCTTTAACGAAGACCATATTCTTGCGCTGAGACGCATGCAGGCGCCACTGGCGCGCCTGAAAGAGAACTTCACCGAAAACTATGAGAAACAAATCACTCTGGCGACTTACGTGGGTGAAAAGACCAGCCGGAAGGTGCTTAACGGCAACATCATTCTTGGCGGCGGCGAGACGATCTCGGCCGTTCTTCTGTTCGCGGATCTGGTTGGGTTCACCCAGTTGTCGAATTTGTCTGACTCAGAGAAGGTCTTGAAGACGCTGAACACCTTTTTTGCGGCAATCGACACGGCGGTAGGCCGGAACAACGGCGAGATTCTAAAATTCCTCGGCGATGGCGCGCTGGTCATATTCCAGACCCCGGATGACCTTTCCGCTCAGGAAGCGGCCGCCAGCAGCGCCATTGAGGCGGTCGCGTTGGCGCGGAAAATACTGGCGGAAGACGAAGCGTGCCCGGATGTGGAATTTCGTGCCGCGCTTCACATCGGCGACGTCTTTTTCGGCAACATCGGCAGCGGAAACAGGCTTGATTTCACCGCCATTGGACCAGCCGTAAACTTGGCGTCCAGGATGCTGGACGAAGCCTCCGCACGGGATGCCAAAACGGTTTGCTCGGAGGGTTTTCTGAGAGTGGCGATTGGTTTGGAGGCCGAACCGGTGGAAAGCGATCTCAAAGGCTTCGACCAAAGTGAAACGATTTTCCTTGTTGAGTAATGAGCGTTCCTGACCGGCAGTAGAAACTCCATGGCACCGATGTCCGCTCCTGGCTATGAGCGGACATCTTTGATGCTGACAGGCATGTCCGCTTTCGGCCCAAAAGCGGACATCGCCGGCGTTGTTCTCGAGGTCCGCTTATGACGCAAAGCGGACGTTGGGGACCCGGCAATCAACAACGGCTTAACGC
>JARRKQ010000168.1:0-6742 GCA_037387885.1 Alphaproteobacteria bacterium | reverse complement strand
CGGCGTTCGCCGCTGAAGCGGACCTAGTCGCTGATCCGGCAGCAACGGCCCGTACCCCCCTCTTCAGGCGGGATCGAACGCCGCCCATTGCCACTACCGGTACGACACATCAGGACCTGAGCTCTGGACCGCCGAAAGGAACCGGACTATTTCACTCGATGTGGGTTGGGGTCAGCCCGTTCGACGCCTGCCGGAAATTCTGCTCGCAAGCTCCGCCTTTTCCTCCTCGCTCAGGATCTTGCTGGCCAGTGGAAGGACGATGCGATTTTCCCAGTTGAGATGACGCCGCATGGCTTCAGTGAAGGTGCGGGCATACATGTAAAAGCGACTTGGATCTGCCAACGCTCTACCTGCAGCTATGTCCCGGAGGCCAATCAGCATCGGCTCTACCAGCCCCCGGTCGGATTCGTGCTCCAGGATCAGCTGATCCAAAATAGTGAGGAATTCCGTCTCCTCACCCTTACGGGACGCAAGCATCGGAAAAAGATCTTCCTCTTCGTCCTCGATGTGAACGGGCAGATCTTCGGTAAGATATGCCAACACGCGTTCGGCCCATTGCGCGCGAGGTTCGCTTTCAAGGGCATCGAGAAGACGCTCCAACAAAGCACAAACCTCCAACTGGCGGTCGTGCTCTTTCAGAATGAAGTCGATGGGATCCATTAATGGCTCCAGAGCTGGATGCCGCACCTTTGCGGGGGGCAATGAAATTCGGTTTTACGCTAACAAGCGCTGCTACTCCGCAATCTCTTCGATATGCCATGGTCCCCCGCCTGACTGGGGCGGCTCGAACCTGAATACGAGCCCGTTCGCCACGGCATTTCTTCGGCCGAACGGAATTCCCGCATAGCTGCAAAGCAAACGAAAGACCCCGGAATGCGCAACGACCAATACCGGCAGCGGCCCGTTGATTGAGTGCATTGCGTCGATGACACGAGCCCGGAAAAGGGCCGTGCTCTCCACACCCGTGGGATCGTCTATGTTAGGCCGAATATTTCCGGGTTTGCCTTGAAAGTCGCCCCAGTCGCGTTCCTTGAGACCAGGCAGGGCAACAATCGGCACTGCGATCATTCGCGAGATGATTTCGGCTGTCTCCCATGCCCGTCGCAGAGGACTGGAATAAATGGATCGCGGGCGGTCGTGCAGCACGACCCTTGCCGCTTTCCAAGCGGTAAGGCGCCCTTCATCGCTCAAGACGGTTTCAACCTGTCCCTGGAGGATGCCGCGAACGCTGTCGCCCGTTTCCCCGTGCCGCACGAAGTAGAAGGGCGTGAGGCCGAACTTGAAAGTCTCCCCGGTCAAGGCAAGCCCCTTCTCACGCCGCAGGATCTAGAGCCCAGCCGCACAAAGGACGGCCCCTGTAGGATTGAGGTCTCGACGCCGCAGCCGACTGGCAAGCGTTGGGTCTCGCCCACCGGCGCCGATTTGCCATGCCGCGTCGCTCGATTGCCTCGCAAAAACGAGCGAAGGAACGGCTGAAAGGAGAGTCGCTGTCTGCCTGCTGGCGGAAATCCTCGCCAACTAGCGTGACGTTCCCTCGATCGGCTGAGCGTCTCTCCATTTGGGCACCTTGCGAACCGAAGACGCTAGCGCGATGGATAGGATGTCACGCGGAGACACGCCGCGCTATACCCCGGGGTTTGCGCTTGTGCAGCCTCATAGCTTCGAAATTACGGACAACCTCTACCCGGCTGCGCAAGTTCCGGGTCATGAGGTCCGCCGAACCGATGAAGTATTCCTCATCGCCGCCATTGCGAAAGTAGTAGATTCGCGCATGTTCGAGAAATCGCCCAACGACGCTGATTACGGTGACATTGTCGCTCAAGCCTGGAACGCCGGGGCGCAGCCGGCAAGTATCCCTTATGATCAACTCGACCTTCACTCCGGCTTGAGAGGCACGATAAAGCAGCTTTGTAATGTCGGCATCCTCGAGAGCATTGCATTTGAATCGGATGAGACCTGGATTCTCAGGGGAATGCTTCGCGATTTCCCGCTCTATGCGACTTACAAAGGCCTTCTTTAAGTGCTTTGGCGCCGTCAGAATCTTTTGGTAACGGCGCGACGGCTTGAGACCGGTGGTAAGATAGTTGAATAGCTCGGTGACGTCTTTGCCGATTGCCTCGTCGCATGTAAGCACACCGTGGTCGGCATGTTCTCGAGCGCTGCCAGCATGGTAGTTGCCCGTACCGATGTGGGCGTAACGACGAAGTCCGTCGTAGTCCATACGTAGCACTTGAATGGTCTTCGAGTGTGTTTTCAACCCGAGAACACCATAGTTTACGTGGATACCAACCTCCTCCAGCTGGGTCGCCCAACGAATGTTCGCCGCCTCATCGAAACGCGCCTTCAGCTCCACGACCACGGCGACTTGCTTACCATTGCGGGCTGCATCGGTTAGATATTCTATAATCTTGGTATCGGCCGACGTGCGATACAACGTCATCTTTATGGCCCGCACTTTCGGGTCTTGGCTGGCCTCGCGGACGAACCGCTCGACGGAGGTCTTGAAGGACTCGTACGGATGGTGCAGGAGAATGGTACCGGCGTCGCGGATGATGTGGAATATCGGCCGGTCGTCCTGCAATCCCGCGTTGGTGACAGGGCGGTGGTCCGGCTCGTGAAGATCCGGGACATCGAGATTGGCAATCTCGCTCAAGTCTCGTATCCCTAGAAGCGTATCGACCTCGAAGATGTCAGCCGTCTCATCAAGGCCCAATTCGGCAGCCAGCATCCCTCGGTGAATGGGATCCATCCCCTCGAAGATTTCAAGGCGCACAATGGGGGCGAACCTTCGGTCACGCAATTCACTCTCAATCAGCGCCAGCAGATCCTCAGCAGTGTCTTCATCGCGCAGGGTATTCGCGTTGCGTGTCACTCGAAAGGATACGCAACTCTTCACCTCCACGTCCGGAAAAAGGAGATCCAAGTTATCGGCTATGACCTCTTCCAAGGGCACGAACCATCGCTCATCGACCTGAAGAAACCGCGGTGTCCCCGCGCCCACGGGAACCTTAACGCGAGCCAAGATTTCGTCGTTTGAATCCGGATGATTGAGGATGACAAGTAAATTCAGGGACAGATTGGAAAGAAAGGGAAACGGATGGGCCGGATCCATTGCCAACGGGGTTATGAACGGGAATATGTTCGCGCGATAGTGACCGCGAAGTTTCTCACGGTGCTCCGTTGACAAGTTCTCGCAGGAGGCAATGATCACCCCGTTCTCGCCCAGTTCCCGGGTGAGCTGTCGATAGACCTCCCGAATCTGCCGGTGCAGGGCGCGGACCTCTTCGCCGCACTCCTCGAGTTGCTGCTGTGGCGTGCGTCCGTCCACAGTCTTCTCGTGCACGCCTGCAACGGCTTGCTGCTTCAGGCCTCCAATTCGCTTCATGAAGAATTCGTCGAGGCTCGAGCCGACGATGGCAAGAAATTTCACGCGCTCGAGCAACGGCGTCCGCGGATTTTGCGCCTCGTCGAGAATTCGCCAGCTGAAACCCAACCACGTCAATTCTCGGTTGAGGTACCACTCCGGCGAGTTCAAATCGAGTGGGCCAACTATAGGCGTGGGTCTCACACACGGGGTTTCCGGACCCGAAACCGTTGTCACCTGGCGAGGACGATGCTGTGGAGTCACCACTCTTCCGCGGACCTCCTTGCGTCGGCGGATAGGCGTTTTGACTTTTTTGGTCGTCGCGCCTCGCGACGCGATGTCCGTCGCTTCGCGGGCTAATGTGCCCGGATGTCGACCACGGTCTTCATTTCGTTCGAAAAAATCGTTCATGGTTTGTCTTTGGGTTTTGCGCGAATTAGGCGTCGCCGCAATTGCAAGCACAGCATAGCACCGCCATTCGCCGCGCAGACTTCGAGGGATACCCCCGTGAAAATCAATTAGTGCCGCAGAAGCGAAAATAATTTCATATCAATTTTGCGTTTGAAACGTTGATATAGATCAATATTTTGTCGTGCCTAATCCGGTAGGAACTAACTGCCTAATTCGTCGCCTGACGATTCGGCTCCTTTGGGGGAACCGCCGCGGCAGGAAAAGAACCAGATTCGATCGCGCGAACGGTCGTTTGCCGACTGTCGAGAAATTTTTGGCGTGCCGATCGGTCGAAGTGTTCGGGTTCCTTAGTGGCGCTATTGGGTCAAGGAGGGGAAGGGGTGCCGCCGACGACTTTCTCGGCGAGTGGAATCAGGTGCTGCGTCCAGGAGACCGCGCCCGGATTGACACGTCGCCACATCCGAAGGACGGCGAGAAGCTGCCGTTCAGTTTGGGGTCAACGCCAAAAGCCGGTTCAAGATTCAGCGGGCGCGAGTTCGACTGAACGGCCGCAGTGGTAGAGAAGCAGAATGGACGCTGCGACTGGTCTAGCAATAGCAACGATTGTGATCGTTCTCGTATTTGAATACACAAACGGCTTCCATGATGCCTCGAACATAATTGCCACTGTCATAGCCTCTCGCGCCATGACCCCGATCCAGGCGGTCGGCCTGGTTGCCGTCTTTGAATTCCTTGGCCCGATCCTCGGCGGCACGGCCGTGGCCAACACCATCGGCAAGTTCATAGACGTTGGCGGGCTACCGGAAGTTTTTTCGCTTCTGATTATTCTGTCCGGCGTCACTGGTGCGATCGTGTGGAATGTCGCGACCTGGTGGATCGGTATCCCTTCCAGTTCCTCGCACGCTCTGGTAGGGGGGCTGGTCGGCCCTGTGGTGGTCTCGGCGGGTCCCTCCAACGTGGTTTGGGGCTTCGCAGATCTGGTACTCCACGGCCATGCGACCGGTGTTACCAAGGTACTGCTGGCGCTCATTTTGTCGCCCATCGTCGGGTTCTGGGTGGGCTTTGCCTTGCAGCGTTTTACCGGCGTACTGCTCCGCGGAGCCAGACCCTCGCTCAATCGAAATCTGCGCCGGGCGCAGATCGCAACCGCCGCATGGCTCGCCTTCTCGCACGGGACCAACGACGCTCAAAAAAGCATGGGCATCATCACCCTTGTGCTCGTGACCGGCGATTTGATAGGCGATTTCCAGGTGCCGTTGTGGGTGATCTTGGCCTGTGCCAGCGCGATTACGATGGGCATATTGTCCGGCGGCTGGCGCATCGTGCGCACGGTTGGCTTCGGCATATACAAGATCCGGCCCCTACACGCCCTTAACGCTCAGATAACCGCAGCCGGCGTGATCTTTGGCGCCGCTCTCGTCGGCGGCCCTGTGTCAACGACTCATGTCGTTAGCTCTTCGATCATGGGTATAGGCGCGTCTGAGCGCCCGAGAGCCGTGCGTTGGACCAAGGCTAAGGAAATTCTTTCTACCTGGCTCATTACGATTCCGGGTGCGGCTGCAGTCGGCATTGTCACCTGGTTCGTTGTGCAGATCTTTCTATAGCGCGGTGAATTCGGCGGAATGACGCCGCTCGTCGCCTATGAAAAACAGCTTGGAGGACCAGACCATGGCTGAAAGTGCTGAAAATGTCGTCGGCAAAATTGTGGATCGGGTGTTTCCGCGCATGCCGAACTTCTACGGACTCATGAACGACCAGTGCGACCTATTGGTCTCCGCGATGGAGAAGTTCGTCGAATATATGCAGACCGGCGATGCGGATATCGGCAACGAGATCGCGAGCGTGATGGAGAAAGAGGGCGATAAGCTCAAAGAGCGGAATTTGAAGGTCCTCAACGAAGCGTTCGCCACTCCGATGGACCGCGAGGAGATCTATCGCGCCATAGAAGGCATCGACCACGTCCTCAACTACGCCAAGACCACTATCCGCGAGATGGAGGCGCTCGACGTCGATCCCGACGAATACACCCTTGAGATGGCCAACCATCTAAAGGAAGGCGCAGAGGCACTGCGAGGAGGGTTCCGCAAGCTCGCAACGGAACCGACTCAGGCCGAGGCCTACACGAAGTCTGCACGCAAAGCAGAGCGGCAGATCGAGAAGTGCTATCGCCGGGCTCTTGCAGAACTATTCAAAGCTGAGGCCCAACACGCCAAGCTGCGGGAAGCGGGTGGTGGGACGGGATCGGACGCCCTGCGCGACGTGACGGAAATCATGAAGCGACGCGAAGTCTACCGCCACTTGTCGAACGGCGGTGACCGGCTGGCTCACGCGGGACAGACGCTACACGACATTGTGGTCAAGATCTGTTGACGCCTCTGCCGTGGTTCGGGGGCGACCAACATCGCGGCAATTGCACGTGAAGGTCCCCGGTGGCTGGTGTCGGTACCCTGAGATAGGAAAACGGACATTGCCCCCGACGAGACCGGCCCATCGCGGTCGATAGAAGCCGCGGGCTAGCAACGGGTGAATTGGCCCAAACGATACTAATCGCGGGCAATCTTCTTCAGCCTGTCAATTTCGAGCAGCTCGATCATCGAGTTGGGAAGAGTTTGGATCAGCCCGTCTTTCTTCAACTCCGTGAACATCCGGCTCGTTGTCTCAGTGGTAAGCCCCAGGTAAGCGGCAATATCTGCTCGATTCATTGGCACCCATATGGGGCTTGGAACGCGGCCGAGCCGATAACTCCGTTCCGAAATCATGGAAAGGAACGAAGCCACTTTTTCCTTCGCTGTCTTGCAGCCCAGGACCAAAGCATGCTCCTGGCTGGCGGCCAGTTCGTCGCTCGCCATACCGAGTAGCCGGCGCTCGAGTTTCGGAAAGCGATCAATGAGAGCAAGGTATTTCGGCCGCTCAAACCGGCAGAGGGACAAATTGGTAACGGCAGAGACGTTGTAGGCGTAACGGCTG
>JARRKQ010000167.1:0-5072 GCA_037387885.1 Alphaproteobacteria bacterium | reverse complement strand
GACGGTGGCGATCAGCAAGAATTCGTCGCGCGCTCCTGACAGCCCGCGCAATCTGAGCCTCACCCGCGAGAGGAGGTGTTTGACCTCGCCAAAGAGCGTCTCGATCTTTTTGCGCTCTTCGCGGGACGCCGCATAGGCCTTGGTAGCCATCAAGGCTTGGGTGTAATCTCGGGCGTCCTGGTCCACGTCACGCGGGATCCGGCGCTGCGGTGTCTTGGGACAGCAGTGTGGCTTCAGAGGGCAAACTTCGCAATCGCGCTTGCTGGCTCGATAGTAAATCGTTCTGCCCCCATGAACTCTCCCGGTTGTCTTGAGGCTCTTACCACCGGGACAGACATAGAGATTGTTGTCCTTGTCGTAGGTGAAATCCGAACGTGAGAAGGTGCCGTCATCGCGTGCGCTCTTGTCCCAGACGGGGATATGCGGATCGATTTTGCGATCGACCAGCCAACCGAGTAACCCGCCCGTCCCATAGGCAACATCGCCAGCCATATGATCGGGCTTGAGGGCGAAGCGCTCTTCCGTGCGTTCCACCATCGTCTCGGCAGCCTCGACCTCCTTGGAGATGCGCGTCGGCGTCGCCTCGACATCGACGATGATGGGCGCCTCCATGTCGATAAGATAATTCAGGCTATAGCCGAACATGACCTTGTGACGCCCACGGGTGGTCCAAGCCGCCGCCGGGTCGCTGGGCGACATGGCCTTGGGCGGCTGATCGGGGTTGATCGGTGGGTTCTCGCTCTCCAGCGCCACCAGGTACTCCTGAACCGGACGCTTCGCCTGTTGCTCCGGCGTCCAGTCAACCTCTGAACCCTCGACACGCTGGAAGCGGCTAGCATTGGCCTCGATCACCGTGGCGTCTACGGCGAAGCCCTCGCCGCCGACCAGGCCCGCAGCCATGCAACTGCACACAACCTCCTCGAAGACCGTGCGCAGGATGTCGCTCTCACAGAACCGGCCGTGGCGGTTGACCGAGAAACTCGAATGATGGGGAACCTTGTCCTCCAGCCCCAGACCGCAGAACCAGCGGTAAACCAGGTTCGCCGTCACCTCATCGCACAAACGACGATCCGAGCGGATCGAATAGCAGTAGCCAACCAAGAGCATCCGCACCATCAGCTCGGGGCAGATCGATGGACAACCCAGATGGCTGTAAAAGGGCTTCAATTCGCCCCGCAGCCAACTCAGGTCCAGAACCCCGTCGATCCTCCGCAAAAGATGATCGGCGGGAACAACCTCTTCCAGATCGAAGTCATAGAAAAGACGGTCTTGTCGACCAACAGGCGGACCCATCATCGCCACAATCCCTCCGCTCAACCGTCATGAGCAAGGAATCATAGCCATCCGAGCCGATCCAAGGACTTCTTCAACAGCCTCAGCCATACACGGACATTCGGGATCTCTCTCCGCCGCATGGATTTCCCTCTCTTTGGCCGCTAATCTAAAGAGATCGGGGTTTGGAACGCAGGCTTCGAGGGGAGGAGATCATGGCGGTGACTGGTGTGGCGTCGGCGGACCAACAAGCGAGCCTGTATCGCCATTATATCGACGGACATGATGTCGATCCGGTCGGCGGGACGTGGATGGACAGCGTCGACCCCTACCGCAACGAGGTGTGGGCGCGCGTTCCCCGCGGCACCGCCGAAGACGTAGATCGGGCGGTCGCGGCCGCCAGGCGCGCGATGACAACGGGGTCCTGGGCCGGAATGTCTCCTTCGGCGCGCGGCAAGGTCATGCGCCGGATCGGCGATCTGGTGGCCGAGAATGCCGAGCGGCTGGCCGAGATCGAGGTTCGCGACAACGGCAAGCTGATGGCCGAGATGCTGGGGCAGCTCCGCTATCATCCCGAGTGGTGGTACTACTTCGCGGGCCTCGCCGATAAGATCGAGGGCGGGGTCGTGCCCATCGACAAGCCCGACCATTTCGCCTTCACCGAGCACGAGCCGGTAGGCGTGGTCGGCGCCTTAACGGCCTGGAACTCGCCGCTGATGTTCGTCGCCTGGAAATGCGCGCCGGCTTTGGCTGCGGGCTGTTCGGTGGTGGTAAAGCCTTCGGAATTCACTTCGGCTTCGACGCTGGAATTCGCGGCGCTTACGCGCCAGGCGGGGCTGCCGGACGGGGTCTTCAACGTGGTGACCGGCCTAGGCCAAGAGGTCGGCGCAGCCCTGGTCGAGCATCCCGACGTGTCCAAAATCACCTTCACCGGGTCGGACGTAACGGGGAAGATGATCTATCAGGCGGCGGCCAGAACCATGAAACGGGTGAGTCTCGAGCTCGGCGGCAAGTCGCCCAACATTGTCTTTGCCGATGCCAATCTCGACGCCGCTGTCGCTGGGGCCGTGTCCGGAATCTTCGCTGCCACCGGACAGACCTGCATCGCCGGATCGCGGCTCCTGGTCCAGAACTCGATCAGGGAAGAATTGACCGAGCGCCTTGTCGCCATGGCGCGGACCGCGCGGATCGGCGACCCGATGCATCCCGAAACCAATATCGGCCCGGTGACGACGCCGTCGCAGTACCGCAAAATCCTCGACTATATCGAGATTGCGAAGGGCGAAGGCGCGCGGCTGATCGTGGGTGGCGGACCGTCAGATGCGGGGCCGCAATTCGTCCAGCCGACGATCTTTACCGATGTCACCAATGACATGCGGATCGCGCAGGAGGAGGTGTTTGGTCCGGTGCTCTCAATCATCGGATTTGACGACGAAGAGGAGGCCGTCCGCATCGGCAACGACGTCATCTACGGCCTCGCCGCCGGCGTCTGGACGCAAAACATCGGCAGAGCCCACCGCATGGCGAAGGCGCTTAAGGCGGGCACGGTCTGGGTCAACACCTACCGGGCGGTCAGTTACATGATGCCGTTCGGTGGCATGAAGCATTCAGGGCTCGGACGCGAGAGCGGGATCGAGGCGATCCGGGAGTACCTCGAGACCAAGTCCGTCTGGATCAATACGTCCGATGCCGCCCCTGGCAACCCCTTCGTCATGCGCTGAGCCTCTGGCGCTCTATGTCCGCGGTGGGTCACAAACGGACCTTCCTGGCATCCGCGCCCAACGTCCGCTCTTGAGCAGGTAGCGGACGTAATCCGAGCGAAAGCAGACATCTCCGGCTCAATGTCTGCTTTTGGGTGGTGGATTCAATGGGTGGACGCAACACTTTACCTTAGCGATCGGAGGTGGAGTGATTGCGATGAGGAAGAAGTACATACGCGTAGGTTTCACGGCGGCGCAGAGTTTGGAGCTGTGGGAGCGCTGGCGGAAGGGCGAAGGTCTGACCTCGATTGGCCGGGCCTTGGGCAAGCCGTCTTCATGCATATTCAATCACTTGAGGCCGACGGGTGGGATCCGGCCGGCGGAGAGGAAGCGCTCCCGGTTGGCCTTGACGCTGGCCGAGCGTGAGGAGATCTCCCGCGGGATTGCGGTCGGCCAGTCAGTGCGCTCGATGGCTGGCTGTCTGGGCTGTTCTCCCTCGACGGTCAGTCGCGAGATCAATCGCAACGGTGGACCTGCTCGCTATCGCGCGGCCGGCGCGGACAAGCGGGCTTGGGCGGTGTCGCGTCGCCCAAAGCTGTGTAAGCTGGCGAGACATCCGCGCGTGTGCCGGGCGGTGGCAAGGAAGCTCGAACGGAACTGGTCGCCCGAGCAGATTGCCGGCTGGCTCAAGCGCAGCTATCGGGGTGATCCGGCCTGGCAGGTGTCGCACGAGACGATCTATCGCAGCCTGTTCGTTCAGGCCCGTGGTGTGCTGAAGCGAGAGCTGCTCGAGCATTTGCGCTCGCGGCGGCCGATCCGCCGGTCCCGCCATGCCGGCGTCAAGGGCGACGGGCGCGGGCAGATCCCGGATATGGTCTCGATCAGGGAGCGGCCGGCGTCGGTGGAAGACCGCGCGGTGCCCGGTCACTGGGAAGGCGATCTGCTGTCGGGCTCTGCGAACAGCTATATCGTGACCTTGGTCGAGCGCCAGACGCGATACGTGATGCTTGCCAAGGTCGCCAACAAGGACACCCATTCGGTGGTCAAGGCGCTGATCGGGCAGGTCGGAAAGCTGCCCAATGAGCTCCGAAAGTCGCTGACCTGGGATCGGGGGAAGGAGCTTGCCGATCACAAGCGCTTCACCGTGGCGACCGACATCGATGTCTACTTCTGCGATCCACACAGCCCCTGGCAGCGGGGTGCAAACGAGAACACCAATCGCCTGCTCAGGCAGTACTTCCCGAAAGGCGTCGATCTCTCTGCCTACTCACAAGCTGAGCTGAACAGGGTCGCCCGCGAACTTAACGAACGACCTAGAAAGACGCTAGACTTCGAGACACCAGCAGAGCGGTTCAATGCTTGTGTTGCGTCGACCGGTTGAGCCCAAGAGTGAAAGCCGCCAACGGATCAGAAAACCTTCTTACGATAGAACACCGCTTCGCAGGTGCAGGCGTCACCACGGTCAACACATACGAACTCGCCGAGATCGCAGCGCCGCTTCCAATACGTCTCGAGCCGCAACCAGAACTCAAAGCCGAGCTTCTCCATCAATCGGTCGACATTTACGGCCCGTGACTCTCGCTTGAAGGTCACGATCAGCTTGTCTGCGCCACGCCCAATGACTTTGTCGTGCACGACTTGCAGCAGCCTGGTGCCCAGGCCTTTGCCCCGATGCTCTGGAGCCACCACTATTGTTTGGATAACGCCGAGTGCGCCCTCGGCGTCAGCTGCCCGAAGATCTTCCGGGATATCCGGCAACTTGTGCTCCAAGAAGTCATCGAGACCACCTTTGGGTAGTAACCTGCCTCGAACGAAGCCGGCAACTTCATCGTTGTCTTCGATCGCGACAAAGACACAGCTTAAGGCATCCCGCGCAATCTGAGCCGGACTCTCGAAGAACCCCGTGCCGAGTACGCGATCGGCCAACGTGCTGACTTGCTCTTGCCAACGCGGGCTGTACTCCTCGATCCGCATCCGAGTCTCCTACGCGGCCCCGGCCCCGTTAGCAAAGAGACAGGACGGTCCCGCCCTTCTAATCGGACAAAAAAGAGAGACGCCAAGTGCTTGGACGCGAATCCTTGCTCCTGGCGTCTCCCGGAT
>JARRKQ010000166.1:0-5172 GCA_037387885.1 Alphaproteobacteria bacterium | reverse complement strand
CCGTAGTCAGCCCCTTTCGAAAGCTGTTAGGGCCCCCAAGCTGCTTGGCTACGTCGTGATCCTCCTGTTCTTTGGCGCGGGCGGTGCCTGGGCGACCTTGGCGACGCTCGCCAGTGCGGCGGTCGCGCCCGGGCTGGTCAGCCCAGAGGGCAACCGCAAAACGGTGGAGCATCTCGAAGGTGGCATCGTCCGGGAGATTCACGTAGCCGAAGGCGACCGGGTAACAGCCGGACAGCCGTTGCTCATTTTGGAAGACGTAAGGGCGCGGGCTAATTTCGAGGAGCTCCGGGAACGCCTGGCGCACCTCGTCAGCGTCGAAGCGAGGCTTCTGGCCGAACTCGCCGGAGCGGATTCGATCTCGCCGCCAGAGGATATCGAAGATCTAGACATAGAAGTGCTCCAACCCGCCTTGACCGCTCAAACACGACTGTTCGAGAGCCGGCTCGCTACACTTCGGGGCAGAGAGCAGATCCTCGGACAAAGGATTCTTCAGCTCAAGGCGGAGATAAAGGGATTGGAGGACGTGATCGCTGCTGAGAACGAGCAGCTTGAGCTGATTCGGCAAGAGATTGAAAGCGTCGAGATTCTTTATAAGAAGGGTCTGAGCCCCTTGCCGAAGCTTCTGGCGCTCAAACGGGCGGAGGCGGGCGTGCGCGCGGAACGGGCGGCCAACCAGGCGCGCATTGCGCGCCACGAGCAATCGATTGGTGAGACACGGTTGCAGCTTCTCACTCTCCGAGAACAGCAGCGCGAACAAGTGGCTGAGGAGCTCAGCCAGGTGCGCACCGAGCTCGCCGCCGTTCGAAGTCAACTGCCTGCCCGCAAGGACACCCTGGCTCGAACAGTGGTTACCGCTCCACTGGATGGCACTATCATGAATGTCCAGGTGACCACTGCCACCGGCGTCGTCCAACCGGGAGAGCCACTGCTCGAACTCGTACCGGATGAAGCCCAGTTGATTGTCGATGCTCAAGTCAATCCGACCGACATGGACACGGTCGTCGCGGGTCAGACCGCTCGGGTAATTTTCCCTGCCTACGGCCAAAGGAACCTGCCGCAGATCTTCGGCACGTTGCGTTCGATCTCTGCCGATAGGTTAGTCGACGAACAGACTGGTAGACCTTACTTTCTGGCCAAGGTCGAGATTGATCCGGCCGAGCTGGAACGCATTGCCCCGGACGTCAAGCTGGTGCCGGGGATGTCGGCGGATGTCATGATCCTGACCGGGGAGCGGACGGTTCTTGATTATCTAATACGGCCATTCGCAGAATCCATAACCAAGAGCTTCAGAGAGAGCTGACTTCTAAGAACCGTTGACACGCTTCCTTTTGAGGAGCCCAAAGGTCTTGTCACATAAACTGGGGTGGGAGGGAGGTGCGACCGGCATTTGGCTGGCCCGATGCGCCAGCTCTCCTTCAAGCGTCACCTCTTTCCAGATGAAATCATCCACCGACGCACAGTTGAATGAGTGATCCATTACGGTGGCAGTTTCGTAATCGGCAGAGTAGGTTCTTAACCAACGAAAGCCGAGGCAACCGGCGGCGGGAGCAAACTATGCGCGCTATGATCACCGCATTCCTCCTAACCCTAGCACTTAGCTCACCGGGCGCTGCGCAGGACGTCTCAACCAGTCCGCTGCGCGAAGCCTATTTCGGAAACCTTCACGTTCACACAGCGTGGTCATTCGACGCCAACATCAACGGGGCCATTGCCGGTCCTGACGACGCCTATCGCTGGGCGAAGGGCGAGGCAATTCCGGGAGGCGAGGGAACTCCTGACCTGAAGATCCTGCGGCCGCTCGACTGGTATTCCGTCGGCGATCATGCCGAATATCTCGGGGCGTTGCCGCTCATGGCTGATCCCGACAGCCCGGTAAGCAAACATCCGCTTGCACCCGCGATCAGCGGTGACGATCCTGAAGCTTCCTTTGCGGCATATACCGAGATTCTCGACGGCATCTCGAACCGGAGAAATGACGCAATTCTCGGCGATCCGGAACTGGCCACGAGCGTCTGGGGCAAGATAGTGGAAATCGCCGACCAGCATTATGAGCCCGGGGCGTTCACCACCTTCGCGGGATTCGAATGGACTTCGAATCCGGGCTGGCGGAATCTCCACCGGGTCGTAATCTTCCGTGACACCGAAAACGTGTCCGACCGCCCGTTTTCGGCGATCGAGTCCGACCGGGAGGAAGACCTGTGGGCCTGGATGGACATGCAGCGCGAGAACGGCGCGCAGTTGCTCGCGGTCCCTCATAACGGCAATGCGAGCGACGGGTTGATGTTTCCGATCGGCACCTCCTATGGCGGCAGCGACGTCGACGGTGCCTATGCCGAGACGCGGATGCGCAACGAGCCGCTTTACGAGCTGACGCAGATCAAGGGAACTTCAGAGACGTTGCCGGTGCTTTCGCCCAATGACGAGTTCGCAAACTTCGAGCTATGGGACTACACGCTGGCCTCTACCGCGACACCGCCGGAGCACAAGGTCGGCGGATATATGCGCGAGGCGCTGATCCGCGGGTTGGCGCTACAGGCCGAGGGAAAGGGCAATCCGTTCAAGTACGGCTTCATCGGCGACAGCGATACCCACAACAGCGCCTCCGCAGTTGAGGAAGACAACTACACGGGCAAGTTCGGCTTTGAGAACGACCCCAAGCATCGTCTCGAAGGCCCTCCGGGAGTATCGGAGGCCGCTGCACAGCAGGTACGCGAGTTCAGCAGCGGCGGGCTTGCCGCCGTTTGGGCGGAGTCCAACACGCGCGAGGCGATCTTCGACGCAATGGTGCGCAAGGAGACCTTCGCCACATCCGGCCCGCGCTTGAAAGTGCGCCTGTTCGCCGGCTGGAACTATCCCGAGAACATCATGAGCGGCGCTGATTGGCTGCAGGCGGCGTATGACGGTGGCGTGCCGATGGGCGGCGACCTTTCGTCCCCGGCCGGAAGCAGCGCGCCCACCTTGCTCGTCGCGGCGATAAAGGAGGCAGACGGCGCCAATCTTGACCGCATCCAGATCGTCAAAGGCTGGATCGAGAACGGCGAGCAGATGGAAAAGATCTATGACGCGGCGCTCTCGGACGACCGGAAGCCGGACAGCTCTGGCGCGATCGAGCCGGTTGGCAACACAGTCGATGTGTCGACCGCCAGCTACACCAACGATATCGGCGCGGCCGAGTTGATGGTGACCTGGACGGATCCCGAATTCGATCCGGCTCTGCCGGCTGTTTACTATGCGCGTGTCCTGCAGATCCCAACGCCGCGCTGGTCTACATATGACGCTGTGAAGCTCGGCGTTGATGTGCCGGAGGGCCTGCCGACGTCGATCCAAGAACGCGCCTGGACTTCCCCGATCTGGTACACGCCGGAGGGCTAAAGGGTCTCTCCCAAACCACTCAATACGGCGGCCTGGTCGCGTCGAAAGCAGCGTCCAGGACGACAGCTATTGGTGGGTCGGTCATTTCGCCAATGGGCGAGGGAAAGAGAGAGAAACCGGATGTATCGTTTTCTGCAATCCACCACTGTATGCGGCTTTCCTTGGCGATGGTGGGGGAGCAACTTGAATGCGCTAAGTCATTAGAACGGGTCACTTTGGGAGGTTCAAGGAGGAGCTATATGGTTGTCCGAAAACTGCTGATAACAAGTGCCCTGACCGCCTTTATGGCCGCCAGCGCTTTTGCCCAGGACATCGCTGTTGATCGCGAGGACATAAGGATCGGCGGACAGGAATACTCGCCCTACCTTCATCAGCGTTATCCGGACCGGGTGTTATGGGGCGATACGCACCTGCACACGAGTTATTCGACGGATGCCGGCATGGTCGGCAACCGGCTCGGCCCCGATGAGGCGCTTCGTTTCGCGAAAGGCGAGAAGGTAATTTCCTCGACGGGCCTGCCCGCGCGCCTGATCCGCCCGCTGGACTTCCTCGTCGTCGCGGACCATGCGGAAAATCTCGGCCTCGCTCCGATGATCGAAGAGTCGAACCCAGAGCTGCTGCGCGACGCCAGAGGCAAGGAGATGCACGATCTGGTGCAGGCGGGCAAAGGCTGGGACGCCTACCAGATCTGGAAAGAGTTCGGCTCCAGAAACGAGGACCCGGTGCCGAACCCCAAGCTGCAGGCGCAGATGTGGAACCGGACGATCGATGCGGTCGACCAGCATAACCAGCCGGGAGTCTTTACAGCCTTCCACGGCTTCGAGTGGTCGTCGACACCCGATCTGCGGAACCTCCATCGAGTCGTCATCTTCCGTGACAATGCCGACAAGGCGCGCGCAGTCGTTCCCTTCTCCAGCTTCGACTCCCAGGACCCGGAGGATCTGTGGAACTACCTGGCGATGTATGAGGAGAAAACCGGCGGCAGCGCGCTCGCGATCCCGCATAACGGCAACCTGAGCCAGGGGCTGATGTTCGCCGTAGAGCGCATGAACGGCGAGCCGATCGACGAGGCATATGCCGAGCGCCGGATGCGCTGGGAACCGATCTATGAGATGACGCAGTCGAAGGGGGATGGCGAGGCGCATCCGATGCTTTCGCCGAACGACGAGTTCGCCGACTACTACACTTGGGACAAGGGCGACTTCGGGCTCAACCCGAAGACACCCGAGATGCTACCCCACGAATACGCCCGCAGCGCACTGAAACTGGGCCTTGAGCAGGCTGTGGCGCTGGGAGTGAATCCTTTCAAGTTCGGCATGATCGGTGCGACCGACATGCATACCTCGCTCTCGACTACGCGCGAGGAGAATTTTTTCGGCAAGTTCGTTGGCGCGGAGCCGGCAACCGAGCACCGCTACAACGATCTCGTCAGCCAGGACCTAAGACCGGACGGCGACGGCAGCCTCGACGTCTTTGCATGGGAATCTCAGGCAGCCGGCCTTGCGGGAGTCTGGGCACGGGAAAACACACGCGAAGCGATCTGGGACGCGATGGCCCGCAAGGAAGTCTATGCCACCACGGGCGGGCGCATGCTGGTCCGCGTCTTCGCTGGCTGGGACTTCGAGCCAGACGAGGTCCACCGCCCCGACTTCGCGCGCCAAGGCTATCAGCGTGGCGTGCCCATGGGAGGCGACCTGAATGCTGCACCCGAAGGCGCCGCTCCACGCTTCATGATCCGTGTTCTCCGCGATCCGGATGGGGCCAATATCGACCGCATCCAGATCGTGAAAGGCTGGCTCG
>JARRKQ010000165.1:0-5319 GCA_037387885.1 Alphaproteobacteria bacterium | reverse complement strand
GAGATGCGCTTGCCCGCGCGCGTCGAGCCGGTGAACCAGATCCTGGCGACCTCGGGGGGCTTCACCAGCGCCGCCCCGGCCTTCGGCCCGAGGCCGGGGACCAGGTCGAACACGCGCGTCGGCAGGCCCACCGTTTCGACGACCTCGGCCAGCAGGAAGGCGTTGAACGGCGCCACCTCGCAGGGCTTGAGCACCACCGTGCAGCCCGCGGCCAGCGCGGGCGCCACCTTGAGCGTGATCTGGTGCAGCGGATAGTTCCACGGCGTGATCGCGCCGACGACGCCGACCGGCTCGCGCACGACGACCGAATTGCCGACGGTCTCCTCGAACTTGAAGCCCTTGACGAGCTTCGCGTAGTTGGCGAAGTTGGCGATCGGCAATCCCGCCTGGATGCGCCCGGCGAGCTTGATCGGCATGCCGACTTCCTGCGCGATCAGCTTGGCCAGCTCTTCGGCGCGCGCCTTCAAGCCGGCCGAGATCTTCTCCAGGTATTCGGCACGTTTCTCCACCGGCGTCTGGCTCCAGCCGTCGAGCGCGGCGCGCGCCGCGGCGACCGCGCCCTGGATGTCCTTCTCGCCGCCTGCGGGCACCTTGCCCATGACTTCGCCCGTCCCCGCGTTGTGGACGTCGATGGTTTCCTTGGTGGAGGGTGCGACCCACTGGCCGCCGATGAAAAACTTGTCGCGATTGAGCATGTCTGGCCTCGAGCGTTGAACGAAATGCGCGCCCGCCGCGGGGCGGGCGACGATGGGGTCTTGCGCGAGCCCCGATTTTACTGTCAACCCTGCGGCCGAGCCGATGCGCTCGTTTCGCAGGCCTCGTCTGGCGAAGCGGGGTCGGACTGGCTAGAGTGGTGCGTTTTTTCGACAGGGGAGAGCAGCCAGATGGGACAGCTCGACGGACGCGTGGCGATCGTCACCGGATCGGGGCGCGGCATCGGCCAGAACATCGCCTACCGTCTGGTGCGCGAGGGCGCGGCGGTGGTGATCAACGACATCGACGAGGCGCCGGCGAAGGAAACCGTCGCCGCGATCGAGAAGCAGGGCGGGCGCGCCGTGGCCTGCGTGGGTGATGTCACGGCGAAGGATTTCGGCGAGCGCTTCGTCAGCACCGCGATCGATGCCTTCGGCGGCTGTCACATCGTGGTCAACAACGCCGGCTACACCTGGGACAGCGTGATCCAGAAGATGTCGGACGAGCAGTGGTACGCGATCATCGACGTGCACCTCACCGCGCCGTTCCGCATCCTGCGCGCGTTCCAGCAGCACTTCCGCCCGGTGGTCGATGCCGAGCGCAAATCCGGCAAGCGCGTGATGCGCAAGGTCGTCAACATCTCCTCGACGTCCGGCGTGAACGGCAACGCCGGCCAGTCGAACTATTCCTCGGGCAAGGCGGGCGTCATCGGCCTGACCAAGGCGCTGTCCAAGGAGTGGGGGCGCTACGACGTGACCGTCAACGCCGTCGCCTTCGGCTATATCCAGACCCGGCTCACCACGCCGTTGCAGGAGGGCGAGGCGGGCGAGATCGAAGTCCAGGGGCGCAAGGTCAAGGTCGGGATCCAGGGCGGGCGGCTCGCCGCCATGAACCAGATGATTCCGCTCGGGCGCGGCGGCACGCCGGAAGAAGCGGCCGGCTCGGTCTACCTGCTTTGCAGCCCGGACAGCGACTACGTCTCCGGGCAGTGCCTGATCGTCAACGGCGGCCTCTGACCCGCGCTCCGGGGGCGCAAGCCCCCTAAGCCGGCCGCCCTGGGGCGGGGCCATCTGGCGGCTCCAAGAGCCCTGGAGGGCCGTCGTTTCACGCGGGCGGACTCCGGATCGCATATCGCGGGGATGGTGCCGGCACGCGACAAGGCGTTGATTCAGGGCAAGGGTCTCGGCGCTCGACTGGCCTAAGTGGCTATACTTCGCGTAAATTCTGAGTTTGTCCGGATGGGGCATTGACGCGAATGGCAAAAAAGGGGAAGGCGGTCGTCGCCCGCGAACTCAACAAGCCGGTGCTCGTGGAGGAGGTCCAATTCAAACCTCCTATGGCCGGCGAAGTGATGGTGAAGATCGGCGCGGTCGGCGTGTGCCACTCGGACCTGTCGGCGACCAACGGGACCATCGCCCTGCCGCTGCCATTGATCCTGGGCCATGAGGCCGCGGGCGAGGTGATCGAGGTCGGTGCGGGCGTGAGCGAGTTCGCGCCCGGCGACCATGTCGTGTCGAACTGGATCTACATGTGCGGACGCTGCCATTACTGCAACGTCGGGCGTCCGGTGCTTTGCAACCTGCAGGGCAAGGCGCTCTCCACCCTGCCTGACGGCACGCTGCGGACGCAGGATGCGAAAGGCGGTGCGCTCAACATCTTTTCGGGCGTCGGCGTCATGGCCGAGTACGCCGTGGTGCATGCCGACAACCTGGTCAAGATCGACGCCGCGGTGCCGTTCGATCGCGCCGCGCTCGTGGGCTGCGCGGTCACGACCGGCGTGGGCGCCGTTTTCAATACCGCCAAGGTCGAGCCCGGGGCGACGGTCGGGGTCTGGGGTTGCGGCGGCGTGGGGCTGAACGTCATCCAGGGCGCGGCGATCGCCGGGGCGGGCCGCATCATCGCCATCGACACCGCCGAATCGAAGCTCGGCTACGCAAAGCAGTTCGGCGCGACCGACACCGTGGTCGCCAAGCCGGGCGAAGATCTCACCAAGTCGCTCAAACAGATGACCGGTGGTGGCCTGGACTACGCCTTCGAGTGCGTGGGCAGCGGCGACCTGGCGGCCGCGGCGTACAAGGCGATTCGCAAGGGCGGCGTCGCGGTGGTGGTCGGCGTGGCGCGCCCCGGGGAGTCGACCGCGGTGCGCACGATGACTCTGCCGTTCGAGGAAAAGACGCTCACCGGCAGCTACTTCGGCTCGGCCCGGCCGCGCGAGGACTTTCCGCGCATGCTCGGCCTGTACGCAGCCGGCAAGCTGAAGCTCGACGAATTGATCACCAAGCGCTACAAGATCGACGAGGCGCCGCAGGCCTTTGCCGACCTCGAGTCCGGCAAGAACGCGCGCGGCGTCATCGTGTTCTAGCCGATGCGCCCGTACCAATGAGCGTCGCCGTCACCTCGAAAGCCAAGCTGCGCAGTGCAACGGGGCGCGTTGCGCACATTCTCGTCGTCGACGATCAGCGTGCGAATGTCGAAATGGCGGCCGAGCTGCTGCGTGTGCGGGGCTACCGGGTCGATACCGCGGTCTCGGGGGAGGAGGCGCTCGAGCGCGTGCGAACCTCGCCGCCGGATCTGTTGGTGATGGACATCGTCATGCCCGGCCTGGACGGCTACGAGGTCTGCCGCAGGCTGCGCGCGCAGCCGGACACCGCGCTGCTGCCGATCGTGCTCGTCACTTCGCTCGATCCTTATGCCGAGCGGCTCAAGGGCATCGAGGCGGGGGCGGACGATTTCCTCTCCAAGCCGGTGAACTGGCCGGAGCTTTTTGCCCGTGTGCGTGCGCTGCTGCGGATCAAGGCGCTGCAGGATGAAGTGCGCCAACAGGCTGCGGAGCTGCGCGATTGGAACGCGAAGCTCGAGGTTCGCGTGCGCAAGCAGGTTGCGGCGATCGAGCGCCTCGGCCGGCTGAAGCGCTTTTTCGCCCCGCAAGTGGCCGAGGCGATCGTCGCGGGCGGCGAGGAACTGCTCGCCCCGCACCGGCGTGATATCACGGTGGTCTTCCTCGACTTGCGCGGGTTCACGGCGTTCACCGATCGCGCGGACCCCGGCGATGTGGTCGACTTGATGCGTGCCTACCACGCGTCGATGGGCCGGATCGTCGATGAGTACGAGGGCACGCTCGAGCATTTCGCGGGCGACGGCGTATTGATCTTCTTCAACGATCCGGTCCCGGTCGACAAGCCTGCGGAGCGGGCGGTCAGCATGGCGCTCGAGCTGCAGCGCGCGTTCCAGCCGATCGCCGAAAGCTGGGCGCAGCGCGGCCATACGGTCGGGCTCGGCATCGGTATCGCGCAGGGCGAGGCGACCCTGGGCGTGATCGGATTCGAGAGCCGCTGGGAGTACGCGGCGATCGGCAATATCCCGAACCTGGCGGCGCGGCTCTGCGGCGAGGCGCGCGCCGGTGAGATCCTCATCGACGGGCAGACCGAACGCGACATTGCGCATGTGGCCGAAACGGAGTCGGTGGAGCCGTTGCAGCTGCGCGGGTTCCTGCAGCCGATCGTCGCGTTCCGGCTGCATGGGATTCGCGGCAACAGCTAGGCCGGTTCGCCCAAGGGACGCGGGCTGCTCGCGGCCGACGCGCCGGAATTCGTCCTAGACCCGCGACATGCTCGAAACCGTCGGCAAATACCGCATCGAGCAGTTCATCGGCAAGGGCGCGACCGGAAGGGTCTTTCTCGCGGTGGACCCGTTCTCCGAGCGCGAGGTCGCGATCAAGGTGATGGAGGAAAAGCCGGACGCGGACGTCGAGGCCGCGCGCCTGCAGCAGCGTTTTTTCCAGACCGAAGCCGCGCTCGCCGGCAAGCTGCGCCATCCGCACATCGCGACGATTCTCGACGCGGGCATCGAGGGCGACACGCGATATCTCGTCATGGAGTACATCGACGGCGGAAGCCTGGCCAAGCATTGCGATTCGGAGTCGCGCCTGCCCGTGCCGAAGATCGTCGAAATCGGCTTCAAGTGCTGCAAGGCGCTCGAGTACGCGAACCAGAACGGCGTCGTGCACCGCGACCTGAAGCCCGCGAACATCATGCTGACGCAGGATTTCGACATCAAGATTTCGGATTTCGGCGCCGCGATGGTCGACCGTGCCGACATTACGCAGGTGCTCGGCGTCGGCTCGCCGGCCTACATGTCGCCCGAGCAGATCCAGGGCGAGACGCTGAACTTCCAGACCGACATCTTCTCGCTCGGCGCCGTGCTCTATCACGTGCTCACGGGACGCCGGCCGTTCAATGGCGAGACGGTGAACGAGCTGATCGACCAGATCACCGAGATCGATCCGCCGCCGCCGAGCGCGCATCGCCACGACGTGCCGCCGGCGCTGGACAAGATCATTGCGCGCGCAATGGCCAAGAGCCGCGAGCAGCGCTTTGCGAGCTGGGAAGAGCTGGCGAATAGGCTCGAAGCGCTGCTCGTCGCGGAGGCGGGTGACACGCTCGGCCTCACCGAAGCGGAGCGCTTCAATGCCATGCGGCGGCTGTCCTTCTTCCGCACCTTCAGCGAAGTCGAGCTCTGGGAGGTCGTGCGGCAGGCAAGCTGGCGCAAGTTCGAGGCGAACGAGAACTTGATCCATGAAGGCGATCACGACGAGGGGTTCTACGTCCTCGCCTCGGGTATGGCCAA
>JARRKQ010000164.1:0-6324 GCA_037387885.1 Alphaproteobacteria bacterium | reverse complement strand
GCATCAAATAATCACCACCGGGATAGCGCTCCTCGGGATCGTAGGCGGTCACCCAGAGGTGATTGGAGATAAAGGCTGAGCGCCGGCCCGAGGGCGAATCCGGGTGAAGGAACGGCGTGATGCAATTCTGCGGCTCGAGCTTGTAGCCAGTCGGCGCGCCAACATGGTTTCGCTTGTTCGGATTGACGAACTTCCAATAGCGTTGGGTCGCCGGGTTAAACCGCCGGCCGGCCTGGCTCTCGCTGGCAAGGACCGTCTCCACCTCATAGAAGGCATTGCCGTAGGGGTTACACTCGGGAGGCTCCACGGCCGTGTTGCACTCAACCACTGAGTTCCCTTCGCCATCTATCGCTAGGTCGATGCGCACACAGAAAAGGTGCTGGTGGATCTGCCCGACGATACCCGGTGCCACCTCGCGGCCGTATTTGCTCGGCTTTCCAGGATGGCAGGCGGTGGTGTTGATCACGCCAGTCGCTTTCACCTCGAATTCTATGGTGCCGTCCAAGGAGAGGTACCAGTATAGGCCGTACTCGTAGTTGCCAACCGTGACGATGGAGGAGATCACTAATCGCCTGGCGCGGCGAACTTCGGCTTTATCCGTGCGGAAATCCCAGTGCTTCCAGAGTATGCCGCTGTCTTCTTCGTGGATGCAGATCGCGTTTTCGACCTGAAAGAGGCCGCCGTACATGTCGCCCATCCAGGCGTCGAGGTATTCGATCGAGCCAAGGCAGTCGCAGCCCAACTTCAGCGAGTTGGTCAGCTTCCCGATGCCGTATTCCCCGATGTCGAAGACGTTCTTTCGGAAATGCCCACCGTCGGGCGAGCCGTAGGGCACCACCATCTCGGCTAGAGAAGCGCGATAGAGAACCGGTCGTCCACCATAGCGAATATCATGCAGGGTGAGGGATTCGCGAGCGTTGAAGCCGATAACTAGGCTCCATTCGTGCCAGTTGAGCTGGCGGCCCTCGAGCCGGAAACTGACGCCCTCGGGCTGCATTAGGTCAATCGGTCTGAGGTCGTCCCGCACCTTGGTCTGCGCCTTCGCGCCGTATTCGAAGGTCCGTCTAGGGATTGGCACCACGCCGTGATCGTCGACCCTGATGACTTCCTGGCTCTTGATGTCAACCACCGCGTTCAGGCCCTCGATGGGGTGGGCATAATAGTTCTCCTCATCGCCGATCGAAAGCCAGGCGAACGTGTGACAAAGGTGGCGGTCCATCTCGCCCGCGATATCGAAATTGCCAGCGGACCACGGATCGACACAGACCCGCTCCATCTCATTGATGCCGCGCTTTTCGCAAGCGGCGATGAAAGCCGGGTGGGCCTTCACGATGGCCTCTATCTCCAGGAACTCCTCTAGCTGGATCATCGGCCGAGCCCGGGGAAGATGCTTGATCGCAGTTACCTTATCTTCGCCCAGCGAGACCACCAATCGCCAGACGCCAATGTCGCCGGACTGAAAGACGGTGACCCGCGCCTCACGCGGAAAGGCGCCTCCCGGCTTGAAGCCCCAAACAATCGACTTCTCGGGCTCCTTAAGTTCGATCATCTCGAAGAGAAGCGGCGAGGGAAGCCCAGGCTCGGCCTTGACAATGGAGGCAACTTTCAAGATTTCCGAAGGTGTCAGGGGCTCAAGTGGGTGTTGTGGTTGGATGTCCTGAAATGCGTGCGTGTCAGGCATATTGTCCTGCCTCCTTCGTTGCTGGCCTCGTGAAGGAAGAAGCTTTCGGGTGATCGGCTGTACCCGGATGAGGAAACCATATCAATGCCTCGTCTTTCGCGCGAGCAGATCGTATTAGAAACTCTTCAGAAGCCTGGTTGTCTCGGGATCGAGAAATCCCACGACGGTCGCTTCTGTCTCGAGCTGGAGCGCGCGTTGCAGATCGCTTGCGGCGCATTGGTTCAAAACCCGCTTCATCGCTCTCGTCGACAGCGATGGGAGGACGCTTAGCTTCTCTGCCACGGCCTGGGCCTCACCTAGCAGTTCGGCATCGGATACGACGCGCCAAGCAACGCCAATCTCTTGAAGCTCAGTGGCGCTGTAGCGTTCGCCGAAGAAAAGCATCTCGCGTGCCTTGTTCAAGCCAACTATGGCGGGCAACAAGGACGTCACCGCCCCTGTCACGAATATGTTGAGCGACACTTCCGGGAAGAACCCCTTGGCGCTCTCTCCCCAAATGGGAAAGTCGCAGTTGATTGCCCATTCGAAGCCACCCCCAACCGCCCAACCATTGATCGCACCAACGACCGGCTTTGCTCCAAACACAATTGCAACAGTCGCACGCTGGATCGCAGCCACCAAAAGCTCGGCCTCAGCCTCGCTTTTGGGATGAGTGTGAGCCTTGCGATCGTCGCCGGCACAAAACGCCCGCCCCTGACCAGTGAAGATGATGACTCGTGTCGACTCGTCCGCGTTGGCATCGTCGAAAGCCTGAGCAACGTCATCTATTAACTGCCGATTCATCGCATTCAGGCTATCCGGCCTGTTGAGCGCAATAGTGCGAACGCCCTTGTCGCCGAGGCTGCTCAGAACGGTCTCGTAGTCGAAGGAGCTCATTCGTAGGTCCTCACAACGCGGCGTGTCTTGCCTTCGGTGATCGGAAAGCTGCCCGCCGGCACCACACTCACCCTGGCGGTGGCGCCAAGATTGGTTTTGATCGCGCTGGCAACGCGGTCGGCAAGACCACCGGCATCCTGACGCCCTTTTGCCAGTTCGACCTGCACCGGAAGAAAATCATGAGGTGGTTTCCGATCGAGGACGATCCGATAGTCACCAGAAAGGTCCTCGAAGCTGTTGATAACTTTTGCGACCATGCTCGGGAACATGTTTAAGCCCCGCACTACGACCATGTCGTCACTGCGGCCGACAACCCGAAAACGCATACCCCGAAAACCGCATTGGCAGGGTTCCGTCGAATCTATCGCGACTATGTCACCGGTCCGGAAGCGCACCAATGGCTGGCAATCGCGTTCGAGATGCGTCAAAACGAGCTCCCCCTCCGCGCCGGCCTCGATGCCGAGGGGATCCCCTGTCTCAGGCTCAATCAACTCCGGATAAAGCACATCGGATGCCAGAAAGTGCAAACGCGTGTCGTGCTGGCATTGTGCGGCGAAGTTGGAGAAAACGTCCGACACCCCATAATTGGCATTGCGCGGCTCCATCCCCCAAGTCTGACGGATCCGGTCACGAAAATGCGGATCGTCGAGACCCGGTTCACCGCCGAACATTCCGAGTTTCAAGCCAAGATCACGGGGAGATATCTCGGGAAATCGCTGGACCAGCACGCGCTCCAGAACCGCCGGATACGAGGGCGTACAGGAAATTGCCGTAATCCCGATGTCACGGATGGTACGGATCAGGAGCTCTGTATTGCCCACCCCGAACGGCACCACCGTCGCACCTGTGCGCTCCAGCGTCATGTGATCCGTCACGCCGCCCATCCACATCTGGTAGTTGAGGCAGTGCACTACGGTATGATCGGGCGTCAAGCCGGCTGCGCTATGGCAGCGGCCGCCAACAGTCTCCGTGATGTTACAATCGCGAGCGGACAGCGCCAGGTTCATTGCCTGCCCTGTCGTGCCCGATGTTCGATGCAGACGGCTAACCGTCGTGCGGCTAGCCGCCAGATAGTCGCCGAAGGGTGGATGCTTGGCTTGCGAGATCCGCAACTGTGCTTTGTCCGAGAGCGGGAGCTCGGGCAGGTCACGCAGATTTGCCGGCGGAGCCCGATGATCCCAAAGCTCCTGAAAGAAAGTCGAGTGCCCGGAAATGTAAAGCCTCTGGGTTTGCCAAGCGGCCTGCTGATGCCGTTCCAGCTCGGCGAGCCCAGGTTTCTTGATGTCAGCAAGCACAGTTTCTCGTTCTCTGAATAGAACGGGATTGTATTGGCGGCTTCTCGAAACAAGGAAAAGAAAATGCAGATCCCGTGGTGAAGGTCAATAATCACTATGCTTCAACTTTCGCAACGTCTTCCATTCCCAAAGATCTCTCTCAGACCAATTGGAGCCGTCGTTGGGGCCCTTCCTCAGCCTTCGTCAGACACGGTCCGGCGCAGCTTCTTGATAGTGCCGCGCCGGGTCTTGTCGTCCAGCCGCCGCCGCTTGGCACTCGCACCTGGCCGGGTCGGCTTGCGCTCAGCGGGACGCCGGGCCGCCTCGCGCAGCAGAGCGACGAGTCGGGCCAGCGCATCCTCGCGATTGCGCTCCTGACTGCGGAAGCGGGCGGCGGTGATAACCAGCACGCCGGCCTTGGTTAGGCGCCGACCGGCCAGGCGCTCTGCCCGGGCGCGGACAGCCTCAGGCAAGGAGGGAGAACGACGAAGGTCGAAGCGCAGCTGCACCGCGGTCGCAACTTTGTTGACGTTCTGGCCGCCCGGGCCGGGGCTGCGGATGAAGCTCTCGATGATCTCGCGCGGGTCGACGGCGATGGTTCGGGTGATTTCGATCAAGTGAGATTGTCCACCGGGCGCGCGCTCTCGACGCCGGCCTCTCAATCGCGGAAGTTCACATATTGCAACGGTTGGTCGATCTTGAGGCCCTTGATCAGATCGATCGTCTTTTGCAAGTCGTCGCGCTTCTTGCCGGAGATGCGCAGCTCGTCGCCTTGGATCGCCGCCTGTACCTTCATTTTTGTGCCCTTGATCTCCTTGACGATCCGCTGGGCCAGCTCGCGCTCGATGCCCTGCTTGACGGTCACCACCTGACGCACCGAGTTGCCCGAGGCACGCTCGGGTTTGCCGAACTCAAGCGCGCTAACCTCGAGCTTGCGGCGCACCATGTAGCCGCGCAGCAGCTCTTGCATCTGCTTGAGCTTGTAGTCGTCATCGGCCTTGAGCGTCAGGGTTTGGCCAGTGCGCTCGAAGGAACAGTTGGAGCCCTTGAAGTCAAACCTAGTCGCGATTTCGCGCGAGGTCCCCTGCACGGCATTGTCGACCTCGGCCAGATCGGTTCGGGAGACGATATCGAAAGACGGCATGGCAGCGGCTCGTGGTGGAGGACTCAAGGTTCTGGGCGCCATGATTCCATAGGGCTGAGGACGGTGCCAGGGGAGATGGCGGCCGGTGGCCGGTCTCCCTCAGCCGCTCGATCGCGTCACCCGTGGACGCCAACATGGCGTAACGCGGCCGGGTGCCTGTAGCTACGACGCTCGTCCTTTATTCCTCCTCATAGACGATCTTCACCACCTCGAGCACCGAAGAACACCCGGTCGCGGTTCTTCTGGTGGGCAGGATCCACGACCTCGGCGCTCTCTAAGCGGCTCATGAGAAAGCGCAGACGGCGGTCTATCTCGCGGAGGCGTTTTTTGCCGTAGATGTAGTCGCCGTTCTCCGAGCGGTCGCCGTTGCCCGCCGCCCAGGCCACTACTTCGACCATCTTGGGACGCTCGACCCGACGCAAGTGGTCGAACTCGTCCCGCAGCAGACGCAGCCCGTTGGGCGTCACGTAGTTCTTGACGCCGTCCGGCAACGGGTCCGGGGCTTCCGGCTCCGCCGCCTCGGTCTCGGTCTCTTTGGTGAAGGCCTTGCTCATGCGCTGCCGCCGGCTAACTGAAGGTCCCGGCTATCCCATGGTCGATTCCCCATCGGCAGCGCGTTGACTGAACTCATCCCATCGGACATCGAATGCCTTCAACAGACCGTAGGTCAGCGCTGCGCCAACGAGAATTGTCGGGATGGCAAATAGCGCCACCTTGCACGAACCCGCCATCACTCCGGCTTTCGCCAGTGGCACGCCGCGCGCCGTGCTCGCGGGAACTTGCGATGTTGCAAACATGATTACCTCCATTTTCTCGAGGGAGAGCCCGACCAATGTACACATTCGTTCGCTTCAAGGTCGTGCTCATGATACATCTCGACTTCAAATATGCTCCACGACCAATGTTTCCAATCTCAGACGATAATCCGAGCAGCCTCACGCCTGTGCGCATCGCTTGTTGTTGGGGCATGAGGAGCACATCGTCTCGGGAGACGACCATGAGCAGTCAATGGAACTACCAAATAAGAATCTATCTGAGTGATGCGTTTGCAGAGGTCGCACGGAACCACCCGGACGATCCGGCCCTAAAGCCGTTAGCAGATATCCTGCGCAAACATCACGCGGCAATGAAATGTCAGTTTGACGCCTTTGCAGACTATGTTGTGGAAGCTGAGAAGCATGGCACCGCGGACTATCCGCTCTACGAATGGACCAAGGCGACAATCGAGGATTCTGCCAAAAAGGCCAAATATCTGAAATCCTTTACGCTCTATGTCGACGGCAAGGAAGTCTACCCCAAGAGCCAGGCGGACGCGCTTGAGTCAGACCTGACCCCTCTGGTTGGCGGCG
>JARRKQ010000163.1:0-5408 GCA_037387885.1 Alphaproteobacteria bacterium | reverse complement strand
CTTTTGTCTTGGTTGCTGTTGGGGCCTCATGGCGATCCTCATCTTCGGCGGCATCATGAACCTCTATTGGATCATTGGTTTGGCGCTAATCGTGCTGTTAGAAAAGGTACTGCCACTTGGTAGACGCCTGAGCTTGATCACGGGAGGTCTGTTCCTGCTCTGGGGCGCGAGCTTTGTGTATCGCGCGGTTGCCTAAGGCTGGTATTGGGATCGGAAAGCGGAAGTCGATGAGTTATGCGGTCGCGTAATGACGCAAAGCGAAAGGTCGGAGATGGCTCTGTGCCGGTCCTCACTCACCAGTCACCGAACTTACGGTCCGCTCCAGTCAAAAGGGATGTGCTTTGCTGAACTAACGGTCCAGGAAAAGTTAAGGCCGAATGCGTCAACCTTGCAGATTGTTGATTTACCCCAGGTAACGATCTGACCAGGCCCCGTTTCCGATCCTGGCGGGCTGCTCATCCTCGGGGGTTCGTCGGGGGTGCTTGTCGGTCCGGACAGAGCCTCCGCCCAGGCCCTGACCTTACCTGGAATATCAACGCCCCACCGGGACTGGTCGGGCGCAATCTCAAAAGTTATCGCGGCCCGTTCGAAGCCAAGGTCTTCGCGGCCCCGTGAGAAAAGCGCTCCAATCTTTTCCGGCCATCCGCCGACGCGGCCGCTGAAAATCTCCGAAATCGCTTCCGCCTGGACGTCGCTGGCCCGGTCGTCGATGAACCTGCCGGAACGGCCTCGCCCATCGCAGTCCCAAATGTTCCCTTCGAAACTTCCTACCAACGCAATGGAGAGATCATTGAGTTCGACGTCTTCAAATTGGCCGTCCCGGATGTGCCAGAATAGAACGTGCTCACAGAGGTTGTGGTCCGGGGCTTGACCAAACGTGCACGGGCACGCGATGGCGCAGCTGCAGTTGTCGAACCAATCCCCGGAAATGCGCCAATTCGGGATATCAGACATGGCAACTCCAGTGCTTGGGATATGTCATTCGAATCTCAGCAATGCCGGAGTGGAACGGGTCGTCAAAACACGTGGCGACGACCGACCGCGGAAGGCACAACGATTGAGTCTCCGAACATTTCGACCATGCGATGTACCGCGCGCCAACCTGTGCAGTGACCCGGCACAATTAATTTGAGATCAAACTCCTGAAGATCTTGCACCGTTTCGGGAATGATCGCCTCGAATATCTTGCCTGCCAGGTGAAAGCCCCCCATCACGCCATAGAGCGGTGTCGGGGCGAAATTGTCCCGAGCATGTCTCAAGACGTTGATAAGCCCGGCGTGGGAACAAGCCGTAAAGACCATGATCCCCTTGTCCCGAACGTTTACGGCCAGATAACGCTCGTCCATGACCCATGGGTCGGGCTCCCAATCGCTGCCCGTTTCATTTCGTTTGACCTGAACAGGGATACCTTTCTCGTAAGAAGTCGTTCGGGGGATCTCCCCGCTGAGGTAAAACATGCCGTCGAGGAGAAGGCGCGGCTCGGGGTCGTTCATGACTTCGCCGCCGGCATCTTCGAGAGCTTCTACGCTTGGGATGTCCTCAAGGGGATAAATCTCGCCGTCGTCCAGGCGCTCACCACGGTGATGAAACATTTCGGGATTGACGTGAACGGGTACCCGATTGCCGCCATTCGCCGCTGTTATGAGGCCGAGCGCCGCCGGCAAACCGCCCGCATGATCAATATGTCCGTGCGATAGCACCACGGCCTCGATCAAAGACATGTCGATGCCTAGACGCGGCGCGTTGTACTCGACTGCAAGACCGGTAGGACCGCCATCAAACAAGACGCTACGCTGTTGATCTCCAATACGCCCAGTCACCATCAAGGAGATACCGAAGCAGGCGAAACAGAAACCTTTTCCAGAGAAACTGTCAGCGCCGGCTTCCATCAGGATATCGAACTCACTCGTCACTCCATCGGGAACCGACGACAAGGCGTCGCTAATATTGTCGACCAATACGAAAACCTCAGCACCATCCAGAACGGATAGTTCGGGCGGCACGTTTCTGAAATGGTCTGTTGGCATTCCAACCTCCTCAAGAACCAATCTAGGGAACGCCTTAACTAGGAAGATCGATATCAGACGGTATATTAGGTCCAGGCGAAAGGCCACGGAAACCGCTGCTACCTAATCGGCCAAGCCGGCGGATTAGGCCACGCTACAGCGTCCGACTTCCGCTTCCGGCACGATTTGGGGCGTCATTTCAGCAGCGCTGATTATCCATGCGCCAGAAGAGCCAGAAACCAGGCCACGGCGAAGAGTGTCACAGCGGCTAAACCCAAAACGAGCTGATGCCGCACCAGAAACTCTAGACGGTTCTCCAGAAACCAAATGAGGGCGCCGAGCAGGCAGCCCGACCCGAACCCCGCGACGTGTGCGAAGATGTCTGTCCGCTCGCCACTCATCCCGAGAAACGCGAGCAACGCTATCCCGCTCCCCACCGGCATCCAGCGACTGACTCGGGGCTTCCCCTGTTTCCATGTGCAGGACACGAGAATCCCCAAGGTCGCGAAGACCACAGTGGACGCTCCAATCGACATGTGGCTCGGGTCTTGGATTAACGCGTTAAGCCAATTGCCAAGGGCACCGGCGAGCAGCATGCCGAACCAAGCAAGTCCCCAGCCCAGGCGCTGGCCTGCGAGGAAGCCAAACAGGGTGCCGAAGACAAGGTTCCCAATTAGGTGAAGCGAGTCAGCGTGAAGACTGAGGGATGTGAGTGTGCGCCACCACTCACCCCGCTGGATAAGACCGGCGTGGCTCATGCCCGCGTCCCACCAGTCTAAGGAAAACGCTTGATACCGCTGGAGGAGGTCGATCAGCAGTATAGTCACGCCATACAAGGATGCACACTTCAGCCCGTCATTGACCCCGAGGTGAGGATCAAACGCGGGTGACCTTGTCCGGTTCTCACGTAAATAGAGTTCGAGTTGTTTCTGAGCACGGTCGGCGTCCCGCGCATGAACCAACAGCGCAAACTTGCCCTCTAGCAGGAGAACCTCACAGGGGATGCCCACAGCTCGGAGAACTAGAGCATACTCCGAGCAGCGCTTTCTCACGTACGACCGGTAAAGTGTGAAATCTTCAGATTGGAGATCGTCCATAACCGACAACATCGGCAGCGAGGATGGGGCTGTCTAGGCCATCCTGGATGGCCACGGGCGCCAATTCAATTCGGGCGGGCTTCTTCCAAAATCCAGTCCCGAAAAACCTTAAGGTCTGGGTTGTTAAGGGCGCCCTTCGGATAGGCCAGATAATAGCCGTAGTCGCTCAGAGTAACGGCCGAGATTTGATACAGCTGGCCGGCCGACAATTCCGCGGCCACCAGATCGTCGTACAAGGCGACGCCCTGTCCGTCGATCACGGCCTGTACACGCACATTGGGATCCGGGATCACGAGTCCGTCTCTCGAGGGCCGATAGAGCAATCCCGCCGCGTCATGCCAATCCTGCCAAGCCGGACTGCCGTCGCGGTCGTGTAGCAGGGGCAGATCCGGCAAGGCCGCTTTCAGGCCCACCTTGGCGACACGTTCGGCGATCGCCACTCCGGCCGTGGGAAACGCGGGGCAGGGAAGCAACGGCTCTACCTGCAAATCCGTCCAATCGCCTTTGCCCCACCGAATGGCCATGTCGATGTTGTGTGCTTTGAGATTGATGAGGTCGACCAAGGGCTGCAATCGCAACGCAACAAGAGGATGTTGGGAAATAAAGGTCATGAGCCGGGGCGACAGCCAGCGAGATGCGAAGTAGGTCGCCATACCAATAGTGATGCGCCCGTGACCCTCGTCCTGAAGATCAGCAATTTCGCGTTCTAGATTGCGGAAAGCTGCCTGGGCAACCTGCCAAAGCCTCTCACCTTTCTCGGTCAAGGCGATGCCGCGAGGCTCTCGGGTGAAGACCTGAAACCCAAGGGCCGTTTCCAACTGACGAATACGATAACTGACAGCGCCTTTGGTGAGGTTTAACTCCTCGGCCGCTGCGGTGAAGCTCAGATGGCGCGCCACCGCTTCAAAAAGACTCAAGCTGTCGTAGGACCTGAAGGGCATTCCGATCGTCTAAAGAGTTTGAACTGATCGTGCAAATCATTTGGATTGAGATCGGTGGAATTCCATAGTTTGCTGCCTTCCTTCCTTCTCTTGGAATTGGCAAAGGCTTGTCCGTGAAGCTGACTCCAATTTCTTGAGGTGGTTCAAATATTTTGATCGTGAGGGGTGCTTTTGACCAACCTTCGGGCCAATCTCCGCACGGCTGCCACCACCCGCCGACGTACTGGTGGTCATGCCGGCCGTGTGGCTCGAGGTGCGGCCTGTGGCTCATCTCGGACTGCTGCCGTGATAACTCGTCGGATTCCAACCTATGAGCTTTTGGATGAGGACGCCTTAGTGCGGTTGGAGACTCATGGCGATTGGATCTTGCGGGAGATCGGCATCGAGTTCCGAGATGACGAGGAAGCGCTGCGGCTCTTCAAGAACGCCGGCGCGACGGTTAGGGGTCAGCGAGTTCGCTTCGACACCGGGCTCGCCCAGGCGCTCTGCGCGACAGCGCCCCGGTCCTTTCGCATGGAGGGCCGCGATCCGGCCTCGTCGATCATGGTCGGCGGCGATCACGTGGTCCTGCTGCCAGCGTACGGCCCGCCCTTCGTCACCGACCTGGAGCGCGGCCGGCGCTACGCCACCATCGAGGACTTCCACAACTTCGTGAAGCTCACCTACCTGTCGCCCTGGCTGCACCATTCCGGCGGCACGATCTGCGAGCCCGTTGATCTGCCGGTGAACAAGCGCCACCTGGACATGGTCTATGCCCACTTGCGCTATTCTACCAAGCCCTTCATGGGCTCGGTGACGGCGCCGGAGCGGGCCGAGGACTCCATCACCATGGCGCGCTTGGTCTTCGGCGATGCCTATCTCGAAGATCACTGCGTCATTCAAGGCAACGTCAACGTCAACTCTCCGCTGGTTTACGACGCCACCATGTCGGGCGCCCTCAAGGCCTACGCCCGGGCCAACCAGAGCGCCGTGGTCTCGCCCTTTATCCTCGGCGGCGCCATGGGTCCGGTGACCCAGCCGGCGCTTCTCGCCCAGGCCCATGCCGAGGCCATGGCCGGCATTGCGCTCAGCCAATTGGTGCGCCCGGGCTCGCCCATGGTCTACGGCAATTTCCTGACCACCATGAACCTCAAGACCGGCGCGCCCACCTTCGGTACGCCCGAGGCGAACCTGTCCACCTTCGCCATCGCCCAGCTGTGCCGCCGGCTCGGCCTACCTTTGCGCTGCGGCGGCCACCTCACCGCCGCCAAGGTGGCGGATGGCCAGGCCATGCAGGAATCCGCCGACGGCATGATGGCCGGCATCCTAGCCGGCGCGAATTTCGTGCTGCAGGCCGCCGGCTGGCTCGAAGGGGGACTCTCAAT
>JARRKQ010000162.1:0-7491 GCA_037387885.1 Alphaproteobacteria bacterium | reverse complement strand
CGAGGTCGCGGGGCGCGGTCGTCCATTTGTCGTTGAGCGGGTTGTAGGCGAGGCCGGTCAGGTCCTCGATGGCGAGGCCATGCTCGCGGAGATGCCGGCCGAGCTCCGAAGGTTTGACGAACTTCCGCCAATCATGCGTGCCGCGCGGCAGCCAGCGCAGCAGATATTCGGCGCCGACGATGGCGAGCGCGAAGGCCTTGGGCGTGCGGTTGAGCGTGGCGAGGATCATGGCGCCGCCCGGTTTCAGCACCGCGGCGCAGGCGCCGATATAAGCGCCGACATCGGCCACGTGCTCGACGACCTCCATGGAGAGCACGACGTCGAACTGTTCGTTTGCGTCGGCGAGCGCCTCGACGGTGGTGTGGCGGTAGTCGATCTCGAGCCCGCTTTCCGCGGCATGCAGGCGCGCGACCTCGATGTTGGTCCTGGCGGCGTCGATGGCGACAACCTCGGCGCCCAGGCGGCGCATCGGCTCGGCGAGCAGCCCGCCGCCGCAGCCGACATCGAGCAGGCGGAGACCGGTGAGCGGGCGGATCGCTTGCGGGTCGCGCCCGAAATGGCCGACCAGCCGGTCGCGGATATAGCCGAGGCGGGCGGGATTGAACTTATGGATGGGCGCCATCTTGCCCTTGGGGTCCCACCAGGTCTGGGCGAGCGCTGCGAAACGCGCCACTTCCGCGGCATCGACCGAAGCGCCCTCGGCGATCGTCTCGCTATCCTGTCTGGAGATTGTTTCGGACATCATTGCGCCTGTTCTTCGCCTTACCCTTGCCGCGTGCTTGCGCCGGAATTGCCACACCCAGTATGTATACCCCCGCGACCGGCCGGCAACCGAAACCGGCCGGCATCTATTTGTCGATCTTGCCGACAATACGCGTTGGATTTGGGGGCAGCGGCGCATGGCGCGCATCGTCCAGAAATATGGCGGGACCTCGGTCGCCGACCTCGAGCGCATCCGGCACGTGGCGGAGCTGGTGAAACGCGCCCACGATGCGGGCGACGAGGTCGCCGTGGTGGTCTCGGCGATGGCGGGCGTGACCGATCAGCTCGAGCGCTGGGCGGCGGAAGCCTCGCGCGAGCACGGCAAGAAGGAGCACGACGTCGTGCTCTCCACCGGCGAGCAGGTCACCAGCGGGCTCTTGGCGATTGCGCTGCAAGGGCTGGGCCTGGAGGCGCGCTCCTTCATGGGCTGGCAGATCCCGATCCATACCGATGACAGCCACACCAAGGCGCGCATCCTGGAGATCGAGACGGCCGAGCTCGAAGGCTTTCTGAAGGAGGGCGGCGTGGCGGTGGTGCCGGGTTTCCAGGGGCTTGCCCCCGGCAACCGGATCTCGACCTTGGGCCGCGGCGGTTCGGATACGTCGGCTGTCGCGATCGCGGCGGCGCTGCGCGCCGACCGCTGTGATATCTACACGGACGTCGACGGCGTCTACACGTGCGATCCGCGCATCGTTGCTAAGGCGCGTAAGCTGGATAAAATCACCTACGAAGAGATGCTCGAAATGGCCTCGCTGGGCGCGAAGGTCCTGCAGACGCGCTCGGTCGCGATGGCGATGCGCCATAATGTGCGCCTGCAGGTCCGCTCAACTTTCGAGGACGCGGATGGCACGCTCGTGGTCAGCGAGGATGAAATCGTGGAACAATCGGTCGTAAGCGGCATTGCCTATAATCGCGACGAGGCGAAGATTGTTCTGATCAAGGTGCCCGACCAGCCCGGCGTGGCGGCGGCGATCTTCGGGCCCTTGGCCGATGCCAACGTCAATGTCGACATGATCGTCCAGAACGTTTCTGAGGACGGCAAGTCGACCGACCTCACTTTCACCGTTGCCAAGAGCGATCTCGACGCCGCCGTCGAGGTGCTGGAAGGCCGGCGCAGCAATCTCGAATTCGGCGACATCATCAGCGACGCCGATGTGACCAAGGTCTCGGTGATCGGCGTCGGCATGCGCAGCCATGCCGGCGTGGCGGGCCGCATGTTCGCGACGCTGGCCGAAAAGGGGATCAACATCCAGGTGATCTCGACCTCGGAGATCAAGGTGAGCGTATTGATCGCCGAGGAATACACGGAGCTGGCGCTGCGCGCGCTTCACACCGCCTACGGGCTCGACGCCGACTGATCCGATGAACAAGACAACGAAGCGGAGCGGGCCCGAGCGAAACACAGACCGGGCCCCACCGGCCGGTATTGCATTCGTTTGCGCAGCGCGGGGCGTCTCGAAGGACGTACGGCATCGCCATAGTGAACTGCGGTATGATCGGGCATGGCTGAAACCGGCGCCATAAGCGCCTCGCGGCGCCTGCTGCAACGCCTTCGCGATCTGATGGCGTCGACGGGCGACGTGCAGGAGCGCCTCGACCAGGTGGTGCGCCTGATCGCCGGCAACATGGTGGCCGAGGTGTGCTCGGTCTATGTGATGCGCGCGGGCGAGGTGCTGGAGCTCTTCGCCAGCGAGGGCCTGAAAGCCGAGGCGGTGCATCTGACGCGCCTGCAGATCGGTGAAGGCATCGTCGGCGACATCGCCGCGCGGGCCCGGCCGCTCGCGCTCTCCGATGCCCAGTCGCATCCCAATTTCGCCTACCGGCCGGAGACGGGCGAAGAGGTCTATCAGTCGCTGATGGGCGTGCCGATCCTGCGCGGCGGCCGGGTGATGGGCGTGCTGGTGATCCAGAACCGCACCCGCCGCGCCTATACCGAGGAAGAGGTCGAGACGCTCCAGACGATCGCCATGGTGCTGGCCGAGCTGGTGGCGGGCGGCGAGCTGGTGAGCCCAGACGAGCTGGGGCCGGGGGGCGCCCATCCGCTCTCGCCGATGCGCCTTACGGGCGTTGCCTTCAATCAGGGTCTCGCGATCGGCCGGGCGGTGATGCATCAGCCGCGCGCCGTTGCCCACCGCCTGGTGGCCGAGGACGCCGAGATCGAGCTCGAGCGCTTCGGCTCGGCGCTCGAAGGCATGCACACGGCGATCGACGATCTGATCGCCGCGACAGACATCGCCCAGCCGGGCGAGCATCGCGAGGTTCTGGAGACGTTTCGTTTGATCGCCGAGGACCGCGGCTGGATCGGCCGTATCCGCGAGGCGATCCGCGGCGGCCTCACCGCCGAGGCGGCGGTGCAGCGCGTGCAGGACGATACCCGCGCGCGCATGGGCCAGATCAGCGACCCGTATCTGAAGGAGCGGCTGAGCGATTTCGAGGATCTGACCAACCGGCTGCTGCTGCATCTGACCGGCGATAACGGTGAGAATGTGGGGCTGGGGCGCGACCTGCCCGACGATATCGTGCTGGTCTCGCGCGCCATGGGGCCGGCGGAATTGCTCGACTACGACCGCAATCGGCTGCGTGCGGTACTTCTGGAGGAGGGCGCGATCCACTCGCATGTCTCGATCGTCGCGCGCGCCCTCGATATTCCGCTGATCGGCCGTATGAGCGGTGCGCTCGACCGGATCGAGGCGGGCGACACGGTGATTGTCGACGGCGACAACGCGACCGCCTTCATCCGCCCCGGCGAGGATGTGCAGGCTGCCTTCGCCCAGAGCATGGCGGCGGCGGCGAAGCGGCGCGAGGCCTATGCAGCGCTGCGCGACGAGCCGGCGGTGACGCGTGACGGCGTGGCGATCTCGCTCAACATCAATGCCGGGCTGCTGGTCGACGTCCAGCATCTCGACGACACCGGCGCGGAGGGCGTCGGGCTCTACCGCACCGAGATCCCCTTCATGGTGCGGCCGTCCTTCCCCAACGTCGACGACCAGGTCGAGATCTACGAGCGCGCGCTGGAGGTGGCGGGCACGCGGCCGGTGGTCTTCCGCACCCTCGATGTCGGCGGCGACAAGATCCTGCCCTATGTGGCCGCGCCTCCCACGGCGCAGGAGGAGGAGAACCCGGCGATGGGCTGGCGGGCGATCCGCATCGCGCTCGACCGGCCGGCGATCCTGCGCCAGCAGCTCCGCGCCATGATCCGGGCGGCGCGCGGCCGCGAGCTCCACGTGATGTTCCCGATGGTCGCCGAGGTGGCGGAGTTCGACGCCGCCAAGGAGATGGTGACCCGCGAGCTCGAGCGCGCCGGCACAGGGCGGAAGAAGCAGCCGAGCGCGGTCAGGGTCGGGGTGATGCTCGAGGTGCCGTCGCTGCTGTTCCAGCTTCCGGCGCTGCTGGAGCGGGCCGATTTCGTCTCCATCGGCAGCAACGATCTGATGCAGTTCCTGTTCGCCGCCGACCGGGGCAATCCCCGCATCGCCGAGCGCTATGATGTGCTCTCGCCGCCGGTCTTGTCGCTGCTGGCGGACCTCGCGGCCAAATGCCGCACGGCCGGCGTGCCGCTCACCCTGTGCGGCGAGATCGGCGGCCGCCCGCTGGAAGCGATGACCCTCATAGGCCTTGGAATCCGGCGGTTTTCCATGGCTCCGGCGGCGCTTGGGCCGGTCAAGGCGATGCTCCTCAGCCTCGATGTCGGCGAGCTCCAATCCTACATGAGCCAGCTCACCGACAGTGCCGCGCACAGTCTTCGACCGAAATTACGATTTTTTGCCAAGGATCACGGGGTCGTTATCTAAATCCTAATCCTATTTCGATTGCATGGGCATCCAAGCGGCTGATATACCCATTGGCAGGCGAAGACGACTACAACAATGGGGCCGGCGGCGAGTTTGCCCTCACGGAAGACCCTAAGCGTCTTCGCCTAAAAGGGTGGCGCGCGTCTGGCCCGAATAAAGGGCACGAGAAATGGCGACAGCGGACCGGAGTCGAGGAAAAGACCAAGAAGAGACGGCCGAGAAAAAGGCCGGTACGACCGCTCGCGAGGAGCGGATTGGCATCCAGCTTAAAAATGCCAGGTCTGACAAGAACTTAAGTCTGACCGACGTCGCCGAAGAACTGAAGATCCGCAAGAATTACCTCGAAGCGATCGAGCAGGGGCTCTTCTCCGATCTGCCCGGGCCGACCTATGCGATCGGCTTCGTGCGCTCCTATGCCAAGCTGCTCGACCTCGACCAGGTCGCCATCGTCGAGCGCTTCCGCAGCGAGATCGCCGGGTTGGAGAAAGAGACCGAGCTCCACTTCCTGATCCCGGAAAACGAACGCCGCTTCCCCGGCATGGCCGTCGTCGGCGCCTCGCTGGCGCTGGCCGCCGCCGTCTATGGCGGTTGGTACGTGATGGCGGGACGGACCGGCGGCGAGGCCGCTGTTGCCAGCACCGCCGGCGCCAAATCCGGCAAGGCGACCGCAGCCAAGTCACGCAGGGGCAAGTCCAAGATTGCCACGACGGGCAAGGAGTCGATCAAGCCCACAGATTCCAAGACCAAGCCCGCCGTCAAGACGGTTCCGGGCAAGGAGGCCGAATCCGGATCAGCGAGGCCGCCCTGCGTGCCACGCCCGATCGCCCCGCCCCGGAGCGCGCGCGGACGGCAGCAATCACGGCCGCCGCCGTGGCGCGCCACACGGCGGCGCTCGAAGCGCGCCGCAAGGCCGCGGAGAAGGCCAAGCTGGCGCAGGCCGCGGGCCCCGTTTCGGGCAAGGCGCGGATCGTCCTCAAGGCCACCCAGACGACGTGGGTCAAGCTGCAGCTCACCGACGGCACGATGGTGTTCTCGCGCATCCTGAAGGCGGGCGAAGTGTTCCCCGTGGTGCAGAACCGCGTGCTGCTGCTGACCGCCGGCAATGCGGGCGGTTTGCGCATCGTGGTCGATGGCCGCGTGCTGCCGGCGCTCGGTCCGACCGGTGCGGTGCGCCAGAACATCCGCCTCGACGCCGACGCGCTGCTCGCCAGCCGTTAGTTTCGAGCCGCGCGGTTGTCGTCGCCGCAGCCGCGCACTACCTAGATTCGTTGAGAGGCGCCGCGCCGGGGTGTACGCTCCGGCGCGATGGCCATTGGCCATACGATTCGGCGCAAGCTGGCGAACGGGCACAAGCAAGCTGAAACACGGGTGACTTTGCGATGAGCGTGCGGCCCTGGCGCGACATATATCGGCGGCAATCACGGCAGATCATGGTGGGTCCGGTGCCGATCGGCGGCGATGCGCCGATCGCGGTCCAGTCGATGACCAACACACTGACCTCCGACGCGCAAGCGACGATCGCGCAGGTGCGCGCGCTCGAGGAGGCCGGCGCCGATATCGTCCGCGTCTCCTGCCCCGACGAGGACTCGACCAAGGCGCTGAAAGCCGTTGTGGCGGCCTCGAAGGTGCCGATCGTCGCCGACATCCATTTCCACTACAAGCGCGCCATCGAGGCCGCCGAGGCGGGTGCCGCGTGTCTGCGCATCAACCCGGGCAATATCGGCGCGGCGTCGCGTGTGGCCGAGGTGGTGCAGGCCGCCAAGGATCACGGCTGCTCGATGCGGATCGGCGTCAATGCAGGCTCGCTCGAACGCGACCTGCTCGAAAAGTACGGCGAGCCGTGCCCCGAGGCGATGATCGAGAGCGCGCTCAACCACATCCGGATCCTCGAGGATCACGATTTCCGCGAGTTCAAGATCTCGTGCAAGGCCTCCGACGTGTTCCTCGCCGTCGCCGCCTATCAGGGGCTGGCCGAGGCCTGCGACTATCCGCTCCATCTGGGCGTCACCGAGGCGGGCGGGCTCACGACAGGCACCATCAAATCCTCGATCGGACTGGGCTCGCTGCTCTGGGCCGGCATCGGCGACACGATCCGCGTTTCGCTCTCCGCCGACCCGGTGGAGGAGATCAAGGTCGGCTTCGAGATCCTGAAATCGCTGGGGCTGCGGCACCGCGGCGTCAACATCATCTCGTGCCCGTCCTGCGCGCGGCAGGAATACCAGGTCATTCCGACCGTCGAGGAGCTCGAGAAGCGGCTGGCGCATATCTCCACGCCGATGTCGCTTTCGGTGATCGGCTGCGTGGTCAACGGGCCGGGCGAGGCGCGCGAGACCGACCTTGGCCTGACCGGCGGCGGCTCGGGCCACCAGATCTACATCAACGGCGAGAAGCACCACGTGCTGCGCGACGGCGACATGGTCGACCACCTCGTCGAGCTGGTGGAGAAGAAGGCGGCCGAGATCGAGGCGGCGGACGCTGCTGAGGCCGAGCAGGCGCCGGCGGCAGCGGAGTAACGCCCGCGCCGGCCAGAGACCCCAGGCGACACCAAATCGACACGATTGCGGCGACAATGCCCATTGCCGGCGACGAGCCATGGCCCGGCGGAAAGGTGAGTTTGACATGACCAAAGCAAGAGCCCGCCAGCGCGCCAAGGCCAAGGCCGGGCAGAAGTCCAAGAAGCGGGAGGCCAAGTCCGGCCAACCCGATAATGCGCCTAAGCGCGGGCATTTCGATCCGGGCCCCGGCGTGATCAAGAGCCCGAACGCGAACACCAAGACCTTCGGCGGCGCCAGACGCGGGGCGGCGACCAGGTCACGCTCAGGCCTGAGGGCACGGCGGCGGTGGCGCGGGCGTTCATCTCGGGCGGGCTGCAACAGCACCTGCCGCTCAAGTTTTTCATCACGGGTCCGATGTTCCGCTACGAGCGGCCGCAGAAGGG
>JARRKQ010000161.1:0-5620 GCA_037387885.1 Alphaproteobacteria bacterium | reverse complement strand
CCAGGCGACATGAAGCTGACGGATTTCAACGATCTGACAAATTTCGGCGTCGAGGATCCGCGTATGACCACGATCGGCGGCGTTGTGTTCCGCTACTTGGACCGTTTGCCCGTGGTCGGAGACCAAATATCCATGGACGGATTGATCGCTACCGTCCTCGAGATGGAAGGCCATCGCATACTTCGAGTCCGCGTGTCCAAAGGCCCGCCGACGGAAGAGGGAACTGAGGATAGCGGAGAGGTAACGCTCCCAGAAACAGCGGAACAGCCAGATCTGACACTTGGGGTCTTGACCGAAAACGGCGGGCAAAGACATGCGGCAAGTTCAGGGGAGCGACAGATACAAGCCGGCGCAATAGGTGAAGGGGGCAACGCGGCCGAGCTATGCGGGACCGAAGGTTCAGCAGAAGTTGTCGTTCTTCCTTCACGCACGACAGCAGCGCCAACAAAGCCGGTGACACGGCGCCCGGATGAAAGCGCCTCACGGCGGCAGCGAGATCGGGAAGGAGACTAGTCAATGGACGTCTTAACCGCGATCGGCGTGATGTTGTTCTTCTTGCTGTTGAAGGGATTCTTTTCCGGGTCGGAAATCGCAATGGTTAGTTCCGACAAAATCAAGCTTCGGCACAAAGCGAAACAGGGTAACCGAGGTGCTGACCTCACTCTCAAACTCTTTCGGACGCCGGATGTGTTGCTCAGCACGACATTGGTAGGAACCAATATCTCCACCGTAACGCTCACGACCCTGGGATCTCTGTTAATGATTCGACTGCTCGGGGGGGACGGCGAGATCTACGCATTCCTGATTCTAACGCCCATCCTCCTTGTCCTCGGCGAAATCGTGCCGAAAAGCATATATCAACAGAAGGCCGATGAGCTGACTCCCATCATCATCTATCCAATTCGGTGGGCGTCTTGGCTGTTTTATCCCATTGTCTTCGCGTTTTCGCGTGTCGCCCGTATCGCCGCTCGTGTCGTCGGCGGCGGAAAGGTCGACCAGCCTTTTTTCATCACCCGCGAGCAGCTACGGGCCGTAATTGACATGGCGGAACAGGGACCGGCCCTCGACGCCTTCGGAAAGAGCCGCATACGCCGCGTCATCCGCTTCGCCGAGACGACCGTGGCGGAAGCCATGATCCCCATTGCAGAGGCAACAGTCATAGACCACACCGCAAGTGCGAAGACGGCAATCGGCCTGGTACGAAAATACGGCTACAATCGGTTGCCGGTCTTCAAAACCAGTACCAACAACATCGTTGGTATCGTTACGCTCACGACGTGGGACCTCATGGACAAGAATCTGGCGGAACAGCCGCTGGATTCGCTTGTCCGGCCCGCATTCTACGTATCGCCTCTGCAAACTATCGACCAATTGCTCCCCTTGCTGCGCCGCCGCGAAGATCACATGGCCATAGTTGTGGACGAGTTCGGCTCCGCGATCGGAATCATTACGATGGAGGACATCGTCGAAGAGGTCGTCGGCGAGATCGACGTCGGCTACGACTTCGAAGAATACCTCCCCAAACGCAGGCGCGTGTATGAAAAGATCGCCGAGGACGTTTATCTGATGGATTCGCGGCTTCCGATTTCGGAAGTGAACGAGACCTTGCGGATCAGCTTACCGGCGACCGAGTTTCATACCGTCGGCGGTCTCGTCCTTGTGCGATTGCGCCGCATCCCCAAAGAAGGGGAATTCGTTGTCGAGCAGGGCTACCGCTTCACCGTGCTGGAAGCCAATGAGCGGGCCGCTGTCAAGCTTCGCGTCGAGCCGGAATACACGGTGAGTGACCTCCCAAGGTCGGACTAACGGCCTTGCCACTGTCGGGCTAGGAGCCGAAGTCCGTGGAAATCCAAACTGTCGTGGAGCTTCTTATCTTCGCCTGCTTGTTGGCCCTGTCCGCGTTTTTCTCCAGCTCTGAGACCTCCCTCTTTTCCTTAAGTCCCTTCCAGTTGGAGCAAATGCGGCGGATGCGCAATCCTCGAACTGCGCTCGTCGAACGGCTCCTTTCCAAGCCCCGGCAGCTCATCGTCACCATCCTGATCGGCAACGAGTTCGTCAATATATCGGCCTCCGTCATCTCGGCCGCCATTGTCATTGACGTGCTGGGCAGCGAGAACAAATGGGTCAACTTGTTGATCATGGTCCCCCTGCTCTTGCTGCTCGGAGAAATCACGCCTAAGACTTTGGCTATCCGGAACAACGTAGCCTTTGCCGGCTTTCAGTGTCGTTTCATAGACCTGTTCGCGCGGATCATTTCGCCCCTGCGTACGATCGTGCGCCAAATCTCAGATTTCTTCATAACGCTTATCGTGGGCAAGGAACGGACGCGCGCCAGCATCGTCACCGAAGACATGGTGCGTTCCTTGGCAGAAGAAGCGGTGGGCGACGGCGTTCTTGACCGTGCAGAGGCACTCTATATCAACCGAATCTTCGATTTCGGAGAAAAGACCTTGCGCGACGTTATGACACCGCGATCCCGCATCTCTTTTCTTCCGGCGAGCAGTTCGTTCGAAGAGGCGATGCGTCATTACCGCCGCACAGGCCACACGAAGGTACCCGTTTATGAGAAAAATCGCGATTCGGTCATTGGCGTGCTCTATGCCCGGGACCTGCTGGCCGAACCCCTCAGTCAAGACAAGGCACGCGGTTCGAAGACAGTCGCGGCCTTCGTGAGGGACGCTTACCTTGTGCCGGAAACGAAACAGGTTGCCGAGCTCTTCTATACCTTTCGAAAGCGCAAGTTATCGCTGGCCGTGATCGTCGACGAGTTCGGCGGCGTGGTTGGGCTGGTAACAATGGAAGACCTTCTTGAGTGTATTTTTGGTGAAATCCTGAGCCCGTCGGAATTGCTTCATGAGCGGACGGTCAACCTGGAAAAGATTGGCACGGATGAGCACCGGATCGACGGAGCCATGACGATTTGGCAGTTCAATCGGATGCTGGGTTCTAATCTTGAATCGAATTCAGCGGAGACGATCGGGGGCATGCTACTGCATGCATTCGGCGAAATCCCTCGGGAGAAAAGCTGCATCGTGATCGGCGAGCATGAATTCGTAGTCAATTCTGTGACAGACCGTCGGATCGCGGAAGTCACCGTTAGATCGATTGCGCCGCCTCAATCGATGGAGGGCTCGGACGACTCTGTTGAGGCGGTCGATCCGAGCCGGCCTCAGGGCGGGGCGGGGTTGCCGATCGCGAAGGAGGGATGAATGGAGGTCATAATCCCCCTTCTTGTCATGACCGTGTGCCTCATCAGCGAGGCCTTTTTCTCCGGCTCTGAGATCGCCGTGGTCAGCGCCGACCGAATGAGACTTCGGCACGAAGCCGCCGGAGGCTCGCGCGGAGCGCGGCTCGCCCTGACTATGCTCGAAAGACCGGAATGGCTGCTGTCGACAACGCTGGTGGGTACGAATATTTCTGTTGTTTTGAACACGACCATGGCCACTGCCTTGGTGATCCGCCTCTTCGGCGAACAGTACGCTTGGCTTGCGATTGTCATTATGGCGCCGCTTATCTGGATTTTCGGCGAGATCGTGGCCAAGGGCGTGTTTCAACAGCGCGCCGACATCATCACGCCGAGAGCCATCTTCGTGCTTCGCGGAGCATCCTATGTCTTCCTGCCGATCCTGACCGTCTTCAGCTTTCTAACGCGGCTCCTGGCGAAGGTGCTGGGTGGCGGCGAGGCCGGCAACCCGTTCACCCTCCGCGAAGAAATCTCCATGATGATGGACATGTCGTCGGTTGAGGGCGACATCCAGCCGGTGGAGCGTCGGATGATCCGGCGCGTCTTCAATTTCGGCGAGACGACCGCGTCCGACATCATGGTGCCGCTTATCGATGTTGTCGGTGTGGCCCGTGGCACGACATGCGACGAGGCACGGCAGTTGGCGGTCAAGCACGCGCACAAGCGCTTGCCTGTCTACGAGGAACGTATCGACCGAATTACCGGAACCCTCAATGCCCTTGACCTGCTTCAAGAGGAGCCGAACAAACCGATCGAGCCGTTCATTCGCCTACCTCACTTCGTTCCCGGGTCGATCGGCATCGAGAAGCTTTTATCCGATTTTCGCGGCGGCGCCGGGATTATGGCGGTCGTGGTCGATGAGTTCGGCGGGGCGGAGGGAATCGTCATGCTCGAGGACATTCTGGAAGTCATCGTCGGCGAGCTGGAGGACGAATTCGACGCCCCGGAGACTGGCGCAGCCTGGATACGCAAACTCGGGGAGCGCCACTACCTGGTGAGCGCCCGTCTATCGCTCGATCGCTTCAACGACGAAACTGGTCTGGAGCTTCCCACTGGTACATACGAGACGTTGGCCGGCTTTCTTTTGGATGTTGGCCAATCCATCCCGCGCACAGGGACGGTCATCCATCACGACGGCATCTCGTTCACGGTCGAGCACGCCACGCCAGAAGCTATTCACGAGATTCGCGTCCGCTGGTAGGTCGAATTCCCCTTACTCAACCAGGGACACCGCGAGGTTTCGCCAACCGAGGTCCAATTCTCTCGATGTAGGTGGAGGCGGCCCCACTTTCGCGGCGCGCCTGCGCCGCCAGGCACGGTCCCGCCGGCAAAGGATCAACCGTAGCGTCCTTCGATGTAGTTCGCCGTCTCCTCTTTTTCCGGCGTCACGAACATCTCCGCGGTTTCCGCATGCTCGACGACCTTGCCCATGAGCATGAAAATGCACTCCTCGCTGGCCCGCCGCGACTGCGCCATATTGTGAGTCACGATCACGATGGTGTACTGGCCGCGTAGCTGCCATAGCAGTTCCTCGACTGCTTCCGTACCCTTGGGGTCCAAAGCGGAGCAGGGTTCGTCCATGAGCAGCAAATGCGGCTTCACCGGCAGCAGGCGGGCAATACAAAGCTTTTGCTGCTCCTCGAGCGAGAGCAGAGTGGCCTTTTTGTCCAATCGGTCTTTGACGGCATCCCAAAGCAAAACCTGGCGCAACGCCTCCTCGACGATCTCGTCCTTTTCGCTGCGGTGCATCCGTTTCCTCCCGGCCGCGTGGAGCTGGAAGCCGAAAAGGACGTTGTCGCGAACCGAGATTGGCAGCGGATTCGGACGTTGGAAGACCATGCCGACCTGCTTGCGAACCTGAGCGAGCTCGACATTGCGGTCATAAATGTCAAACCCCAAGACCGATATGGAACCCTCGGTCCGTACATAGCCAAGCCGTTCATTGATGCGGTTGATGCTGCGAAGGTAGGTCGACTTGCCACATCCGGAGGGTCCAATCAGCGACGTGATGATCCCCTTTTTGATTTCAAGGTCGACGTCGTACAAAGCCTGAAAATCGCCATACCAGAGGTTCAGTTTCTGGGTTCGAATTGCAAGGCCGTCTTGTTCGGTCACGGTCGACGGGACTTTGCTCATCATGGTGAACCTCTGAATGACTTTCCAAGGTTCCGGTGATTAGCCGAAGCGCCCTGAAATGTAGTCGGCAGTCCGCCGGTCTGTGACATCACCGGCAAACAGCGCCTCGGTGTCGCCGACCTCCACGCAACTGCCGGTCAGAAAGAACGCCGTCCGATCGGCCAGCCTGCGCGCCTGTTGCGTCAAATTCGTCACCAGGATGATGGTCATTTCCTGGCGTAGTTCCTTGAGCACATCTTC
>JARRKQ010000160.1:0-5661 GCA_037387885.1 Alphaproteobacteria bacterium | reverse complement strand
CGGGCCGGGGTCAGCCTCATGGCTCCGCGCGGCCCAGCGCCATCTCCTCATAGACGCTCCATTTGCGCTCCAGAACCTCCTGCGCTCTGGCCATGAGCCGCTCGGCGGCCTCCGGATTGGCGTGGCTGAGCATGCGATAGCGCAGCTCGTTGTAAGCATAGTGCTTGAGCGGAAATGGAGCATCTATGAGGAGATGGCGCTGGGCCGCGCGGAGCCATGAGGCTGACCCCGGCCCGTCTGCGGGAGGATATCGAGATGGATCTCAGCACGCGATACATGGGACTCGACCTGCAGCACCCTGTCGTCGCCGCGGCCTCGCCGCTGTCGTCAAACCTGGACGGGATCAGGCGGCTCGAGGACGGAGGTGCGGCCGCTATCGTCATGTTCTCGCTGTTTGAGGAGCAACTGCGTCAAGAGATGGCGTCGATGGAGCACCTGACGGCCGCCGGGAGCGAGAGCTTCGCAGAATCGTTGAGCTATTTTCCTTCGCTCGACGATTACCACGCGGGGCCGGACCGATATCTGAACCTGTTGCGACGCGCCGTTGATACGGTCGACATCCCCGTGATCGCCAGCATCAACTGCGTCACGGGCGAAGGCTGGACCGACTATGCCCGACTCATGTGCGAGGCCGGGGCGAGCGGCGTCGAGCTCAACGTCTATTACCTGCCCGCCGATCCAGAGATAGGCGGGCCGGAGGTCGAACGGCAATACCTAGAAGCGCTCGCAGCGGTAAAGGCGGAATCCTCGGTCCCGGTCGCCCTCAAGGTCAGCCCGTATTTCAGCGCCATTGCGCACATGGCCCAACGGTTCGCCGATGGCGGCGCCGACGGCCTTGTCCTGTTTAACCGGTTCTACCAGCCAGATTTCGATCTCGAAGAGCTCTCCGTCGTGCCCGGCCTCCAACTCAGCAATTCGACGGAGATCCGCCTACCGCTTCGCTGGATAGCGATGCTGTACGGGCGCGTAGATGCCTCGCTCGCGGCGACAACCGGCGTACAGAGCCCGCAGGAAGTCATCAAGTATGTCCTCGCTGGGGCGGACGCGGTGATGACCGCTTCAGCACTTCTCCGCAACGGTCCTGAATTCTGCGGAGACTTGGTCAGCGGATTGGCCGATTGGATGGGCAGTCGTGGCTACCAGACAGTCCGCGAAATGAAGGGCATGTTAAGCCAACAGCGGGTCGCGCACCCCACCGCTTTTGCGCGCGCCAACTACATCAAGATTCTGGAGAGCTGGAAAAACCCCTACACGCTGTCCGGCATTTAGCTTCGTGCCGGCGAATCTCACTGGAGTAATTAAGTGACTAAGTAAGGAGAGCCGAGGTGAACTGGGACGAAAATAGCATCTTTCGGGTCAATCAGACCGTCGAGTATACGACCATAAACGGGACCACTGAGTCGATATCGCCCGGCAAACATAGGGCCCGGGCCGTCCATGCCAGGGGCGTCCCCACAAGCGAGGCCGAACTCGAATGCTGGCTGATCGAGGAGAATAAAGGCGCCGAGGGCGAAATGGTTCATGACGTCGATGCCGAGACAGTCGCGAAATGGCAAGACACCGGCGCGGTCGAGATCGGCGAATCAGCGCCGAGCGAGATCTAGAGATGCTGCAGCGCCTAAGAGTGCTCGGCCGAGACGGAAAAGAATCGACCCACTGCGGCCATTCGGTTGGTTGCTTTCAACGTCCACTATCGGAACGCAAAACGGACATCACCTAAGGAGATATCACTATACGCCGCAGCTGGTGTTTCGATGGTCCTCTTTCAGATCTCTAAGCAGACATTCGAAGTGAACTCGGCCGCTGTCCGTTTCTGGCCGGTTCCTGTCATTGGCGCTCTGGTCGGCCCAATGTCCGTGTTGGGTCATTAGCCGACATTCAAGGCGCTCTCTCGGAACGACCGCTTTTGGGGGCAAAGCGAACCTTCCGCAGTGTTGCTTTAGATGTCCGGGAATAGCCAACAGCTGCCATCCTAGTCGGTCGAGACCAGTTCTTCTGTTTCGGCTTTGAATCGGGCAGAGATATGCAGAACCCAATCCCGAAAACGTCTCTGCAATGGCGAGAAGTTTCGCGATTTCACGCTAACCAAGCGATACTTGTAACCCGTTTGGTAGAGCTTTTTCATGCCGAAGGGCGCAATCAATTGACCTGCCTTCAAGGCATGAAACGCCTCCGTGATCCCTGCGAGAACCAAGCCTTGCCCGGCGATGGCCGCGTGGATACCTGAACTCACTTGTGACAATTGGATATTGCTTTTCGATGCGCCCAGCGCGATCTCGAAACGCGAGGTCCACTCCGGCCAATCAGGCCATTCCGGGTCAGGCGTCCGTCGACCTAGCTGAATAAGCGGCGTCTCCTTCAAGTCATCGGCTTTCGAGTTCAATCCATACTCGGTCGCGAAAGCGGTTGAGCAAACCGGCAGCACGGCATCCCCGAACAGGTCGACAAAATTATATTGCTTGGCCGGTTTCGCGCAGTACCGGATTGCAAAGTGGAAATCCTCGGTAAGAAGATCAACCATGCGATTCGACGCATCTAGTCGAAGATCAATTTCCGAACGTTGCCGGTAGAAGTCGGCGATGTGCGCGGTGAACCAGTTCTCTGCAAATGACGAAGGCAGGGTAATCGCGATTCGCTTTGCAGAACTATCGTCTTTCAGTTCGACCAACACCTGATCGAGTTCACGAAACCCAGAGTTCAGTCTAGCGGCCACCTGGCGAGCGAGGGGCGTTGGCGAAACTCCTGCCGGCGAGCGCTCAAAAAGCTGGCGTCCAACGAACATCTCCAGCGACTTGACCTGTTGGCCAACCGCGGCGGGCGTCACCCCGAGCTCCCTTGAGGCCGCAGTGAAACTGCCACCGCGTAGCGTCGCTTCGAATGCCTTTAAGCCGTTCAGGTGAGACAGGTTCATATCCAGATACTAAAGATTTTCTATGGACGTTGAAAGAACTCATGCCGTGCAGGACGCAGGAATAAGCGGTAAGTGAAAGGTATCAAGAAGCGGGAACAAGATTTCGTTTAGCCAAGGTCAATTGCTCATGTACACACTCTATTGGGAACGCTTGTCTGGCGCGATTGGACCTCAATTGATGCTACTGGAGATTGGCGCACTTTTTGAGAAGGTCCATATCGACATGGCGGCGGGCGAACATCTGAAACCTTCCTACCTCGCCATAAATCCCGCCGCCCAGATACCTGCACTGAAATTGCCGGATGGCCGATTGATGGCGGAGACGACCGCAATCACCATCGTGTTGGGCGAACGTCACCCGGAGGCCAATTTGGTTCCCGGATCGGATTCCGGCGAGCGCCCCTTTTTTCTTACCTGGCTCAGTTACATGGCGGCAAATGGCTATAAAACATTCAGCCGTGCTTGGCATCCCGAACAGTTCACCACGGATGAAAGCGCTAACCATCTGATCCGAATGCGTGCCGAACAGGACTTGCTCAAGTTCTTTGGTGTTCTGGAGGGGCAGATTCAGGGGGAATCTAGTTTCGTTGCAACAGGGTTTAGCGCCTTGGACGTTTATCTGGTGATGCTGACCCTATGGCACCCAGATCGCGAGACCTTGATCGCAACTCATCCAAAAATCGCTGCGGTGTGCAGTAGCGTTGAAGATCGACCGTCATTCAAGGCGGTCAAGGATGATCACGGCATGTAACCCTTAACCATCCTCAGGAGATCAACATGAAAAAGTTTGTTATCGAACGCGATATTCCGTCCGTTGGCGCAATGTCGAAACCCGAACTCGGCGGCGCAGCCAAGAAGTCCAATGAGGCCCTCGCAGAACTCGCACCCAAGGTCCAGTGGCAACACTCGTACGTTGCTGACAATAAGACGTTCTGCATTTATCTCGCAGAGGATGAGGGTGCCATCCGACAGCACGCAGAACTCAGCGGCTTTCCTGCAACAATCATCACGGAAGTGAAAGAGGTAATTGATCCAACGACAGCCAATGTCTCTTGATGAGCCGGAAGACCTTTGAGCCTTAGGAGGTCAATGGAGGTAAACTCCATTGGTCTCTTTAGGGTCACTAATGGACCTCCCTCGCAGCCACATGCAACGTCCGCTTCTGAGCGGTAAGCAGACGTAATCCGAGCGAAAGCGGACATCGCGCATTGAATGTCCGCGGTTGGGCATAAGCGGATCTATTTGGATGGCTCGCCGGGAGTCCGTTTTTAGCCACAACCGGAAATTAGAGGTTCCCCGTTCAACCATCCCCATAGTTCGGTTAGTCTGCTAGTCATTTCACGTCAGTGGTTCGAGGGAGGTAGCAATGAAAAAGCTAAGCAAGTTCGTTGCGCCGGTAGCAGTGAGCATCGCAGTCGCTTTGAGCAACGGTGCTTCAGCACAGGAATGCGAGCCGTCAAAGTGGGGTCCTGACGATGAAATAGGTGCCGCCAACTATGTCACGCCCGAGAGGGTGCTTGCCGCCACCAAATTGGTCAAAGAGGGACAGAGTCATGCGCTCGGTATCGTAGTCGATCCGAACATGCCGGCTTTCCCCCCTCGTGCGACCTCGCTGCAAATCGTGCAGCCTGGGCAGCATAATGGGCGCGATCTCAGCCAAGATTTTGGCTGGCCGCTGGTCTACAATGACGATCTGGCGCAGTTGTGGTTCGGCACCGGACCCCAGATAGACGGACTGGGACACCTGGGCGAGTCCGGCGTCTACTACAACTGCAATAAGGCCGTTGATTTCGTACATATCACGGGCTTGAAGAAGCTCGGCATCCATAACATCCCACCGCTGATTGGCCGGGGTGTGATGGTTGATATGGCCAAATATTTCGGCGTTGCGGCCATGGACGGCGGTCAGGTCATTACCACGGAGGACATCAAAGCAGCCGCGAGCAAGCAGGGTGTCGAGTTTCGTGAGGGCGATGTCGTTCTATTTCACACGGGTTGGACCGATGCCAAGTTGGAGTCTGATCCGACGGCTTGGATATCAGCCGAACCCGGTCTGAACAACGAGGCCATGGCCTATATGGCATCACTCGACCCCATGGCCGTCGGAGCCGATACGTGGGGCGTCGATGTGTTCCCACCACCTGAGTGTGACAAGATCTTTTACGGCCATGTGCATCTGCTGAAGGAAAACGGTATCTACATTTTGGAGGTCATGAATACCGGTCGGCTGGCCAGCGAGGGCATCCATGAGTTCATGTTTGTGCTAGGCCAAGCACGCATGAAGGGAGCGGTGCAGATGATCGTCAATCCCGTGGCAATGTGGTGACTGAGGTATCGATGAAGCGGACGTGATCACCGACCCCTCAGAATGTCTGCTTCTAGCCAATTGCGGTCGATCCGGCAATTCGGTTTAAGTTGCAGGACAACTCATCTAGACTACTGGTCTTGCCCTCTCTTCCTACCGGAAGGACCCTGTGAGCATACCCGAAACACGCTACGCCAAAGCTGGTGACATACATGTTGCTTATCAGGTTTTCGGCGAGGGTCCGGTCAATCTGGTTTACGCCCCGGGGTGTGTATCGCACATAGAAAACTACTGGGACGAACCCAGCGTCCATCGGTGGCTGAACAGGCTCGGTTCGTTTTGCCGCGTCGTGATGTTTGACAAGCGTGGTACGGGCTTGTCGGACCGAGTGGGCGATCTCCCGAGCATGGATGAGCGAATGGACGACGTCCGGGCTGTCATGGAC
>JARRKQ010000159.1:0-5671 GCA_037387885.1 Alphaproteobacteria bacterium | reverse complement strand
CTCGTTTTGACAAAGGATAGGACGTCAGGGTTTGAAACGCTTTGATATGAATCAAGCAAGGCTGTTTCAATTTAGCTCTGGCTTGAATTTCGACCGCCATCAGCATCGCGAATTTCCTGTAATGGCTAGAGTCGGACGTTCTCAGGGCCTGCTCGGAACGTCCGCTTTACCCCCGATAGCCGACATCGAAAGCGCGATGTCCGCTTTCGCTTGGATTATGTCTGCTTGCTGCTCAAGAGCGGACGTTGGGCGTGGGTGCCAGGAAGGTCCGTTTGTGACCCATAGCCGCCACTCGGGTGAGTCGAGCACGAACGGCTGCTAACGGCCAGAAACGGCCACTGGCATCGTCGTGTCCGAATGTCTGCTTGTGGATCAGAAAGAGGACACTCGAAACACTCGCTGCGATGCACATCGGTCTATTCTAAGGTAAAGTCGGCTAGCGCCCAGCGTTCCCGCATTAGATACTTGTGCCTTATGAACTGGTTTTACGCCGATCCGGTCGAACCTAATGGCTCGAGCGCCACGCACATGCCCATCTCTCGGTACATCGCCTCGGCTGTCGCGATATATTTTTCTGCGTTTTGCCGCTCACCGATACGTTGGTAGAGCTGGCCGAGGCGGAGGTTTGCATGAGCAACCAGCGGGCGCATGCCGAGTTCGTTGGCCAAGGCGACAGCGTGGCGAGTGTCCTGCTCGGCCGCCCGTCGTTGAGGGGGATCACGACTTGTGCTGATCTCGCCCAGCAGTTTTAGAGACATTGCCTCGCAGCCACGGAATCCGCGCTTGCTGGCCAGTTCGACAGCGTGTCGGGCAAACTTTTCGGCTTCGTTAAGCTTGTGAGCTAGAAGATATCCGGTGCCGAGTGCTGTCGCCGCCGCAGCAGAGTCGAAAATTCGGACGGGCGGAGCATCTGCTTCGCTTTCCTCCAGCAACGGTAAAGCTTCATCCGGCCGTCCGCTTAAGCTGTAAGCAAGGCCAAGCAACCCGGCAGCCATTGGGAAAATCACGCGGAGGTTCCACACTTGGCAGAGTCGTGCGGCACGCTCAAGCATAGGTATCGCCTCACCAAGACTGCCTTGAAGAAGTCGGACCTGTCCAAAACCTAGGTATGCTGCCGCCAGGCTATAGGGCTGGTCCGCGGCCTCGGCGATCGTATGAGCCTCTTTGGCATGTTCCATTGCCTCCGAAAATTCGCCTTGCTCGGCTAGCGCCCAGGCCAGCCAGACGCGCGACAGCACGGATGGTAAGCCCGTCAAGCCCAGTCTTTCATAAGCCCTATCGCCTTTGATCGATGCCACACTGCGCCGGAAGAATTCAATGGCGCGCTGAAAATTGCCCACATTGAAATAACCTTGCCCTAGGAAGAACGTCGCGGCGGCCTTAAGCGGACTATCCCTAAGTGTGCAGGCTATCGTTAATGCACGCCGACCCAGGGCATCCGCCTGTACAGGGTCCCCCATCCACCACAGGTATTGGCAAAGATATGCCGAGGCCCATCCCAGCCGGTCCTTGTCGTCTAATGCCGACGCCAATGCTTCCGCTTCCCGGAGGTGTTCGAATACACGCTCGTGATCTCCCAGCGCCTGAAGCGAACTCCGATGGTCGAACCGAAGGTCTATCACCTGCTGACTGATTTCACGCGATCTCGGCAGGTGATCGAGGACACACAGCGCCTGTTCGAAATTAGCGACGGATTCCCGATAGGCACTATGAGCGGTCGCCTTCGCGCCGGATTGTCGTAGGTAATTCACGGCCCGTTCCCACAGTTCGCCTCGCACGGCATGATGCGCCAAGCGGTCGACGTGTTCGGCGATGCGGTCGGGATAGAGCTCCTCGATAGCATCCACGATCTGCTTGTGCAGCGCTTGCCGTCGTTTTTCGAGGAGGCTCCCATAGGTGACTTCGTGGGTAAGCGCATGCTTGAAGGTATACTCCGCGTCCGGGAAAAGGCGCGTTTCATGAAGGAACTCGGCGGCACGCAGTGCAGCCAAGCGAGCCTGCAAGGTTTCCTCGGACAGTTCCGTAATTGTTTTCAGCAATAAGACAGGAACATCCTTGCCGATGACGGAGGCGGTCTGGAGCAGCTGTTTATCATCCAATGCGAGCCGGTCGATCCGGGCCACTAGGACACCCTGGACCGTTGCGGGAACCTCGATCGAGTCGACATCACGAGTCAGACGATACGCGCCTGGGCCGCCATCGAGCACGCTGGTTTCGACAAGTGTGCGGAGACATTCTTCAACGAAGAAAGGGCTGCCTTCTGTCCGCTTGATCAGTATGCGCTTCAGTTGCGCTAGCTTGATATCTGCCCCGAGCAGCTCGTCTAACAACTCAGTTACAATTTCCGGCGGAAGCGGTTCGATGCGCTTCTGATTGTAATAGCTTTTGTTTCCCCACTTGTGGCTGAATTCCAGACGAAAATTTACTAGCAAAAGAATTGGCGCAGCTGGGAGAGCGTCTACCAGGTCGTCGAGGACTGCCAGAGTCTCGTTATCGACCCAGTGCAAATCCTCGAAAACTACGATCAGCGGCTGCACATGACTTTCCTTGAACATGACCGCCTTTATCGCCTCAAGAGTCTGTCGACGTCGCTTCGAAGGTTCCAGCGCCAACCATGCTTCATCTTCGACCGGAACATCGAGCAGGGCGAGGAGCGCTGGAAGAGCAGGTTTCAGCTCCTCGTCCAGAGTGAACAGCTTTCCTGTTACCTTCTCGCGAATACGACGAGCGTCATCGTGGTTACTGACTTGGAAGTACCCCTTGAGCAGGTCGATAACGGGAAGATATGGGGTCGCGGTGCCATAAGAGACGGCGCCGCATTCCAGGATCAGACAGCTGGTCCCGCGAACTTCGTGCGTAAACTCGTAAAAGAGACGCGACTTGCCAACTCCGGGTTCGCCGACCAGGGCAAAGACTTGACCGTGACCCGCAATGGCCCGATCTAGGGCGTGACGGAGCGCATTCATTTCATTCTGGCGGCCGACGAACTTGCTCAGGCCTCTCGCAAGGGGCGTCTGGAAACGCGAGTGGGTCGACGTCGCATCTTCGAGTTCGTAGATCTCGATAGGGTCCGCAAAACCTTCTATTGGCACGAGACCCAAGGGCCTCACCCTGATCAGGCCTTCCGCCATGCGGAGAGTGTTCTGAGTTAGCCGCGTCGTTCCCGGCACGGCAAGCTGTTCCAAGCGGCCTGCCAAAAGAGTAGTGGGGCCGATCGCGTCATAATCGATCGAGAGATCATTTCCGATCGCGCGGACCACGACCTCGCCAGAGTTAAGGCCGATCCGGAGCTGTGGCTTGATTCCATATTTGTGACGTATGTTCTCTGTCACTTGCTGAACGCTCTCCTGCATGGTGAGGGACGCGTAGCAAGCGCGCAGCGCATGGTCCTCGTGAGAAAGCGGTGCGCCGAAAAGCGCCATGATGCCATCGCTTAGGACCCGGTTCACGGTCCCTTCGTAGCGATGGACCGCATCCACCATGAGTTTGATGATTGGATCCAGGATATTACGAGCGTCTTCGGGATCGCGGATGCTGACCAACTCGATCGATCCTTCTAGGTCAGCAAACAGAACGGTAACCTGCTTGCGTTCCCCTTCAATTGCGCTTTGTGTGGTGAGGATCCGAGTGGCGAGGTATTTAGGTGTATAGGCATTGGGCGACGCGAATTCAGGCGGCGCATGACCGGCTCGTAGCGGCGCGCCACACTCGCCGCAGAAATTTTGCCTTGGCGCGTTCGCAGTACTGCAAACCGCGCAGCTGACCGCTAGTTGCCGTCCGCATTCACCACAGAACTTTTGCTCTGCGGAGTTTTTGTACCCACATCGAAGGCAAATCGTCCCCTGCTGAACGCGAGGCTCGCCAACCCGCTGCCCGCGATTTTCGAACAAAGCTGGATCGCTTCCAGAGGTCCCTAGACTGGCGGCCGCGAGCGACGCTGGGCCAATACCCTTTCCAGCCTGCCGGTCAAACTCGCTAGGTCCAGGCCGCGCATCCCCGCCTCCACGGCCCGATCTGGATTGATCGGCAGAGCCTGACTGTATGGCCGCCATACATGGGCGACAAAGGCGAATACGATTGAAGAGTCGCTCTGTTTCGAGATCAGGTTCGACGTTCAGCTCTCGCTTCAAGATTTCGCGGCATGTCTGATATTGTTTGTGCGCCAGGCCCAGTTGACCCATCTTCGCGTGGTGCTCCATGAGCGCTCGATGAGCGATTTCCTGTAATGGATCTATTGCCAGCAGCCGCTTGGCCGTTGCCGCTGCTGCATGGTCCGTTGTTGCTTCGAGCTGATAATGCAAGAGCTTTGTGCAGGCATCGACCGCCAGTTCGTGTAGACGTTGCCGCTCACTGGCGAGAGCAGCCTCGAAAGCGGAGTCGCGAACGCGCACGCCCTCGAGAAACTCGCCGCCATAGAGCCTAACCGCTGATTGCAATGCCTGGGGTGAGCCTTCAGCGAGAAGTTCCTGGAACGTTACCGCGTCGGCTTCGAAGGATAGGGGATTCAGGGCGAGTGTGTCGCCTTCGACGAGGAGGGGAGAGGGCTCGATTCCTTTTAGCGCCCGGCGCAGGGCCCATATGGCGTGGCGCAAGCTGCCGCGGGCCTGGCTCTCGTTTCTATCGCCCCAGAGAAGTCCGATCAGTTTTTCCCGCGAAAGGGCCTGACCCTGCCGCGAAGCGAGGTAGGCCAGCAATAATGCGGCCTTGAACTCGGCAATCGGAACCGCACAGCCGCTGTCGTCGCGGATTTCTAGGCCACCGAGGAGAATCAGGCGCAGTGACACCATCGAGATGTCTCCTCTCTCCAGAAACCGATCCCGGTTCCCGAGTTTCGAATTTTAACGCTGAATTAACGGCTGCTGCAACGGTGACACCTCCTGCCATAACGCGACCCGATACGGCGAGAGAACGCCCCTACCCTTAGGCTTTACAACAACTGCACAAATTAGGAGGGCCTAATCATGAACTGCCGAATTGCAACAATCGTAATCGCGCTGGTCGCAGCGACAGGAGTTCCCGTTCTCTCGCTCGACGCTCTCGCGTTCGATGACACGCAGTATCGAACCGTCAAAGTCGATCAGGCGCCCTGCCTCTTTTGCGACCTGGCCGGGGCCGATCTCACAAAGGTCGACTTGACTGGCGTTGACCTCAGCGGCACGGACTTCACCGGGGCGAATTTATCTGGTGCCGTTCTGCGGAATGCGGACCTGACTCGCGCTGACTTCACGGATGCCGTAGTGGCCGGAACCGACTTCACGGGCGCGAAGCTGGTTGAGGCGGAGTTCAACCAGGTCGATCTGTCGAACGCCATCCTCGAAGGTGCCAAACTCGAGGGGGCTTATTGCGACTGGGCGACCAAGCTGCCTGAGGGTTTCGAGCTTTCGTGCGATGGCGTGACTCTGGCGCATAGATAGACGTCGACGCGCAAAATAAGTGTTGTCTTAATCGAGAACCGGAACAGCCCCGACCTCAAATTGCGGCGCTCGTTGGCCATGCAATAGACAGCCTTGCCGTGATCTCAGAAAAGCAACGTTTAACCAGGGTGTTGCAAAATGGGGCCTCCGCCTCGGGGGCCCCTCTTATGAAATGACGATCGTGGAGAGAGGCAACGTACATCTTCTGCAACTCCAGCGGAGATGTGCTCAAGAACCCACCGGAAAAGCGATCTTTG
>JARRKQ010000158.1:0-7917 GCA_037387885.1 Alphaproteobacteria bacterium | reverse complement strand
GCATCAAAATCGCAGATCAAATCGAGATAGAGCTTATTGTTGGGCTGGCGCGAGGTGATCATGACCAGCGAGGCCGCGTCGACGACTTGGCGGCGCTCCGTGTAGAGGCAAGCTATCTCCACTGCGCCCCCCTCGACCTGCAGAAGGTTGTGCTTGGGGATAACCTTGATGCCCATCTCCAGGACTCGCTTCTGAATGCGATGCTGCTCCAATGTGTGGTCGGTCCAGGCTGAGACGACCGACTCGCTGCTCACCAGGGTCACATCGCGCCCCTCGCCGCGCAGCTTTTCGGCGATCAAACCGCCGAGATAGAAGTTATCGTCGTCGAAGATAACGACGGGACCATCGATCCGTGAGCCGGCGTAGATGTCCTCCGGCACATAGACTAGCGCGTCGTCCGAGATCGGCACTGGCCAGGCGTTACTCACTCCAACGCCGTCCTTGCGCCAGGTTGCTCCGGTCGCGACGATCACGTGGTCGTACCCAAACTTCAGCAGGTCGCTAGCACCCAGTTCGCTGTCCAAGTATATCTCGACGTTGGCCATTTCCTGGAGCCGGCCGACCCGCCAGTCGCGAACCCGCGCCCATGCGCCGAGACCCGGGAAGGTGCTCTCCCACGTAACCCGGCCGCCCAGCTCTTTGCTGGCTTCGGCAAGGGTTACCGGATAGCCCCGCTGTCCGAGGGCGCGAGCGGCTTCGAGACCCCTTGGCCCGGCGCCGACGATGAGAACCTTTGCGTCCGTGCCTTTGGCCGCGACCTTTTCGGGATGCCACCCTCGGCGCCACTCCTCGCCCACGGTCGGATTCTGGGTGCAACGCATGGGCGTAAAGGTCTTTTGACCAGAGACGCAGATGTTGCAGCCGATGCATTCGCGGATCGCCTCGATCCGGCCCTCTTCGATTTTCTTGGGTAAGAAGGGATCGGCGATCGAGGGCCGCGCCGCGCCGATCAGGTCGAGCACGCTCCGGCGAATTTGACTCACCATGGTATCCGGTGAAGTGAACCAACCGACGCCAACCACTGGTTTTGTCGTCACCTTCTTGACGAACGCGATATAAGGCTCCTGGCGTCCTTCCTCCCCGAAACGGGAGGTGACGGAATCGTTCTCCCAGTCACTCAGGTTGACGTCCCAGAGGTCAGGGAGTTCCGCCAGCATTTCGACTATTTCCCGTCCCTCACCGTCCGCCGTGATGCCCTCGGGGCCCAGGAGTTCATCGACGGCTAGGCGAACGGCGACGGCGCAGCGGTCACCGACGGCCTCTTGGGTGTCCTCGAGGACCTCGCGAATGAGGCGGGCCCGGTTCTCCATAGACCCGCCGTATTCGTCGATCCGCTGGTTACGGCGGCGCTGCAGGAAGTGATGCAGCAGAGTCGAGTCGTGGCCCGCGTAAACATAGACTATGTCGGCGTCCACCTGCTTGGCACGCAGAGCCGCTTTGCGGTGCCAGCGGCGGAACTGCCGGATGTCCGTCTTGTCCATGCTGCGCGATTGGCTCGGCAGCCCGACGACGCCCGCTTGATTGGAAGGTCCCAGCGGCTTGAGCCGCGTCCAGAGATTCTGGGCTCCTACGCCGTTATGGGCAAGTTGGACGCCGGCTAGGGCGCCGTGGGCGTGGACCGCATCAACCATGAGGGCGAGGTAGTTGACGTCATGATCGTCCCACAAGCGAGCCTGGGGCTCCGGAGAGTAGTCGGAGGAGGGATGGACCATGCACTCTTCCGTGCAGACCACGGCCCAACCGCCTTCAGCCTTCATCTCGCGCATCTTGGCGTGAGTCTGAGGCCAGTTGAACCCCATGCCGCAGCAGTGCGGCACCTGATAGAAGCGGTTTTTCGCTGTGACAGGACCGATGCGGATCGGTTCGAACAGGATGTCGTAGCGTGGGTCGCGAGGCACGATTACTCTCTCTTGCAAGATAGTCAGATAGCGCCGCACCGCGCCGCCGAGATCGAGTCTACGCGCGCGAAATGCTTGGGAAAGAGCAGAGCCAGATAATCGAAGGCGTCGTCCCTTGCAGCTTCGCGCCCGGCGATCTGCGGATAAAGCAGCATATTGAGCCACAGGCCATCGATAAGCGATTCGATGCGCCGTGTCGCCGCATACGAATCGATATCGCTGTAACCACCCTCCTGGATGATTTCCTCGCATAGCGCTTCTATTGCGGCGAAACGCTTCAGGTCATACCTATCGTGTTTCTCTAAATAGGCCGGGCGGTATTTCACCTGACCCCAGAAAGAGAACCAAACCGACAATTTTTCCGGGGGACAGATTTCGGGCTTGAAATCTACCTCGATAATGGCCGCCAATTGCCTGCTGGGCTCTGGACCCGCATCTCTCTTGGCTGTCGACCAGTTGTCAAAATGCTCGTACGCCAAAAACGAGAGAGTTTCTAAGAGCAATACATCCTTGCTCTTGAAATGAAAATTAATCGTCCCGTGCGAAAGCCCTGCCCGCTCGGTAACGGACGTCAAGGTCGTATTGGAAAGCCCCAATTCGGCAATGGACGAAATCGTCGCCTCGATGAGCTGCCGCCGACGTACTGCTCGACTCTCGGTTCGGTTGTTGCGATCTATGTTTTCGTCGGCCATCGTCATCGCTCGTTCGTACCCCCAAATCGCTCCCACCACGAAGCCTTCGCTTCAGATCACTTTTCGGCTTTATCCAGTAAGATAAGCGAATCGCTGGCCCAGGAGATCCATACCCGGCTTCCCCGATCCAAGGACTCTCCGGGGGAAACCCTCACTTCCTGTGCGGCAACCGCAATCGGCTTGTCATTCCCCTCGACCGCCACATGGAAGTGGCTTCGGTCACCGAGATAGGCTGCGGCCTCGATCACGCCTTGAACGCAGTTCTCACTGTCTGCGGGGCGGCGATCAGAAAGTCTCAGTTTTTCGGGCCGGATTGCGGCTAGAACGTTTGCACCACATCGCAGGTATTCAGCTCTTGACGAAACCTTTAGCCGACCCCACCCGGCGACATCGAGTAGCGCCTCGCCGTTTGCTAGTCCCACGACCGACGCATCTAGAAAGTTCATTTGCCCGATAAAATTTGCGACCTCAGCGTTAACTGGATTGTTGTAAATCTTTTTTGGCGTGGAAATCTGCAACGTCTTTCCGCCCGACATGACGGCAATCCGGTCCGACAGCGCCATCGCTTCTTCTTGATCATGGGTTACGAAGATAAAGGTGATGTTCAAAGACTGTTGCAGCGCGCGCAGCTCAAGCTGCATCTCTTCCCGCAGTTTCTTATCGAGAGCACCTAAAGGCTCGTCCAAAAGCAACACTTTTGGGCGTCGGATAAGCGCACGTGCCAAAGCGACGCGCTGGCGTTGACCGCCAGACAATTCATTCGACCGTCGATCGCCAAAGCCCTGCAACTTGACTAATTCGAGCGCTTCGTCAACGCGCTTGATTGCCTCTTTCCCCGTGACTCTCTCGCTCCTTAGCCCATAGGCGATGTTCCGGTGCACGTTGAGATGCGGGAAAATAGCGTAATTTTGAAACACCATATTGGTCGGCCGTTTGTGCGGGGGCACCCCCGACATCGCCGCACCGTCGATGTAGATCTCCCCACTGGTAGGTGATTCGAAACCAGCCAGCATTCTGAGCAAAGTGGTCTTACCGCAGCCCGAAGCACCGAGGAGCGAAAAGAACTCGCCCCCGGCAATCGATACGTCGACCTGGTCAACCGCGACTACGGAGCCGAAGCGCTTCGACACCTGCTCAATGCGAATATAGGCGTTGTTTGTAGCCATGGCTCAAACGCCCGCCTCTGGAAGAGCGGAGGTGCCTCGGCGGCTAAGCCATTGCGAGAAGAATACCACCACGAAGGATATGACCAGTATGCACGCCCCAAGTGCCAGCACGCTTGGCAGCTTTTGTGGGAAGCGTAGTTGACCCCAAATAAAGATCGGAAGCGTAGGCTCAGTGCTGGCCAGGAAAAACGCCATGATGAATTCGTCGAAAGAAATCGTAAAGCAGAGAAGGAGACTTGCGAGTATGCCAGGGAACACCATCGGAACGGTCACGCGCCAGAATGCCCACCAGGCATTGTCACCAAGGTCAGCCGCTGCCTCCTCCATTGATTTGTCGAACCCTTCGAAACGCGTGATCAGGGTCGCCATGGAGAACGGAACGCATATCAGAATGTGGCCGAGCGTAATCGTGTAGAGCGACAGCGGTATGCCAAGGCGCGAGAGCAGAATAAGCAATGCTACGCCTAGAATGATTTCCGGAATTACCAGAGGCAGCATGATTACAGCCACAACTGGCTTCTGACCTGGCATTCGGAAGCGAGTCACCGCTTTCGCTCCAAACACCCCCAGGATCGTGGCGATAACCGAAGAGGCTGCACCGACCTTGATGCTGTTCATCAATGCAGCATGCATCTGCTCGTCGGCGAGCATCTGCTGGTACCAGTTAGTGGTGAAGCCTCTAAGTGGGAAGGCGATAAAGAGGGAATCATTGAAAGAAAACAAGGGCAGAAACAACACAGGGATATAGAGAAACGCGAGATAGAGGATCGCGTAAACGCCTAACGGTCGATTAGGGCGGCTAATGTACGGAACGTCTTTCATGCGATGCGTTCCACCGCTTTGCGTGTCACCCACATGTAAATCAGTGTGATAACCGCGACGATGACCATCATACCGACGGCCAGCGCCGCTCCCATCGGCCAATTATTCACTTTGCCGAAATTGGCCTGAATTATGTTCGCCATCATTAATCCATTTGGTCCCCCTACTAGTGTCGGAGTCACATAGTCACCCACAGTCGGGATAAAAATTATCAACATAGCTGCGATAACGCCGGGCAACGAAAGCGGGAAGGTTATGCGCAGAAAGCGCGCAACCGGACCATCACCTAAGTCTGCCGCGGCTTCAAGTAGCGAGCGGTCAATTTTTTCCAACGATACATAGAGCGGTAGAATCGCAAATGCTGCCCACGCGTGCGCCAGCGTGATCACCACGGCGGTGGGGCTGTAAAGGAGGAAGTCGAGGGGCTGTTCAATCAGCCCAACTGTCTTAAGCCCAGAATTAATGACCCCATTATAGCCAAGGATAATTTTCCACGCAAAAACCCGCAGCAGATAGCTGGTCCAGAATGGTAAGGTCATCAAGATGATCCAGAGCAATTTGCGCCGGTGTATGTGAAAGGCCACGTAGTACGCCATAGGGTACGAAATCAGCACGGTTGCAATTGCGCAGAAACCGGCAATCTTGAGCGAACGAACGAGCAGAGCCTCATAGACTGGACTGTCAACAGCCTCCTTGTAATTCGCGAGGGAGAAGCTCGTATCAAATTCGAAAGCGTGCTGCGTCCAGAAGCTCATCGCCACCATGATGGCGAACGGAGCGCACATGCTGAAAACCATTACGATGAGAGTGGGCGAGAGGAGCGTATAACCCCGCAGAGCCTCGCTGCGCATCAACAGGGCGCGCAGCCGCGGGAGCCACTTCATGGGCGTCTCAGTCACACCGGCTATTGCCCTGCCAAACTCGCCAATCGAAACCTCACCGCCGCGGGGAGTGGCGCCGCCAAGTCGTGCGGCGTAGACCGCGCCACAGCCCGCAGAGCGGCGACCCTTCGAACCTAGAATCCCGCTTTGATCTTCTCGAATTCCTCGTTAATCGCCGTCTCAAATTCCTGGGTCTGCGGAACTTGAAACTTGCCGGCGCTGAGGACGTCTGAGGGATTCCGGCTTAGGCCCAATTCCGCCAGCTCTTCGTCTGAAAAGAGATCGAAACTCTTAGCATTGGAATGGCCATAGCCATTTTCGCTAATTAGCCAATAACCACTCTCTGGGCTGAGCATCGCATCGATGAAGTCGTATGCCTTGTCAGGATGCGGCGCATCCTTGTGCATCATGACCCCGCAAACCCAAGTGAGCGCGCCCTCTTTCGGGTTTGCAAAAGTCACAGGAACACCTTGGCTCTTGAGCAGGACAGCCGAGGAGTCCCAGGTCATGGCGGCGACCAACTCGCCTGAGGCAAGCGCCTGCTCAAGGGTGGTTTCATCATCGGTGTAGGTCCGAATGAGCGGCCTCTGCTTGCGCATCACCTCCGCAACTTTATTGAAGTTCTCCTCGGTGGATAACTCGTGGAAGTCTACGCCTGCATAAATGGCGGCACACCACCACGCATCACCCGCCGAGGCGAGCGACCCGAGACGTCCCTTGTAGCGCTCGTCCCAAAGTATACCCCATGACTCCTCCTGGCCCTGTAGATCGACCAGGTCAGTGCGATAAGTGATCGAGGTTCGTCCCCAGTCCCAGGGCGCCATGTACGGCTTGCCATCGACGACGTTGCCTTCGAGGTTGTAAAGCTCAGGCATCACATCCGGCCAGTTCGAGAGCCTGCTAGTGTCGAGCGGTTGGAACAGTCCGGTCGCGATCCACCGGGGGATAGCCTGGTTGCACGGATGCGCCAAATCGACCACGTAGCCGGCGCGCATCTTAGTCAGCCCTTCCTCCGATCCGCCAAAAATAGCAAAGTTAGGCGGTTCGCCGTGCTTCGCGATGTAGGGGCCGTAAGCTTCTGGAACGTCGTAGCCGCCCCAGGTGAAGAAGGTTGGCTGGTCCTCGGCTGCCGGCCATGCCTGTCTCGACGCCAGCGGTGTCGCAACCAAACTGACGCCCACAGCTGCAAGTGTCTTATTGAAGTTCCGTCGGCTCAGTTTGCCTAAGCGCAAAGCATCGATTTTCTCATTAATGTCCATTGTTTAGGTCTCCCTGTGCGCGATTACACCGCACCGCCAGGTGGGTGTATCCATGCTCGGCGTGCGGTTCACGGCGCCGGATTGTGGCCATACTGCCACAACTGATAAGGTTCCATCCTGGAGCCGCTATCTGACTAGTCAGTCAACGCTAGGGAGATGCCGCTGGCTTTGTCAAGTGAATGCTCCACCCCATGCGTAAATGGAGATAAAGAATGGAAAAGCCGGTCGCCGAAGTCTGGTATGGGGTTCAACCCCAGGCCGCTGGACTCGTCCGACTCAACGAAGTCCATATGAACCCCTATGCGGTTGGAGACATTTGGTTCCTACGCGGTTCCGAGAGGGACGTGGTCATCGATACAGGCAGCGGGATCGTGCCGCTGGCCCCGATCATCGAAACAATTTCCGACAAGCCCGTCCTCGCCGTGGCGCTCAACTGCTTCTACGATCACGCGGGCGGTTGGCACGGCTTTGCCGAGCGCGCTTGCCATCCTCTCGATGCCGCTTCGTTGATCGACCCAAGCGTTGAAAGCTCGCTTGCCTCGATTTACCTGACGGATGCCATGTTGTCGGCCTTGCCGTATGCGGGGTACTCCGCCGCCGACTACCGGATGATCGGGGCGGAGCCGACAAGACTTCTGGAAGACGGCGACGTGATCGATCTCGGCGACCGAACGCTCGAGGTGCTGCATGTGCCCGGCCGCTCGCCTGGCGGTGTCGCCCTGTGGGAAGCCGCAACGGGGAGTCTCTTTACGAGTGACATGCTGTACGACGACGGTGCGCATGGGCTCACCTGGCCACCCGACGATACCATGCGTTATATCAATAGCCTTCGTCGCATGCGCCGGCTTCCGGTCGTGCAAGTATATCCAGGCCATTACGGCCGGTTTGATGGCAAGCAAATGGCGGCCGTAATCGACAAGCAGCTTGTGGAGCTCGGCGCGAGCCCCTATGCCGATCTCCTGTAAACACGCTTGCCTAGGAGTCCAACGTTATGCGCCTTGGTCTTTGGTCCAGAGTGTCGCTCCGCCTCTGGGCCTTTGTGTTCGCGGTCGCCCTTGCGGCCCCATCAGCTTTGGCCCAAGGTGGCAAGTCCGTCGACTTGGAGTTGGCATTGCTGGTCGACGTCTCCGCCAGAGTGAGCGATGAGGAATACCACCTGCAGGCTGTCGGAATAGCGGCGTCCTTTCGAAGTCCTGCGG